>NZ_JAKLTP010000007.1:0-156102 GCF_022012365.1 Acinetobacter sp. SM34 | reverse complement strand
TAAGTAAACTATAGAATTACCAATTTAAATTGAGTTAATCATCAGCTTTTAAATACCGATAAACAGCCTGCCGGCTAATTCCAAAAGCCTTCCCCAAAGCAGCCTTCGAACTATATTTCCCTTCTGCCCAAGCCTGACGTAAAGCATTCGCCTGATCTGGTTTGAGTTTATGGACCCGACCTTTATATTTACCTTGAGCCGCTGCCAGTTTAATGCCTTCTTTTTGCCGTTCTAAAATAATTTCACGTTCAAACTGAGCAAAAGCCCCCATCAGTTGCAACATCAGGTTATCCATCGGCGTGGCTTGGGCAGTAAAGGTAATTTTTTCTTTGATAAATTGAATCGCAATACCCCGCTTAACCAATTTGTCTACTTCTTCAACTAGATCTTTTAAGCTACGCGCAAAACGATCCATCGAATGTACCACCACCATGTCCCCTTCTCGAACATAGTTCAGCATTTCCTGAAATTTGGGGCGGTCGGTATTTTTACCCGAAGCTTTGTCTATGAACAGCCGATCAATTTCGATGCCTTCAAGTTGGCGTCCCGTATTTTGCTCGACTGAGCTGACTCGGACATAGCCGACTTTTTGACCTTTTATGCACTTTGCTCCAAATTGACTAAAAACAATCCAATTTGTCTATTATAAGTAATAGATTTAAAAGAGACATTGTTTAGTTAGATAAAAATATGTTGTTTTAGGGTATACCCTAGATATTTACCATTCATCGAATGTTTCTGGATTCATCTCATCAAAATGTGAATGGTGTTGTTCAATTTTAAAAATGTATGTTAAATCAAACACATTTTCTTGTTATTGTGAAAAATTTGATTATTTCTAACGGATTCATGAACCAAGTTTTTCAGTAAAAATGAAAATTCTTTTCAAGCTATTAAATTTTATAAATATATTTATGAACTAGACTTTTGGTGAACATAAGTGCAGTAAATAACACCTGCAACTTAGTTCATTAATACTGAATAAAATTTATGAGAACCTATAAGTAAAAATAGAAGTTATTGATGAATAGCTTTTCTTTAATAAGTCAGAGTATGTTACTATTGTTATAGTAGTTACTTTTCAGTTTGTTAATTCCCTATGAGTACAAATACCAGTCTTGAAATCTGCCCAATTGCCAGAAGTTTGTCTGTTTTAGGTGATGCTTGGAGTATGCTGATATTACGAGATGCACATGCAGGTTTTACTCGATTTGACCAATTTCGTAAAAATTTAGGCATTGCTCCGACAATGTTAACTAAACGTTTGTCTGTTTTAGTTGATGAAGGATTACTTGAAAAAAGACAATATTCAGAACATCCTCCTCGTGAAGAATATGTATTAACTCAAGCTGGTCAGGATTTTCTCCCTGTATTATTTGTGATTGGTGCATGGGGACGTAAATACAAACCTTATGAACATCCTGAAGAAATGGTAACGTTTCTTGATGCTGAAAATGGTACTGAAATTAAGCCTATTGTGATTGATCAAGTGACAGGAGCCGAAATTGGTACACGACCTATTCGCCACAAGGTGAATAAAGCTAAAAAGCACCCAAAATGAGTGCTTTTTTCATAGCTTCAACGAATGGTTTAAGATTTTATCCGGCTACGCTGGGTCGCATATGTTCCCCAACCACTACGTAAAACAGATTTAATAAATGCCCATAAACCACTTTCTTTAGGTTTTGGTGCTTTACCTTGAGCAATACGGTTAAGTTGTTGGGTGTACCAAAGAACTTCCATAATACCAAGACTATCGATTTTTTTAATTCCTGTTTTTATGGGTTGAACCTTTTGTTTGCTATCTGTCCCTGCTAACAAATATTTGGGAGCATCTGGGTCTATTGCCATCAGTCTTGCAATTCCAACCACATCAAATGCATTGGATTCTAGCGCTTGATTCATTCCCTCTGCACTTCTAGAACCACCTGTCACCATTAATGGTGTTGTTACATGCTTTCTCACCTTTTCAGCAAAATCAATAAAAAATGCTTCACGGGCAATGGTTGAAGATTTCTCTGGTGCTTTAGCTACACCAGATTCGTAAGTACCACCTGAGATTTCAATCAGATCAATTCCTGCGTCTGCTAATGCCTTAATAACCTCTAAAGAGTCTTCTTCCGTAAATCCACCTTTTTGAAAATCAGCTGAATTAAGTTTTATCGCGATTGGAAAATCTGTACCGACCTGTTTTCGTATTTCTGTATAAACGTCCATTAGGAACTTACGACGTTTTTCGGGTGTGCCACCCCACTCGTCCTTTCTTAAATTATGTAATGGAGATAAAAATTGATTAATCAAATATCCATGTGCAGCATGGATTTCAACACCACTAAATCCTGCCTTTTTACATATTGCAGCACTACGACCAAAGCGTTGAATAATCTCTATGATCTCCTCATGAGTTGCTTCATCTGGAGTCGCAAATAAAGATTGCATTTCAACCCCAAATGGCACGGCCGATGCAGAAATATTACGGACATTTAATCCTTTCGGTGATTGTTTTCCCGGATGATTGAGTTGTGCCCACAATTGAGAACCTTGCTCGGTCACGCTTTTCGCCCATTTCTGTAAAATTTCAAAATCACGCTCATCTTCAATCACAACATTCCCCGGTTCACCTAAGGCACGTCGATCAATCATAATGTTGCCCGTGATAATCATGCCAATCCCTGATGCCGCCCAGCGTTGATATAACCGTATATGCTTTTCAGTTGGATTATTGGAATAGGTGGCTAAAGTTTCACTGGTTGCTGCTTTTGCCAACCGATTTGGAATCACCACACCATTAGGTAAAGTTAAAGGCTGATTCAGGAGATTCGTTTTTAATTGCAAATGAGTCATGGGCTTCGCTCACACAGTGGAAGATGATTGAGAATGAGGTTGAATAAAGTCCACTAAACTTTGAAACCACATGACATCTACAAAGTTTCCAGTAATCACAAGATCCTCTGTTCTAAGAGCAGTTAGAAACGTATTGACACTATCTTTAGCTGATAACACCGCAAAACCCTTATTACCTGTTTTAAAGGTAAAGGTAAAACTTGGGGACTGGGTTTGTCCTGCGTGAGAACTTAGCTTGCCATTTTTGACTTCAAAATAACGCCCTTCACCACTTGCAGTTTGGATTTGGAATGTAACATTTTTATCTTTCACATAGGCTGCACATTTCGGATTGCTTTTCACAGCTCGTTGTAACAGCTTGGTCAGTATCCACAGCAATAACTTAAATTTCATCATTTTATTTATCTACTTATCTATATTTGAATCAGATCCTTTCGGAGTTTTGATTAATTACTCATCTAGAAACTGTATGGCATGTTTAACGAAACGTTCTGGATACTGAAACTGTGCGCCATGCCCTGCATCTGGATAAATGAATAGCTGTGCATTTGGAATATTAAGTGCCATCTGATAGGCATTGATGGTCGGAATCATCACATCATCTACACCATTGAGAATAAAAGTAGGCTGTTTAATCTCACGTAAATGCGCAAATGGATCTTGTTCATCAAGTTTCGGTAAAAAGTGCATATTGGCTTCAATCTGAGCCTGCATCACATCGACTGAACTCGCTGGATCCTGATCTTTACGTTGATGTCGACGTTGCCAAAATTCACGCCCTGCTTGAATTGCTTTTGGTGATCGACCAAAGAATAAAAATAGAAAGTCCTCTTCAGAAGGCACAGCAGTCGTTGCATGCTTCAAGACTAAAGCTGGTACATCTGGGTCATCACCACGTGGTTTTCCACCTCTTGGGCCTGTTCCCAAAAGCATTAATTTTCTGACCAACTCTGGATGACGACGAACTAAATCCTGTGCCTGAAATCCTCCCAATGAAAATCCGAGTAGATCGACTTGATTTAAACCCAATGCACGAATCACTGCGGCAGCATCATCAGCCATATCCTCAATGCGGGTACGTGGCTGACCTGTAGATGAAGCGACACCGCGCCCATTGAATAAAATGACTTCTCGTCCTGCTGCTAATCCATCTGTAATGAATGGATCCCAATTGTCTAAACCGCCTCGGAAATGCTGAAGAAAAAATAAAGGAGGTTGCTCTGTATTTGTATTACCCCAGCGACGATAGGCAAAACTTGCTCCATCGACTTCAATGAATTGAGTCTCGGCTGTTTGGTGTGTAATCGTAGTCATCGTCGTTATCCTATTTTTTATACACGATTAAGTTGAAATCTATTTCGCTAAGAAAGTTAAAGATTGCTTGACGAAATCTTGATGAAACTGAAAGATTCCACCATGTCCTGCATCTGGATAAATGATGAGCGAGCTATTTGGAAGGCGTTTTGCCAAGTCATACGTATTGACCGTTGGAACCATACGGTCATGATCACCATTCGCCACTAAGACGGGTTGTTGAATGACTGAAAGGTCAGCAGGTTTTTTACTTCCCCATTTTTTTAAGGCTTTAAGCTGGGCACGATATGCAGAAAGCGTTATTTTTTTATTGCGATTTTCAGTTCGTTCATTTATCCGTTGCACAAATGCTTTTGCAGCAGCTTTACCATTGTCTGTCCGAGTAAAAAATAAGTAAACTTTAGGATCTTGGCGAGTCGTCATACCACGGACTAAATCCCAATTTGAAACTCGACCCACTGTACTAATTCCAGTACCACCCGCAGGTCCAGTTCCCGATAGGATCATTTTTCGGATCAATTGCGGCTGTTTTAGCACAATCTCTTGCGAAATCATGCCACCCATTGAAAAACCAAATAAATCAACCTGTTTAAATCCTTTTGCTTGAATAAAAGTAATGGCGTCATCTGCCATTTGTTCAATCGACTGGGCAGGTTTACCAGTAGAAGCACCAACACCGCGATTATCAAAAACCACCACATGATGTTTTGCGGCAATTCCATCAATGATTCTTGGGTCCCAATTGTCTAATACAGCAGCCAAATGATTTAAGAAAATGACAGGCGTTCCACCATTTTGTTGACCATATTCTCGGTAAGCGAAGTTAATACCGCCTGCATTAATAAATTGAGTCGGGACATTCTTCCAATTTGTATCTTGCTGAGGGTTCTGAACAGTTTGCTGATTGACAACGATGTTGGATGACACTTTATTTGCCTGAGTCACGGGGTCACGAAAAGAAATAGATGCCACCGTCTCTGCCTGAGTTAATGGGGAACTAAAGATAGAGACCACCGTTAATCCCATAGCAATTGTATTTAATAGAAATTTCATTTGTTTTGTTCCTCACATTCTATTCATTCAACTGATTTAACTGTTTTTTATGAGCAATCTATTGAGATTAACAGCATACATTCACAGTCAGTACTTATTTAGTACTTAATATACTCCCCAAAAATCACACTGTCACTATCTTTTTAGTAGTAACTATTTTAATTTTAGATTATGATCTAAACATCAAGGTGAAATTGGTTATCCAATCACCAACATATTACAAGTGAGAAATTTGGTATGACGAGTAAAGTAGTTCTTATTACAGGTGCATCTTCTGGTATTGGTTTAGCAACAGCAGAGCTTTTACATGAGGCAGGTTTTATTGTTTACGGTACGAGTCGACGTACAAGTGATGCTTCGCAATATAAATTCCATCTGATTGAGCTAGATGTAAATAATGATGATTCGGTGAATCATGCAATAGAAAAAGTGATTCAGAATGAAGGTCGAATTGATGTTTTGATCAATAATGCAGGATTTGCAATCGCACCAGCTGGCGCTGAAGAAAGTTCGATGCAACAAGCTCAAGCTATTTTTGATACCAATTTTTTTGGTGCTGCCCGAATGACCCGTGCGGCACTTCCTGTGATGCGTGAACAGAAATCTGGACTTATTCTCAATATCAGTTCAATTTTAGGACTTTTACCAACACCTTTTGGTGCGCTTTATTCTGCTTCAAAACATGCGCTCGAAGGTTATTCAGAGTCTTTAGATCATGAGTTAAGGTCTCAAGGCATTCGTGTTTCTCTTATTGAACCTGCTTACACCAAAACCTCATTAGGAATAAACTTACTTGAAGCAGATGCAAAAGTCTCAGCGTATGATCACATTCGTGAGAAGCTACATCAACAAATGATAAAATCAATTAATAAGTCAGATGATCCGAGTGTTGTTGCTAAGACCATTTTAACGGTCATCAACAGTCAAAACATATTACCCCGCTATACCTCGGGCAAGGCTGCAAAACATTTGAAAAATTTACGAAAATTTGCCCCAGTAAAGATCTTTGACACATTAATTCAACGCAGCTTGAAAGTTTAATGATGCTTATGAAACGTTAAAACAAAATTCAAAAAATAGAGGTCCTAATATGAAAGCAGCCTACATTAACCGCTACGGCAATATCAATGATGTACAACTGGATGAACAATCCAAACCAGTTCTAACAGAAAATGATGTACTCATTAAAGTTCATGCCGCAAGTATTAACCCACTCGACTTAAGAGTTTTAGAAGGTGAATTTAAGGCAATTCTGCCCGTTCAATTTCCTTTTATTTTAGGCAATGATTTTGCTGGTACAGTTGTTCATGTTGGAGCAAATGTCACTCGGTTCAAAGTCGGTGATGAAGTGTATGCCAAGACAGATTCGAATGGTGCTTTTGCCGAATATACGGTCGTACAGCAATCTTCACTGGCACTAAAACCTCAAAATATTTCTATGGAACTCGCAGCGTCTCTTCCCCTTGTTTCTTTAACTGCATGGCAAGCTTTGGTCGAAATTGCGAAAGTTCAAGCAGGACAAAAAGTACTGATTCATGCTGGTTCTGGCGGTGTTGGATCAATTGCTATTCAGCTTGCGAAACACTTGGGTGCAACTGTTGCAACAACCACAAGTGGAAAAAATATTCGCTGGGTCAAAGCATTAGGTGCAGACACGATCATTGACTACAAAACCACTGATTTTGAGCAAGAACTTAAAGACTATGACGTAGTTTTAGATACGCAAGGTGGAAAAACTTTAGAGAAGTCTCTAAATGTCCTTAAACGTGGTGGTCGTATTATTAGTATCTCAGGTCCACCTGATCGTGATTTCGCAGAAGCAATTCATGCAAATTGGTTACTGAAATGTATTATCCCCCTTTTAAGTTGGTCAATCCGCAATAAAGCAAAAAAAAGAGGCATCACCTACTCATTTTTGTTTATGCAACCGAATGGTCAACAGTTATCTGAAATTTCAAAATTAGTCGAGTCTGGGAAAATAAATCCAATCGTTGATAAGACTTATGAATTCAGTGAGATTAAAGATGCTTTCCAATATGTAAATACTGGAAGAGCCAAAGGTAAAGTAGTGATAAAAATTTCAGAATAAATTCAGGGAAAAGAGAAAAAAGGCATCTTTTGATGCCTTTTCCTCAATAAACGAGAGTAGGCTTCAATCGAATGAAAGAACTTATGATTTTAATTTTAGTTTAAAAAAAGCTTAGGTTCATGAACTATGATTATTTAAGTAAATTAATTTATCGAAATAAATTATTGAAAATAAAATATAAATTTTAATAATTTATTGTGAACATAAGTTAAATAAGATATTACGTAAAACGCTTACCTCTTATGATGTTGTTCATAAAAATTAATTATGAAATTTTCAGCAGAAATTAAAGCTAATTATGAAAATAAAACCCACTTTGACAAAATTTCATAATTAGCTTTAAAAAATCAATCAGCCCAGTTTATAAGAACTGGGCTGACGGTGGTTCTTGTATAGCCTGCGTATAAGAGAAACGCATCTGAAAAGGATTTTTGACTTATATATTTTACTTGTCTAAAAAATAAGACTGTTCTCCCACTCTGAAACTTGGCAGATCCTTTGCACACACTGGATCATACGCAACATATACTTGTGGTAATAATGATCTAACATAAATTATTATCTATAAGATTTTAAAAATTTTTCCACTCACAGTACTTTGGAAAAACATTTCAAAACCAGGTCGAATATCTTCACCATCAACGGTGATATATTTTATATTCGAATGAGATTGCGTGTTGGCAAACTGATGATCCACTGTTGCTTGAATAGCGTGTTTAACACCAAACTGATCTTTCACGCTGAGACTCTGTTTAAACATATATACCCTTAATAAAATTGTAGTGGGAAAACCTAAGATATTGATGTTTATTAATTTTATCTCTAAGAAACTTTATGGTTTAATTTAAATAATTGATTTGGAGAAGTGTAAAATGTACGGCCATCCAAATTTAAATCAACCTCGATTCCCGATGAAAGAAGAACTCTTTTACCCACTTCTACTCTTTTTAAACCTTGACGTGTATTTTGCATTTTATTGAGGGGAATTAATGAAACAATAATTTCAGTACCATTTTTAGATTTTGCAATTAAATCATTTATTTTTAACAACTTATATCCTATTTTTTAGAGATTTTTTCAATTTTGAAAACAAATTTTAAAGTATAAAAAAAGCACTCATGAGTGCTTTTTATTACTGCCTATTATTACTTAGATAGCAACAATATTTACAGCATTCGGTCCTTTTTGACCTTGAGCTATACTGAATTCAACTTGCTGGCCTTCAAGTAAGGTTTTGAAACCTGAACTCGCGATTTCGCTGAAATGAGCAAAAACGTCTGGACCTGATTCTTGTTGAATGAAACCAAAACCTTTAGTTTCGTTGAACCACTTAACAGTACCTTTAACAATATTTGAGTTTGACATAATATATCCTACTAATTTTTTAGTCATTTTGTTGACCGATTATAACTTTGAAATAATAAAGAATGAGACTTAAAATCTGAAAAAAACGAAGGATTATGACTAAAACTGCGATACTTAAAGAAGATTTACCGAAACAAGACTTTTTTCTAGTTAAGTTAACTATACACTAAAAATCGATTTAATCAAGTTTTTTTATATGCATATTTATTTTTTTTATAAAAAAGTATTGCCTATCCACTTAGTAAGTTTGATAAGTAATGAATGCGATTTTGTGCCAAATGGCACTTTTATTTTTCACGATCTGAAAAACCGAAAATGGTGTCGTCTATAAAATTGTCTTATGTCCTTAATCATTTTCCATCTCTATAGCGCTGAGTGTATATAATTAGACATGATTAATGAATAATTTCATTCGGGTATGACGAATACATTTTCTGGAAACAATCAAATTAGTGTGGTTTCAACTTTTTCTGAACTTGTTCATTCAAATTTTCAAGACGATATGAATGCCATTTGCTGGTCTAGAAATTTGGCGGGTGATTTTAAAGAGATTGTCGCTAAACTTTATTTAAAAGAGAACATTACGGAAGTTTCTATTGAAGATCTTTTGGCGCTTCAGCTTTCAGAAAATGGTCATCTGGCTAGAGAAATTATCTTAAAGGATATGCAACTTTTAACCGATTTTGGTGCATCCCCTTCTCTGAATTTGCTTAAAAGTTATGAACGGGATGATGAACTGGATTTTATTTCGACAGATGTCTATTCCTTTCATGTCGATCGCTCACCGATTGGTACAGATACCTTTTTATGTACCTATTACGGTGCTGCAAGCGATATTTTGCCGAATGATCAGGTCGAGCAAAAGATTTTGATTCCAGAAATTAGAGCACAACTAAAAGCACTATATGACGGCGCAGAAGCAGGATTTGAAAATTTTTTAGAAGAATATTTCTTTGATCTGCATTATCAACCTAAACCTGATGCAAAACCTGTGAATTTAGGCCTAGGACATCTTTGGCGCTTGGCAGTTGATCATCCAACACAGCAAGTTTTGCCTTGTGTACATAGAGCACCTGCTGAAAATAATGTATATCGTCTGCTATTGATTTGTTAATGATTTATTAGAATTTTTTCTAAAGTCAAAAATGCTCATCAATTGACTTTAAATTAATATTGAAAAGTCCCTTCTCCCACGGGGATGAGCAGCAACGCTGCGCAAGAGGATGAGGGGAATTTCTCATACAAATCCTCTCCCTCTTGCGCGTATTAACGCTCATCCTTTTCAAAGGAGAGGGAATTCTCATTGTGAATCAAATATTTTTCAAAACTCGACTTATGCAAAAAGCCTAATACAAATTTAATTCCTATAAAATAATAAAGCCCAGATATAGTGAGCTTTATTTGCTGATAATGATTTAATTGAAGGCCTTAAACAGGAAAAAGCATCCTACAATAACTAACAATAAGGCAAAACATTTTTTAAGCACTTGTGGTGATAATGCATGCGCTGTTTTTGCACCCAACTTTGCGGTAAAGAAACTCATGAGGCTGATGCCTAAGAATGCATAAGTATGTACATAGCCTATACTATTGGGAACAGCCGCATGCGCTTTCATCCCAAAAATCATAAAGCCCAAAGCACCTGCAATCGCAATTGGTAAACCACAAGCAGCCGATGTTCCGACCGCCTTTTGCATCACCACACCATAACGGGTGAGATATGGCACAGTGACACTACCACCGCCAATCCCAAAAATGGCTGAAGCCACACCAATCACAGAACCTGCAGCAATTTGTTTACCTGTTGAAGGCAAAGACTTTGTTGGATCGACTGCCTTTTTAGCACCAGTAAACATGGTATATGCTACCCAAATCAAGAATAAACCAACAATGAGTTGAAGATGTATTCCTGAAAGCCATCCTGCAATGGCTGCTCCGGCAAAACAGCCGATCGCCATCGGTGGCGCCAGGTTTTTAAATACCGGCCACATCACCGCACCATTTTTATGGTGTGCCATCAATGAGCTAATCGACGTCACCACAATCGTCGCGAGTGAAGTCCCTAACGCCAAATGCATAATGACATCAGGACTGTAATCCATTTGGGTAAAGACGATAAACAAGAGTGGGACGATAATCGTACCACCACCGACACCGAAGAGACCTGCTGCAAATCCAGCAAGTGCCCCGATGATTAAAAAAATAATAAGTTCCACGATATGCTGACTTTTAAAGAATGGAGTATTGAAGCAATGAGTAATTAAGCGAGTTCGAGTTGACCGACTTGATGATAAGCACGGTTAAAATAGACTAGGCTTTCTTCTTGCTGACTTTGTTTAATCGCTACGACACAGCATAAGAAAATGCTGTGTGTACCGACGTTTTGCATTTCTTCAATTTGGCAATCAAAACTAACAAGTGCATCTTCGAGAATCGGAGCACCTGTTTTTAGTGTTGTCCAAGCACCCAATTGAAATCGCTGTTCAGAACTGAATTTGCTCGATGCAAATGCATTTGAGATCTGTTCATGCTGTGTGCTTAAGACATTCACTGACAGGACTTTATTTTCAATAAAATGTGCATGTGAGCGAGATGATTGATTCATGCAAACCAGTAATGTCGGCGGTGTATCGGTCACACTACATACGGCGGATGCAGTGAAACCATGCATCCCTGCTGTACCTTGTGTGGTGATTACATTCACAGCAGTCGTTAACAAGGACATTGCATTTCTAAAATCGGTTGCTTCAATCATCTCTTCTATCTCAAATGTATATATGGCTTGTCTCTTACTCAAGTCAGGGAAATGGATAATTTGATATATCATCCACCCTGCACTTATTGAGACAGCTTAGAATTAAGCGGTCAGTTCTTGACGAACAATGGCAGCACCTGCGCTTAATGCTTCGAGTTTGCCGCGAGCGACTGGACGAGATAAAGGTGTCATACCGCAGTTGGTCGATGGATAAAGCTTGTCAGCATCGACGAACTGAAGCGCCTTACGTAAAGTATTTGCTACTTCTTCAGGGGTTTCAATTTGGTTGGTCGCCACATCAATCGCCCCAACCATGACTTTTTTGCCACGAATCAGTTCAATCAAATCCATCGGTACACGTGAATTTTGGCATTCGAGTGACACGATATCGATCTTAGACTTTTGTAGTTTTGGGAAGGCTTCTTCGTATTGACGCCATTCATTACCCAAGGTTTTTTTCCAATCTGTATTGGCTTTAATGCCATAACCGTAGCAAATGTGTACCGCAGTTTCGCATTTCAAACCTTCAAGTGCACGCTCTAAAGTCGACACGCCCCAATCATTCACTTCATCAAAGAACACGTTAAAGGCAGGTTCATCAAACTGAATGATATCAACCCCAGCTGCTTCTAGTTCAAGTGCTTCTTGGTTCAGAATTTTGGCAAATTCCCACGCCAATTTTTCACGGCTCTTATAATGACCATCATAAAGCGTGTCAATCATAGTCATCGGACCCGGCAGTGCCCATTTAATCGGCTGCGTGGTTTGGCTACGCAAGAATTTTGCATCCTCTACGAACACAGATTGTTTACGAGAAACTTCACCCACCACTGATGGCACGCTGGCATCATAACGGTTACGGATACGCATGGTTTCACGCTTTTCAAAATCCACACCTTCAAGATGCTCAATAAAGGTTGTCACAAAGTGCTGACGGGTTTGCTCACCATCACTTACGATATCGATCCCGGCTTGGCGTTGCTCATGCAAAGACAATTTTAATGCATCACGTTTTGCCTCTAAAAGCTCTTCACCTTCAAGTTTCCAAGCTGACCAAAGCTTTTCAGGTTCAGCGAGCCAAGAAGGTTTCGGTAAGCTGCCTGCTGTTGATGTTGGAAGTAACATTTTTGGTTGTACAAGTGCCATGTCTAATCTTCTTTCTCTAAATTTGTTTATATGTGATGTATTAGGCAGCTTGATTTTGCTGAGCATTGGCTACAGTGAAGTTAGCAGCCCACTGTTCAAGAATGTCTTTATAGGGTTTGATGAAGTTTTCTTCTGTCCATTTACCTTGTTTTACCGCCAATTCACTACGTTCAACACGGTCATAGACAATACGAGTCAATGAATAATCCCCATAGCTCAAGCTTGGCTGATACACCACACCTGCAGGTGAATTGGTATTATAAATTTCAGGACGATAGATTTTTTGGAAGCTTTCCATGGTGCTGATCGCGCTGATCAATTCGAAATCGGTATAATCACGCAACAAGTCGCCTGCAAAATAGAATGCCAACGGCGCATTACCATTTTCAGGTTTGAAATAACGCACGCTTAAACCCATTTTTGCGAAGTATTCATCGGTACGTGAGTAATCATCGTTGGTATATTCCACACCTAATATCGGGTGAACATTGGCAGTACGGTAATAGGTTTTAGTCGTTGAAACACTTAAACAGATCACAGGTTGTTTGTTAAATTCCGCTTTAAAGACCTCTGAATTCACGAGATGTTGATACAGCTTGCCGTGCAGGTCTCCAAAGTCTTCAGGCTTTTCATTGAACTTGCAACCAAGTGATGGCAATACCACACTAAAGTCATAATCACGTACATAAGATGAAAAGCTGTTGCCAATCATGCCTTCAATACGTTCATTGGTATGATGATCGATAATGGTACTTTTTAAGGTTTCAATGAATGGGAAAGTTTGACCATTGCCTTCGATATCAATTTCCGCAGAGATGATATCGATTTCAAGTGAATAACGATCACCCTTTGGATTATCGACCGTTGCCAAGCTATTGAAACGATTGTTGATCATTGCAAGTGTACGACGAAGATTTTCTTGGCGGCTTTCACCACGTGCCAAATTAGCAAAGTTAGTCGTCAAACGTGTATTGTTTGCTGGCTCGTAGTTCTCATCAAAACGGATTTTTTTAATTGAACATGCAAATTTATTGCTCATGGTATTCACTGCCCTAATTTCTAAAAAACAAAATCAAAATTTATGTATGGAGCAATTTATACGTGAATTCAAAGATGAATAAAAATGATTTAACCTCAACACAAAGTGAGAAAAATTCATGTTTAGCAGTATGATTCAATGAAATTCATTCAAACAGTTGAAATTAAGAGAGGCTTGTCCGAGTAATAATCACTACTAAAACAAAATATAATTAATTAAATAACAATAACTTATTATGCTTTTATCAATAAAACTTAATAGCAGCATCTAAAGCCTACAAACTGAATCCAATACATGTTTATTCAGATTTAAGTTCTAATGAGGAAAGCTTGAATTTCATTCAAAGTGAATCTAGCTCATTTTAATATGAGAAAAGATCAACATATTCATTCTTTTTAGACCAAGCAAATCACTAGAAAGGTATGGAGAATGAACCTGAAAAAGGCATCCGCTGTACCATGTGTTTTGATATGCGCTTTGAACGCACTGCCCTGTATGTAGCAGAAAATGGTTTTAGCCTGATCAGTAGCTCATTGGGTATTTCACGCTGGAAAAATATGAAACAGATTAATGATTGTGGTCATCGTTCTGCTTCACATTACCCAGGCATTACTTATTGGGACTATAACTGGCGTAAAAATGGCGGTGCTGTGCGTATGCTAGAAATCAGTAAAAATGGAGAATTTTATCAACAGGAATACTGTGGTTGTGTGTACTCACTTCGTGACATTAACCGTTGGCATATGAGCCAAGGGCGTGACCGTATTAAACTTGGGGGTAAAATTCTATTCTAATGCCATGGATGATGAAGATTAACAATGATCCTTTAAGTAATAGTCCTTTAAACCTCTGTCGCTAAATACCAATTCTTCCAAGAACTGGTTCCGCGCACTTCAATCGGTACAGTTGGAATCAGTTTTTCTTTTAACACTTGGGTTTGTTCTACCGCCTTGGCGAGTCTTGCTTTAACCGAATGAATACATTCTCGATCACCAAATTCACAGCGGTCTAAGCTTGTCCCGCCGCACGGCCCATTGGCTAAACCTTTCGGGCAAGTTTCAGGACAGATATATAATGTATCTCCCAAACGACAATGCCCGCAGCTTTCACAGCCGACAATACTATGTTTGCTGATGAATTCAGTTTTCAGCAAGGTTTTTGCAGCAGCCTTGCGTTCCCAAAATGGCGCTTTAAAAATAAAGCGGCCGACACCCTTAGCAATTTTTGAATCAAATAAAGCATCATGCATTAAATGTAATTGATAATATTTAATCATCTGACTAGATGATGGCTGGCGGGAAAAAGAAGATAGTTCCGGTATGAACTCCTTCCCCGTTTTAATTTTCCATAAGGACATCCATAGCGATTCAAGTGCATCTAAACCCAGATGCCGATATTGCTCAATATAGCTTTCTAGCAGCATCTGTTCTTCAGGCTTATGACAGGCAGATAAATCAACACCGGCAAATCCAAGCTGTTTGCACATCAAAATTTGTAAAGCACATCGCAAATAAACCCGCTCGCTCAGTCCGGCTTGTTTCTCATCTGCCAATACTTTGAGCATATGCGGCGTAATGACAATCCCTGCAACTTTATTTTTTACCATAAAGTTGGCGCGCGCCAAACTGAGCGGCATCACACATGCGAGGATTTTCTGTGCGTAATGGTGGCGTTTTAAAAATGCCTTAACCTGCTTGAGTGCATCAATGTCATAACCCAATTGCGTGATAATAAAATCAGCCCCCGCTTTAATCTTCTTATGCAGTTTTAAGTACTGGGCATCGCGTTCTGCTTCAACATATTTAAACGGGTTAAATGCAACGCCAATGCAAAATCCGCCAAATTGTTTGGCCGCCATAACAGCATTCACCGACTCCAGGTATCGGCTACGCTCTGCTCCGTCTTTTCCATCATGATGTTCTTTTAGCTTGTCGCCTGTCAGCAATAAAAGATTGTTGATATTAGCCGCCTTAGCTTGCTGTAGGAATAACTCAAAATCCTGAATATCCCGTCCTTTGCCAGCAAAATGCAGAACCTTTTCCACTGAGTTTGGATATCGCTTACTCGCTTCAAGCGGCGCCATATCATGATCTGAATGAACACGGTCTGCCAAAGTCATTACAGCAGGATAGCCAGCAAATGCCGTTTTTACGGCAAAAATCTCATTTAATGAAGTGAGATATTCCACCAGAATACAAAACTGGTTTTTTTGAAAAAAGGAGGATAATTGGGGCATATACAAAGTAGATCTAAAGGATCAGAAAGAGATTGAGCTGAATTATTATAGGCCAGAAAGATTGAAAAACCACTTGCTACTACCAATAAATAGCGGTGGCAGAAGTTATACCTATTAAATGGTAGTTATTCCCAAATCTCTTTTGCTACCTCATTCATCAGCTTGATTTTCTTGCATTGGGTAAAACATTCATCTAAAAAAAACTATCAAATGAAAATCAAATTATGCTGAGCTGCGTAGACCAGTCATCCACGAACACCAACATTAACACAAGCCACAATTTATAAAATCAAGCAGCTTATAAACACAACAGTGTAATTACAGCTCTCCAATACAATAACAAGAATATTCAGATAGAGAAGCAGCTAAGCGTACCCGGTATCCATATTTTAGAAGGTAAATTCTTATGATTAATCCAGATAAAGAAACCGATGAAGAAGTGAATGAAGAATTCCCAGAAGAGGAATTAGACCCGCAAGAAAAGCAGGATCGGGAGATTCAGCGTAGTCAGTTAGGCGTAGACAAAGACCCACAGATAAAACGAGACCAGATCCGTCAGAGACATGAGGACGAAGAGGATCAGAATTTATAATCCTCGATGAGTTGATTAATCTGAGTCAAAAATGAATGGTTACCTACTCTTCAGCTATTACTCAGATACTTCTTCAACCGGCTGCACTCTCGTATCACTTTGAATCAGGCCATCGACCAGGTTAATGGTTCGATCACACATCGCTGACAGACGCGGATCATGAGTGACCAAAAGTACAGCGCAATCCCGTTCCTGATGCACTTTACGAAATAGTGCAAACATATCTTCAGCGGTTTGCGTATCCAGATTTCCGGTCGGTTCATCTGCCAGCAATAAAGCCGGATTGGTAATTAAAGCCCGGGCAATGGCAACACGTTGTTGTTGTCCACCAGACAACTCATTTGGTTTACGGTCAGCAAACTTTTCCAGTCCGACAGCTGCCAGTAATTCAAGTGCCCGCTCAATCATCTGCTTATCAGGTCTGCCGTGGGTCAACATTAAAGGCATCAAGATATTATGCAGTGCAGTAAAAGCCTGAATCAGATGATGGAACTGGAATACAAAGCCAATACTGTTACCTCGTAGTGCAGTCCGTTCAGTATCATGCATTTTACTGGTTGGCTGCCCCAGCAAATACAATTCCCCACTACTCGGCTGATCCAACAGCCCCAAAATATTTAATAAGGTACTTTTTCCGGAGCCTGAAGGACCAATCAGCGCAGCAAAATCTTGCCGTTCTATACATAGATCAATGCCGTGCAAGACTTCCACCTCATTGGGCTGACCGATGTTATAGGATTTTCGCAGCGCCTCTAAACGCAAGACCTCCTGAAACTGCTCAGACATGACGAATTGCCTCCACTGGATCCAGCGCTGCTGCACGACGAGCAGGAACTGCTGCTGCCAATACCCCTGTCAATGTTGCCAATAACAATGCTAAAAATACCAGTTCAATTGGTACTGGAATATAAAACAGGCCGGGACCAAAATTATTAAATATCCACACAAGTCCATAGCTGGCAGAACTACCAATTGCGGAGCCAATAAGGCCAAAAATCGCGCCCTGAAATAGAAATACTCTTAAAATTTGCGATTGAGTCGCACCAGTCGCACGCAAAATACCAATTTCCCGGGTTCGCTGCACCACGCTCACCGACATGACGCTGGCAATACCAAAAGCCACGGAAACGGCGACGAAGATAATAATCATATTGGTGGAGAGACTTTGGGATGAAATCGCATTCATTAACTGGGCATTGCTTTTAATCCAGCTTTCAGCCTGTAAGGAGGTTAAACGTCCTACCTGATCCGCAATTTGATCGGCCTGAAAAAGGTCATTCACTCTCAGATCAATCACGGTCACCCCACCCGGCAAATTCAGCAAGGATTGTGCCTGTTTTAGATCCAGATACACGTAGCGTGCATCCAGTTCACGTACCCCAAGCTCAAATATCCCGGCAATATTGACCAAGGTACTCTTTTCCTGTCCGGTATCCAGCCGCAACTTGCTACCGACCTGAACACCGAGGTCCTTGGCCAGTTCGCTACCAATCATCACATCATCCGCACCTACTCGCAGCTGACCACTTTGCAAATATTCCTTTAAAGGAATAATCTGCTGATAACGTTCTGGATCAATACCGACCAGCGCGACAGATTCAATGGCTTCACCACGCTGTACCAATGCCGGTCCGGAAACCGTCGGGGAAACTGCAGTCAATATTGGCAACTGATCCAGTGTGGTCATGATTTGCTGCCAGTTATTAATCGAACGGAGTCGCTGGGCACGTTTATCTTCCAGTAGAAGCTGGGTCACCCCTTCTTTAGTCGGTGCCACCTGATTGACTTCATCCGGGGACAATAGGCGAATATGCGCCTGCGTACCTAAAGTCCGGTCGACCAGATTGGATTGCAGGCCTTGAATCAAGGCAGTAACAAACACAATCACAGCCACGCCTACTGCAACACCAACAGTAATCATGATGGACTGTGCCCGGCCTTCACGTAAGAAACTGACCGCAATTGTCCATTCGGTCCATAGCCGTCCGAAAAAGTTTTTCAATCGAATTTCACCGGTATTTCGTTTTTGGTACTGCTTTGGTTCGCAGGATTTTTAGTTAAGCTATTTTGTGGCTTTAAACGCACCCGCGTGCCATCTTCCAAAGAAGCATCTGGATTAGCCAATACCTGATCACCTTCCTTTAAGCCAGAAGTTACTTCTGTGCGATCCAGTCCGCGCATCCCCAAAGTCACCTGCTGGCGTTGGACTTTGCCATTGCGTACCAGTAGTACCGTGGCTTTATCTCCTTTTAGTCCAGTTAAAGCATCATTTGGAATGACTAAAGCCCGCTCGCGGCTACCCGTTTCTATATTCACCGATACGGTCATATCCTGACGTAGAAAATCAGGTACTGGATTTACTGTGAGCTTAAGTTCTACTGTACCGCGTTGAGGATCGACACTTGGAGCAATAAAATTAATCCATGCTGGGAAAGTTTGGTCAGGATAGGCATCGGCAATCACCGTGGCTTTTTGCTGTAAAGCCAGGCGGGATAGATTACGTTCATCCAGAGGTACACGGATTTCGGTATTACCATCGAGTGCAATGGTAAATAAGCTCTGGCCGGGCTGCACCAGATCGCCCGGTTCAACATTCCGGGTCAGCACAGTGCCTGCCGCCGTTGCACGGATTTTTGTCTTGTCCAGTTGGGCACGTGCCACGGCGAGCTTTTCGCGTAATGAAGCCTCTTCAACCTGACCCGATGCCAGTGCGGCTGCTTTTAAACGTGCTGTTTCAAAGTTATTACGTGCAACCCTTTCAGCTTCTACCGCCTTTTCAATTTCTTCAGCTGAAAGGATGCCTGCCTCGGCATTTCGTCTACGGTTGGCTTCACGGTTGGCCTGTTCACGCTGGGCTTTGGCGGAGGCTAATTCTACTGCTGCCTGCGGACGTCGGCTTGTGGCTAATTCGGTCAACGCAACTTCTGCCTGGCGGACCTGGGCAGCCAATTCATCTGATTTCAGTACTAACAACAGGTCACCCGGCTTAACTTGATCCCCTTCCTGAACGCGTCGCTCTAACACCACACCAGTAATTTCACTGCCGACATCGGCACGCGAAACGGTAGCAACACGTCCTGTCGCCACCACATTTTGTACCAACGGCATAGCGCTTAAGGTATAGCTCGGTAGTTCTGGACCTCTCCACCAGCGGAAAAGTGCAAAACCCACTGCCAGTATCAGCAGAAGAACAATCAAAATTTTATAGCGGGCAGCACGCAAATGGACATCTCCGATAGGATTTTTAACTGCATATTCAATTAAAAAGATGTAGAAGTATTTAGTGTTTTCGTAATATGTAATTTTATTAAAAAAATAGTAATTTTGAAATATTCTTTTTTATCATAAATTTAGATTATTAGAATTTAACCAATAGTAGGTTTTTATATTATTAAAGTCTCATTTTAAGGATTGTTCAAAGATGTCACCAATATTCTCATAGTCATCTTCAGTCACAAGGATGGTTTTATTTTGGTTGAGAGAAAAATACGGATACATAATAATTTTCCCTCCCAAAACAAAGCATGCTATTAAAATTACTATGCTTCTTGCTGTCTCCAGACAGTCTGCATAATTTAAACGCCGCATTTAAACAAACAGAATAATAATTGTAGGTGCTTTTCTCATGGATAAACGAGTGTTCTTCCCTTTACTCTTGTTGCTGTATATCTGTATGGGTTTAGCGGCTTGTCATAAGTCTAAAAAACACAGCAGCAAACAGCGGAAAGTACTGCGGCGCAAGTGAGTATTTTTAAAGTACAGCCGCAAAGCGTGAATTTCAGTGAAAACCTACCGGCGCGTGTTCAAGCCTATAAAATTGCAGAAATTCGTCCTTAAGTGGGCGGGATTATTGAAAAAGTATTATTTACTTAAGGCTCTGAAGTTAAAGCAGGCCAAGCCTTATTTAAAATCAATTCAGCCACCTTTCAGGCAAATGAGCATTCCTCAATTACCGATTGCACGTTATCCCTCTGTCGCACCGCCTCAGATCAGTATCACTGCCATATATCCAGGCGCGACACCACAAATGCTGAATGACAGTGTGATTTCTTTAATTGAAGATGAAATTACATCTTTACGAGCTTTATAAGATTTTAAAATTCAAGAATAAACGTTATTCAATCTTCTCATTTTAAACCACGAATTTTTAAAAAGAAAACGGCTTAATCATCATGATTAAGCCGTTCTTGGATTTACCTTAGAGGAAAATTTGAGTCATTCTCAATGAGTTCACTCTGATAAAGCTTTACCACGTGCCATATGCAGTTTTTTGTAGCTGTCAATCAGACGTAAATGACGGTCTAAACCTTCAAGTTGCATGCTGGTTTCAGTTAAACCATAGAAACGGATACTGCCTTCCAGAGAACCGATCACCGCATCCATACGTTCATCACCAAACATACGGCGAAAATTGGCTTCGTAATCGTTCAGGTCCATGTCATCATCAAGTTCTACTTCCAGAACCACATTCATGCACTGATAGAACAAACCACGCTCAACGGTGTTGGTATTGTACTGAAGGAAGGTTTCCACCAGTTCTTTGGCTTCTTCAAATTCTTGTAAAGCAATATAAATCAGCAGTTTTAACTCGAGAATAGTGAGCTGACCCCAAACAGTGTTGTCGTCAAACTCGATCCCGATCAAAGTGGTGATGTCGGTGTAATCATCCGCTTCCACTTCTTCTAGACGTTCAACCAGAGCCACCAGCTGGTCTTCATCTAAACGGTGCAAATTCAGGATATCTTCACGGAACAATAAGGCTTTGTTGGTATTGTCCCAGATTAAATCTTCAACCAGATAAATTTCCGAATAATCGGGTACCAAAATACGGCAGGCTGTTGCACCTAAATGCTCATACACTGCCATATACACTTCTTTGCCCATTTCTTCGAGAATGCCGAACAACATTGCCGCTTCTTCGGCATTACTGTTTTTGCCTTCATTAGTGAAGTCCCACTCCACAAACTGGTAGTCAGACTTGGAACTAAAGAAACGCCATGACACGACACCGCTAGAATCGATAAAGTGTTCAACAAAATTATTCGGCTCGGTGACAGCGTTGCTGCTAAAGGTTGGTTTTGGTAAATCATTTAGGCCTTCAAAGCTGCGACCTTGCAGCAACTCAGTCAGGCTGCGCTCTAAAGCCACTTCCAGTTTAGGATGCGCACCGAAAGAGGCAAATACGCCACCGGTACGTGGGTTCATCAAGGTTACGCACATAACCGGATACTTGCCACCTAAAGAAGCATCTTTCACCAGTACCGGGAAGCCTTGCTCTTCCAGACCTTTAATGCCTGCCACAATACCCGGATATTTCGCCAAGACTTGTTCAGGTACATCTGGCAGTGCAATTTCACCTTCCAGAATTTCACGTTTCACTGCGCGTTCAAAGATTTCAGACAAACACTGCACTTGTGCTTCAGCCAAGGTATTGCCTGCACTCATCCCATTCGAAAGATACAGGTTTTCAATCAGGTTGGATGGGAAATAAACCGTTTCACCATCAGAGTGACGTACAAATGGCAGTGAACAGATCCCGCGCTCAGTATTGCCCGAGTTGGTATCATACAAATGTGTGCCGAGCAGTTCATCTTCAGGGTTATAAATGTCTAAGGCGTATTCATCCAGAATTTCTTTCGGCAATTCACCATTCGGACCCGGCTTGAACCATTTTTCATCCGGGAAATGCACAAATTCTGCATTGGCAATGTCTTCACCCCAGAACTGGTCGTTATAGAAGAAGTTACAGTTTAAGCGCTCAATGAATTCACCCAAGGCCGAAGCCAAAGCACTTTCTTTGGTCGAACCTTTACCATTGGTAAAGCACATTGGAGATTGCGCATCACGAATATGCAAAGACCATACATTCGGTACAATGTTGCGCCATGAAGCGATTTCAATCTTCATCCCCAAGTTCGCCATAATGCCGGACATATTGGCGATGGTTTCTTCTAATGGCAGATCTTTACCCGGAATATAGGTACTGCTTTCCGAAGTCAAGCTCGGCATCAGCAAGGCTTGAGCATCGGCATCAATGCTTTCTACTTCTTCGATCACAAATTCCGGACCAGTCTGGATCACTTTCTTGACCGTGCAGCGATCAATTGAGCGCAAAATGCCTTGACGGTCTTTTTCGGAAATATCGGCTGGCAGCTCAACCTGAATTTTAAAAATCTGCTTGTAACGGTTTTCTGGGTCTACAATATTGTTTTGCGACAAACGGATGTTATCGGTCGGGATATCACGCGCTGCACAGTACACCTTTACAAAGTAGGCAGCACATAATGCAGAGGACGCGAGAAAGTAGTCGAATGGACCCGGCGCTGAACCGTCGCCTTTGTAGCGAATGGGTTGATCGGCGATTACCGTGAAATCATCGAACTTGGCTTCTTGTCGAAGGTTGTCAAGATAATTGACCTTAATTTCCATGCTGGCACCTAAATATTCTTATGTGTCAGTGCAACACATAAAAATCAAAAAAATAAAATATAAGCCGAATCAGGGATAAGAAATTGACTTAAGCAATAGTGTGACTAGTGCCATTCGTGCAGCATTCCGAACGACTGACCCTAGAAAGATGGACGGTATTATAGAGTGATTTTGCCTGATTGATAACTTTTGTCTGTGTTTCTCACCGATTTCTGAGAAATGCTGATACAAAGAAAATTTATTTATTTGTCCTTTATAAACGGTTTCTAAACAGCCAGGCCGCTAAAGGCAAGCTCACTACTCCCATTATCAGCATGGGCACAAAATCCCTTTTCACCTGACTAAACTGTGCCCCTTCCAAATATACACGTTGCACCAGATCAATACCGAAGCGTAAAGGATTTACATAGGTCGCTATCTGTAAAAATTGCGGCATGTTTTGCACGGAAGTAAGCAGCCCGGATAGCAACATCAGCGGCATAATCAGCAAAAAGGTAAACAGCATGGCTTGTTGCATATTCACTGAAAGTGCCGATATAGATAAGCCAATTCCCACCACGGCAACATTGAAAACCGCCAAGCCAAAATACAATAATCCCAGTGAACCATTCATGGGAATCTGGAACCAGAACAATATAATCAGCAGAATAATGGTCGCCTGAAGACCTTTAAAATCCTTGCTGAACGTTACCGAAACAGAGCTAAGCGACTAGGTTTGAGATTCAGTTTAATCCCTGGAATCTATAATTTGGAGTTGAGTTAAAAATGATTTATGAAAGAGGTCTACTCTCAACTATTCTTCATCTGGTCATTATTTTAAAATAGTTCATCTTTAGATCTCTTTCATAAATCAAAAAATGTTCAATATTAGATTTTTTTAAATCAGCACGGCCTCATTTTATTGATTTAGTTTTTTATCTTTTCGTAGGCAATCTCTCTACTTTTGAAAGGTCAAAATGAGGATCTCAAAATATATTTTGAGTCCGCAAGAAAAACCTTTTGTTTCCCATACACGACTTCCTGAGCCAGTTTTAAGCACTGCTTTAAAATGCAGCGCAAGGGATGGGAAACGTGTGGCATCCATGCCACACTCATGAATCTAATATCGACTAAAATCTATTTTCAATTTTGGCTTTACGAACAAGTTTTAGTTTCTAAAATGATTTATGAAAGAAGTTTTTTGTACATATTTTCGAATACTTGAATAAAGCTCTGTAGAGAAATAGGATAAAAAATGTACCAATACTTATAATTTGGAACATAAATCCATGAAAAATCCACAATAATTACAATATTTTTTAGCATCATTTGGGCTCAACATGGTGCTTTATGGATTTTGTAGCTGTTGAAGTCAGATATCGCAGGTCTGTTAAAAGCCATCTGACTTCAACCAGAATAAAAGTTTACTCAAATCAGTTGAGGTCTAACGATGATAAAAACAATGCTCAGTCTCTTGGCTCTATCGCTAGTGTCTACCCTAGCCCTAGCCTCTGATCCCTTACATGGCAGCAAGTGGAAAACCATAGATGATGAAACCAAAAAACCGTTATCCATTGTGCAATTTACAGAAAGCGCTCCGGGTGTGCTTTCTGCAAAAATTATTAATGTATTAGAAGGTACTGAGGGTGAAAAATGTACCAAGTGCAAGGGTAAATTTTATAATAAACCACTTCAAGGTGTACAAATTGTATCTGGACTAAAAAAGGCCGGTAACAATAGTTATGATGGAGGAAAAATTACCGACCCTAAAAATGGTAAAACTTATAGTTTTAATGCCAAATTATCCGAGGATGGTAAGATTTTAAATGGTCGTGGTTATATTGGAGTTTCAGCTTTAGGCCGCAGTCAGACCTGGATTAGGATCAATTAATCTCAATTGATAACTCATTGATCTCCCAAAAAAAGGCGACTGAATGAAGTCGCCTTTTTTCAGCAATCAATTTTTTTAATTTTCACTTTTTTGCTTATAGCCCATTTTTTCAGCTTTAATAACCGAATCCTGCTTCACTGTGAAGATCGCTATTTTCCCGTCGTCTGCCCCACATAAGGCAATATGTACCCTCTGGTCTGTAGCAATTTCAGCAGAAAAAACTTTAATATGCTGCTGTTCTAATCCTTGTTGAAGCCTTTGAAGCAGAAAATCCGCCTTGGTTTCTGAACATTGTTTGCTACCTAAGGGTTTCGAGATCAGAACCAAATCATTTCTATCGGTGCTATTCCTATCTGTTAGATTGGTTTGGCATCCCAGTAATCCAAAAAGTGAAATCATGCCGAGCAATATAAGTTTGTTCATCTTTGTTATCCTTTTATAAATCTGGTGTTCGTATATGCTAGAAAACCTGTATATCTGATCATTCGTTTATCTGATGCATGACCCATTGTAAAAATCGAATTTTATCAATAAAATCAGGTGAATGGCTAGAGTTTATGTGTTTTTCACGACCATTGAATGTACCAAAAAATGGTAAGAATTTTTCACATTCTTGGTCCTGTTTAAATATAGATAAGGAGTGATCTAGATTTTATAAAAATTGTGCTGAAACGCTTTAAAGACATATTTTATAAATGCCCGTCATGACTGAATTTCAGGAATTTCTACCATCCAGAACGTGAATTTAACTTGATTGATAATCAGCGTGATATTGACATGGGTCTTAACGATTAAATACTCATATCCTTTTGTTTCTGCATATTTTATTAGACATCTGGTGAAATACTCTGCTTGATCACCAGGCATATTGTCGGCTTCACACTCAGTTTTAACTCAAGTACAAATTAAACAAGATAAATCCCATAACAATATTTTTTCTAAAGTTGCCATTTTTTTAACTTTTAAATGTATAAAGGTAGAATATCTCTATATTTTTCTATCTCAGATACAGTAATAAGGATGATTAAGTAAAATGACTCCTTTTAAATATTATTTAACGTTTCAGACTCATATTTTGAAATAATTATTTTAACAACAATAATGATTCAAAATATGTCCAATTTTCTTTAATTGAATAATTAAATATGTAATTCAATATATTATTTAATCAATCGAATATTGCACTGCATTAAATTCAGATCAATATATATTCATGTAACACAGGTTATCTGAAATGTAACTTTGTTAATATTTTTTTATTAAAAAAATCTTTTATCTTTTAATTTAATTATATTTAACAAAAACTTAAATCACATAAAATTTGAATGGAATTTAATTTAAAAAAGAAATTTTGCAGCGATATTGAGAAAAAAGAAAATGTAAATAAACCATAAAAATGTGATATATCATACATTTTACAGCTTTCCAGATGCTTCCATTCTAAATTTTATTCGAATAACAGCATGTTATTCAAAGTAAAAATGTTTCGAATTTGAAATAAGAGTAAAATATGTAAACTTTATTTAATTTATGTAGTTTAAATAATAATTTGTATTCTTCACTCATTTTTTAATGTTATTAATTATTGACCAGATAATGAGCAGCATTGGAAATGTATACCCCTAGTTCCTATTATTCAGATGAAAGCTATTATTCAAAAAATTTATTACAACTTATTACTTCTTATTTAAACGCAGATAAAAAAATTTGCTTATTTCTGGATATTGATGGCACGCTCTCAGAGTTTCATCCTGATCCATCCCGCAGTTTTATCCCTAAAACCACATTAAAAATATTGCAGCAAATCAATAATTTTAATGTTGCCGTTAGCTTTGTTACAGGACGTTCCGTACAGATTGCTGAACAACTGATTGCCCCGCTTGAAATGCCCATTGCCGGAACGCACGGTCTAGAAATTAAAATGAATCATGAAGTGCAACTTAATACTGCAGCTGAAGAATTTGATTTATCACTCATCCAGCAAGAGATCCAGCAACTTTGCTGCCCTTACCCGCAGCTACTCATTGAAAATAAAACCTATTCCGTTGCCCTTCATTATCGGCAATGTCCCGAATTGGCTGATATTGCCCGACAAATTGCCGAAAATGTGCAGCATAGGTATTCGGGACTAAAAATTAATGAAGGCAAGTTTGTATTTGAACTGCTTCCGTTACAGGCCGATAAAGGCAAAGCCATTGAAAAAATATTAAAACATTTAAATTTCAGTGATGTTTTGCCTATCTTTATTGGCGATGACAGAACCGATGAATCTGGCTTCAAAGTCATCAATCACTATAACGGTATCAGTATAAAAGTTGGCCCAGAATCAACTCACGCTCACTATCGACTGAAGAATGTTTCTGATGTCGCCAATTTTCTCAATCTATTTTCGCAATTTTTAAAAGCACGTTTGTTGGGACTGTCTCAAGTATCAAATGGAGAAAAAGCATGTCTAGATTAATCGTATTATCAAATCGTGTAAGTTTACCCAACCCCAATAAAGTAACGGCGGGCGGTCTTGCTGTGGCATTACAAGATGCACTTACCGATATTGGCGGAGTCTGGTTAGGCTGGAATGGTGAAAAAATTGAAAATCATCAAGAGCCATATTTTAATCAAACCGAATATAAAGGTGTGGAATACGTTACTTGCCCTTTAACCGAGGAACAATACCAAAATTATTATTGTGGCTTTGCAAATAATACTTTATGGCCAGCCATGCATGATCGAGCAGATTTAATTGAATATCAGGCTCAGCAATACAAGACCTATCAACAGGTTAATCACCTATTTGCCCAGCAACTCAAGAAAATTGCTCAGCCCGATGACATCATCTGGGTGCATGATTACCATTTTTTTAGCGTGGCCCGTTACTGTCGTGAAATGGGTATGAAGAATAGAATTGGTTTCTTCTTGCATATTCCCTTTGCCGGTATAAAAATCTGGAATTTAATTCCTACTGTACATTCATTGATTCAAGACCTTTGCCAGTATGATGTGGTGGGTTTGCAAACTGAACAGGACCAAAAGAAGTGTATGGAAGTATGTAGTTATTACCTGGCTACAAAACCCGTTCATAGCCAAATGTTGAACTGTAATCATCATCCGGTGACGGTGAAATGTTATCCCATTGGGGTTAACCCGGAACTGATACAAAAAGTCGCGCAACAACAAGATGAAAATGCTTCTGTGGTATTTGAATTCGATGGTTTGGCTGATCAACAAACCATTATCAGTGTCGATCGCATTGATTATTCCAAAGGATTAATCGAACGGTTTAATGCGCTGGAAACATTTTTACAAAACAATCCTGAATATCATAAACACCTGACCGACATACAAATTGCCTGTCCCTGCCGGATGGAGATCGCAGCGTATAAAGATTTATTTGAGCATCTGCAATCCAAGGTGGATTTGATTAATCAAGAATTTTCCCAAGATGACTGGTTGCCGATTAATTGTACCCATGACACCATTTCACATGATCAATTAATGAAAATTTACCGGCAGGCCAATATTTGCTGGGTCAATTCATTACGCGATGGGATGAACCTGGTGGCCAAAGAATTTATCGCGGCACAAAATCCTGAAAATCCTGGTGTACTAATTCTTTCAAAATATACCGGTGCAGCAGCGCAAATGTCTGAAGCGTTAATTGTCGATCCTGAAAGTTGTAGCAGTATGATTCAGGCGCTAAAAAAAGCCTTAACCATGGCAAAATCAGAACGTTTAGAACGCTATCAGCAATTAATGAATGGCTTAAAACTTTTTGATATCAATGACTGGCGTAATGCATTTTTAGCCGATCTGAAAGGAGCTGATGAATTCAATATTTTTCCATCACCCGCGAAAAAGACCTATCATAAAATTTTTAATTATTAAGTACTTATAATTAGCTATTTATATTCTTTAACTAAAAAAACGGGCATATCCATTTTTGGATATGCCCGTGCAATTTTAGCAAAGTAACTAGAGAAATTAACTTAACAAGCTTTGACTTGAGTAAAATGATTGAGCAAAGCAATCATGCTCAATAAAGCTGCAATCAAGGTGAAAACCATGGTTAAACCCATCATTTCACTGGTGATCCCAACCAATGCAGGTCCCAATAAAGATCCAGTATAAGCCATAGTTGAAACACATGACAATGCCGCTGCTTTAGACATGACATTTTGACGGCCAACACGTGAAAACATCACCGGAACAATGTTTGAACAGCCCAAGCCCAATAAAGCATAGCCCAATAAAACCACGGTCCAATGCGGAGCTGCAACGACTATCAGCAGTCCAAGCGCTGCACAAAGTGCACCGTAAATAATGATATTTTTTTCGCCCAAAGCCTTGATTAAATACTGACCCGCAAAACGCCCCAAAGTCATGGCGATTGCAAAGCAAGTATAAGCCAGCCCAGCAACGGTAGGCTTTACCCCATACTCACTGATTAAATAGATTCCGCTCCAGTCCATAGCAGAACCTTCTGAAAGAAAGGCAATAAAACAAACCACACCCATCAAAATGATTAACGGACTGGGGAATTTTTTAGCTTTGTTTTCAACTTCAGTAGTATCGGTTTTTGGTTCTTTTTCAATGACCGATAAACTGTTAGGCACAGCCATGACGCTCAAAATCACTAATAAAAGACAAATTGCCAAAGCACTCATCAAGGGGCTCACACCTGATGCAAGTAAGGCAGTAACAGTCATGACTCCGGCTAGGCCACCTAAACTGCACATGCCATGAAACTGCGACATCATGCTTTTGGAACTGTTTTTTTCCACCATCACAGCTTGTAAATTAATTGCCACACCCAAGCTACCCGCGGCTGTACCAAACAGGAACAAAGCAATCGCCATGATTAATATACTGCTGGTCAAGGCAAAGCAAGGTAACACCATGAGCAATAATAAAACGGCTACCGAAATAATGGCACGACAACCCACTTTCTGAATCAATAAACCTGTTGCAGGCATAGCCAGCATAGAACCTGCACCGATACACAACAATAAAGTACCAAAATCGGCATGATTCAGCTGAAGTCGCTGCTGTGCAAAAGGAATAAGCGGTGCCCACGCCGCAGTACTTAGTCCTAAACTAAAGAAACTGAGCAAGGTGGATAGACGCTGTGCAGAGTGCTGAGTTGCATGATCCAGATGTGTTGTTTTAGATAAAAACATATGTGTGTGCCACCACAATAAATAAGCTGTTTGGCAGTCCCTTTCAGGATGATTCCCATAGAAAAACCCCTGCTCACTTATAGAAATTTTCTATAAATTCACAAGGGCTTTAATTTGGCGAAATTATACACAAAAAAACATCAAATCAATCCTATTTTTTAGAAATTCTAAAAAATATTTTGTAACTAATACCGGAATGTAATCAGCTTATATTGTTGAGCAATAAATAAATAAAAACTCAAGTTTGAACATTAAAAATCAATATAAAACAGCAATTTATATCTTATTTTCTTTATTCGAAGTATTATCTTCCTGAAATAATAACGAAATTTTTTTAGGGAATTTGAAAAGCTCCTCTTCCTGAGAATCTTATTCTAATTATTTAGAATAAATATCCACATTAAAGCTGCTATGCATCATTATTTTTTATAAGATATAATAATTATTTAAAAAATTATTCAAGGATTCAGTGGGTTAATTATTTCCAATATGAATGTTCTTCTGTTGATACATACGGTTCTCGCTATTCTCAAAAACAAGTAAATTTTTTAATTTTTATGAATTGAGTAAACCTCACTAATTTTCCCCTGAAAAGTAGAATGATGATTCAATGAATTTGACTGTTCTATAAAGAGAAAAAGCCCGGTAGTTTTCGCTAGCGGGCTAAAATTTTTAAGTTGCTTCTTATCCATCGGCAGATTTTTAAATTTTATAGATTCATTTTTTTATGCTCTGCATGAGGCACATCCGTTTTACCGGTAAGACTACCTTTCATCACCTTAAACAGTTGGGTCATTTTATTGTCTGTAACGTTCCAATACTCGGCACTGACTGCTTCCGCAACCAGAATTCGTACACTCGGATCATCTCTTCCTTCAAACCAGTTTTCAGCCCATGAATTCCAAAGTTCATCTATCAGCGCCGAGTTTGTACTGATATGTGCATGCGCACTAATCGAAACATAAATACTGTCAGAAGGTTTGGCGAAGGATAATCCTATCTGATTACGGCCAGATTCAATCGCATTGACCAGATCATTGGTATTTCTCAAGATAAAATAAAGATTTTGGCTTTCATTGATTTGCTCAGAGTTGAGCATGGTCATCGGTTGTGCATGGATTTCCTCAGATTCAGTGGTGTGACTGATCATGGAGAATCGTACATCCTTAATCAATTCCCATAATTTTTCACGATTTTGATTATCTGTCATAACTGTTCTCCTGAAACTAAACCGAAATAAGAAAAAATGCTCTAATTTTGTGGATTAACTTATTTTCCAGATTAGTTTTAGTTATATTTTCCAGTTTGAATATCCCGCCTCACTGATCTTATACATTTGCACCATAAAAGCTGCTAGCAATACTCATAAGAAATAACGGAAATCAGCTGCTTTTGCCTGATTGAGTGAATGCTCTCTTTTTTGCAGTATTGAATAGCCGTGTTCCCAAAATTGATTAAAAATTCGTAAATAGTGAGCAGAAAAAGAATGTCGGCCATAAAAAAGCACTTGTGTTTAGTTGTAAGACTAAAGACAAGTGCATAATGATTAAAAATAAATGAATACTTATGAGGCGATATCCTGCAATTGCAGCTCTTGGCGCATCAACTCCTGTAACTTAAATTTTTGCGCTTTGCCTGATGCCGTCATCGGGAATTCATGAAAGAAACGCACATAGCGTGGCACTTTATTGTGAGAAATATGCTCAGCACAATACTGACGAATTGCTTCTTCGGTACATGGATCATTTTCATGCAGAATGATGCAGGCACAAAGTTCTTCACCATAACGATGATCAGGCACACCAATCACCTGTACATCTGAAACTGCCGGATGGGTATAAAGGAAATCTTCAATTTCTTTCGGGAATAGGTTTTCACCGCCACGAATCACGACATCTTTAATCCGACCCTTGATTTTGACAAAGCCATTATCGTCCATTTGTGCAATATCGCCAGTATGCATCCAGCGCGCAGCATCGATCACTTCCTGAGTTTTGTCCTGATCTTCCCAATAACCGAGCATCACGGAATAACCACGCACACATAACTCGCCCAACTGACCGCGTGGAACCACTTTGCCATTTTCATCGACAATTTTAACTTCCAGATGCGGATGAACCCGACCCACGGTACTGACACGTCGCTCGACACTGTCTTCAGTTGAGCTTTGTGCACTCACTGGCGCAGTTTCAGTCATACCATAACAGATGGTAATTTCAGACATATGCATACGTTCAATCACACGCTGCATGATTTCCTGTGGACATGGACTACCCGCCATAATGCCGGTACGCAAGCTGGACAGGTTAAATTCGTCAAATTGCTCATGTTCCAGCATGGCAATAAACATAGTTGGCACACCATAGGCCGCAGTACATTTTTCTTGCTGGATGGCTTTTAAGGTTTCAAGCGGGTTAAACACGGCTGAAGGATAAATCATGGCTGAACCATGGGTGATACAGGCCAGATTGCCCATCACCATACCAAAGCAGTGGAACAGCGGTACTGATATACAGACCCGGTCTTCCGACCCTAAATGAATCGCTTCACCGACAAAGTAACCGTTATTCAAAATATTGTTATGGGTCAGCATGGTGCCTTTCGGATTGCCTGTAGTCCCCGAAGTAAACTGGATATTAATGGTTTCATCGAACTGCAATTCACTCGAAACTTGCTGTAAATTTTCCACGGCTTTTGCACTCGGCTCAACCAGCAGGTCTTGAAAACGATGTAGACCAGTATGTGCTTGATCATCAATCTTGATGACATGCTTCAAATGCGGCAGACGCTCTGCATTGAGTAATTTACTTTCAGCCTGCTTCAGCTCAGGGGCAATTTTGGTCAGAATTTCCTGATAGTCCGTGGTCTTGAACTGCGCTGCAATCACCAGTCCCTTACAGGACACCTTGTTCAGGACATATTCCAGCTCATTGCTTTTATAGGCCGGATTCAGGTTGACCAGAATAATTCCTGCCTTAAAGGCAGCAAACTGGGTAATGGTCCATTCCACACAGTTCGGCGACCAGATGGCCAGACGGTCACCTTTTTCCAGGCCCAATTTCTGCAAACTGCAGGCAAAAGCATTCACTTGCTGTTGCAGCTGCTGATAGGTTAGACGCACATTCTGATGCAAGCTGACGATTGCATCAGAATGTGCATACTGTTCGCATGCCTGATCAAATTTTTCACCAATAGTCATGCCCAATAAGGGTTGACTGCTTGTTCCATAGGCATAGCTTAACCGTACTTGTGTCATTGAATCGATCTCCTTGATTCTTTGTAATTCTGATTTTCAACTTTACTAATTGTTTTATGACCACGACGACCTTGTCTATATGCCTGTTTTTGTGTGCTTATGCTGCTGAATTTCCCTCCTGTCGACGTACTGCGTTAACACAAAAATCGGCAATCTGTGTGACAAAGTGATCCTTATACTTCTGATCAAACATTACATTACGGGATGGATTCAAAGGTTCAATCACCACAAAGGTCATGGCACCCACCACGCCCAAAGCTACGGTATTTAAATCTTCAAATTCGAACTCTCCGTTCACCTTCCCTTCGGCCAGAATCTCCTTAATGCTTTGTTTGAGCAGCTGTTTACTGCGAAAACGCTCATGTTCCATTTCCGGATCGACCGGCTCGAACATCAGTGAATACGCCAATTGGGGGCTGTTCATGGCACGCTTCACAAAAGTTGTAACAGATTTTTGCAATTTCAGTTTTGGCGACAAATCTGACCCGGCAATATGGTTCAAAATTCCTACTTCATGCTGAATCGCTGCCGATAAAACCTCAATCAAAATCTGGTTTTTGTTTTCGAAATATCGATATACCAGCCCTGTAGAAACGCCTGAACGTTCTGCAATCGCCTGAATCGATGCCTCCTTAAAGCCCCCTTGAGTAATCAGTTCACGAGCAGACTGTAAAATCGACAAGCGATTTTGTTCCATTCGTTCCTGCATCAGTGATGATCTTTTATAACTCATAAAATTATTCTCAACAAGATAAAATGAATTGTAAATCATTTTGTGAATATGGGTTCACTTTTTTAATTTTTCGTTGTATGTTAAAAAACAAGCACAACAAAAATGCTTTTTTGGACACAACAAATATAACCTCAGGATGGATGAAGAATGAATTTACAAAGCTTGGATTTCGGTTTGGATGAAACTCTTATTGCGCTGCGTGATTCAGTGGCTGCTTTTTGCGCCAAGGAAATTGCCCCTATTGCCCAACAGGTTGACCGTGACAATGAATTCCCTGCTCACCTTTGGAAAAAATTTGGCGAGATGGGCCTGCTCGGCCTCACTGTGAGTGAAGAATATGGCGGTTCGAATTTCGGTTATCTGGCACACATTATTGCCATGCAAGAGATTTCGCGTGCTTCAGCATCCATTGGTTTGTCCTATGGCGCACATTCTAACCTATGTGTGAATCAAATTAATCGAAATGGTACGGAAGAACAAAAGCAGCGTTATCTGCCAAAACTGATCTCGGGTGAATATGTTGGTGCGCTAGCGATGTCAGAACCAAATGCTGGCTCAGACGTCGTCAGCATGAAGCTTAAAGCCGAAGACAAAGGCGATCATTACCTGCTGAACGGTTCAAAAATGTGGATCACCAATGGTGGTGATGCCGATGTATTGGTGGTCTATGCCAAAACGGATTTGCAGGCTGGCGCCAAAGGCATGACGGCTTTCCTGGTGGAGAAAAATATGCCAGGTTTCAGTCATGGCACGCATTTGGACAAACTGGGCATGCGTGGTTCCAATACCTATCCCCTGTTTTTTGACAATGTTGAAGTACCAAAAGAAAACGTACTCGGTGGTGTCGGCAATGGTACCAAGGTGCTGATGAGTGGCCTGGACTATGAACGTGCCGTTTTAAGTGCCGGCCCACTGGGCATTATGGATGCCTGTATGGATACCGTAATTCCGTATATTCACGACCGTAAACAGTTTGGTCAGGCACTCGGTGAATTCCAGTTGATGCAAGGCAAAATTGCTGACATGTATTCAACCTGGCTGGCATGTAAAGCCCTGGTGTATGCAGTCGGTGCTGAATGTGACAAGGCCGATCATAAACGTAGCCTGCGTAAAGATGCAGCCAGCGCCATTTTATATGCCGCTGAAAAAGCCACCTGGATGGCAGGTGAAACCATTCAGACCTTGGGGGGTAACGGTTATATCAACGAGTTTGCTGCCGGCCGTTTATGGCGTGATGCCAAACTTTATGAAATTGGTGCAGGTACTTCAGAAATCCGCCGCATGCTGATTGGTCGTGAACTGTTTAATGAAACAGCCTAAACCTTAATAATCAGAATAAAACAAGGATGTTCGTCATGAATCAGTTACAGAGCAAGATCAATATACGTAGCGAAGAGTTTAAGACCAACCAGAATGCCATGCTGCAACTGGTCGATGACCTTAAACAGAAAGTCGAAAAAATTGCCTTGGGTGGTGGAGAAACTGCCCGCCAGAAACATCTGGATCGCGGCAAACTGTTACCGCGTGAACGGATTAACCACCTGATTGATCCAGGGACTGCTTTTCTGGAAATTGGTCAACTGGCTGCCTATCAGGTTTATCAGGATGATGTACCTGCGGCTAGCGTTATTGCTGGTGTGGGTCAGGTCAATGGTGTGACCTGCATGATTTTAGCCAATGATGCCACCGTTAAGGGCGGTACTTATTATCCCCTCACCGTTAAAAAGCATTTACGTGCGCAGGAAATTGCCGAACAGAACCATCTGCCATGTATTTATCTGGTGGATTCTGGCGGTGCTTACCTGCCTTTACAGGATGAAGTTTTCCCAGATCGCGATCACTTCGGCCGTATCTTCTACAATCAGGCACGTATGTCGAGTCAAGGCATTGCCCAGATTGCAGTGGTGATGGGTAGCTGTACTGCGGGTGGTGCTTATGTGCCTGCGATGTCGGATGAAACCATTATTGTACGTAATCAGGGCACGATTTTCCTCGGTGGCCCTCCTCTGGTCAAAGCTGCGACGGGTGAAGTGGTTTCCAGTGAAGATCTGGGTGGCGGTGATGTACATACCCGTCTCTCTGGTGTGGCCGATCATCTGGCGGAAAATGATGAACATGCCATCGCAATTGCCCGCAATATTGTGGCCAATTTAAATAAAAAACCAAACAAGACCGCAGATGAAATAGAAGCGCCGCTGTTTGACAGTTCGGAACTGTACGGCATTGTACCAAGTGATGCCCGCAAGCCTTTTGATATCCGTGAAGTGATTGCCCGTATTGTTGACGGTTCACGTTTTGACGAGTTCAAGGCCCGTTTTGGTACCACACTGGTGACCGGTTTTGCCAAACTTTACGGTATGCCGGTCGGGATTATTGCCAATAACGGGATTCTGTTTTCTGAGTCCGCTCAAAAAGGCGCGCATTTTATTGAGCTGTGTACCCAGCGCAATATTCCGCTGATTTTCCTGCAAAACATTACCGGTTTTATGGTCGGTCGCCAGTATGAAAATGAAGGCATTGCTAAAAATGGCGCCAAACTGGTGATGGCAGTAGCCACAGCCAATGTTCCGAAACTGACTTTGGTGATTGGCGGTTCTTTCGGTGCCGGTAACTACGGCATGTGTGGCCGTGCCTACTCGCCGCGCTTTATGTGGACCTGGCCGAACTCGCGTATTTCGGTGATGGGCGGTGAACAGGCCTCCAGCGTATTGTCTACCTTAAAACGTGATCAGATTGAGCAAAAAGGCGGAACCTGGTCAGCTGAAGAAGAAGACCAGTTTAAGCAACCGATTCGTGATCAATACGAACGCCAAGGACATCCTTACTATGCTTCAGCGCGTTTATGGGATGACGGTGTGATTGATCCTGCTCAATCGCGTGAAGTTTTAGCTTTGAGTCTGGCTGCTGCGCTGAATGCACCCATCCAGCCAACCAAATTCGGCGTGTTCCGCATGTAAGAGGTGACAAAAATGGATTATCAATTTTTACAGCTCGAACAGCAGAATCAGGTCGCCACGGTCTGGATTAACCGTGCTGAATTGCACAATGCTTTTAATACTCAAGTAATTGAAGAGCTGCATGCCTGCTTCCAGTCTCTAAATGACCGTGATGATATACGTGTGGTGATTCTGGCGGGTCGAGGCAAAAGCTTCTCCGCTGGTGCTGACCTGAACTGGATGAAACAGGCCGGTCAGGCTTCACAAGCAGACAACGAAGCGGATGCACTAAAACTAGCAAAAATGCTACAAAGCCTGGCAACCTTGAAACAGCCGACCATTGCCCGTGTACATGGCATTGCTTTTGGCGGTGGTATGGGTCTGGCCTCGGCCTGTGATATCTGTATCGCCAGCACCGATGCCAAGTTTGCGACTTCAGAAGTGCGTTTAGGTCTGGCGCCTTCTACCATTAGTCCTTATGTGATTCGTGCGATTGGTGCGCGTCAGGCTTCACGTTATTTCCTGACGGCCGAACGAATTTCTGCGGAACAGGCCAAAACCATTGGACTGGCGCATGAAGTCACCACACCAGAACAGCTCGACAGCAAAATTGATGAGATTGTTGAAGCACTTTTACTCGGTGGCCCAGCAGCACAGAACGCCTCAAAACAGCTGATTCAGCTGGTCGATCAGCAAGTCCTGACCGAAGATCTGCTGCTTAAAACAGCACAGCATATTGCCCATGTTCGCCAGGGAGATGAGGCGAAAAATGGACTGAATGCATTTTTAAACAAACAAAGCCCGGCCTGGATCAAGACCACGGCATAACAACAAGAAGGATCGTACGATGTTTGAAAAGATTTTAATTGCCAACCGTGGTGAAATTGCCTGCCGTGTGATTCGTACAGCGAAAAAGTTAGGCATCGCCACCGTTGCGGTCTATTCCGATGCCGATGCACAGGCTCAGCATGTGAAACTGGCGGACGAAGCGATCTATATTGGTGAATCGCCAGCAGCTCAAAGCTATTTGCAGATTGAACGTATTATTCAGGCAGCCAAAAGCACCGGTGCCCAGGCGATTCACCCAGGTTATGGTTTCCTGTCTGAAAATGACCAGTTTGCCCTGGCCTGTCAGGACAACAATATTGTCTTTATTGGTCCACCTGTCGATGCCATCTTGGCGATGGGTCTGAAAGCGACCTCTAAAGCATTGATGGAAAAAGCCGGTGTACCTTTAACTCCGGGTTATCACGGTACCAACCAGGATGCTGATTTCCTGAAACAGCAGGCCGACAATATTGGCTATCCGGTTCTGATCAAAGCCAGTGCCGGCGGTGGCGGTAAAGGGATGCGTCTGGTGGAGCGCAGTGAAGACTTCTTAAGTTCACTGGCATCCTGTAAAAGTGAAGCACGTTCCAGCTTTGGCAATGAAGATGTGCTGATTGAACGCTATGTGATTCAGCCACGGCATATTGAAGTACAGGTTTTTGGTGATACCCACGGCAATTATGTGCATCTGTTCGAGCGTGATTGTTCAGTACAACGCCGTCACCAGAAAGTGCTGGAAGAAGCCCCTGCACCCAAAATGCCAGAACATAAACTTGAAGCCATGCGTCAGGCGGCGATCGATGCTGCGCGTGCAGTGAATTATGTCGGTGCCGGTACGGTAGAGTTCATCGTTGAACAGGATGGTACGGCTTATTTCATGGAAATGAATACCCGTCTGCAGGTCGAACATCCGGTCACTGAAATGATTACTGGCCAGGATCTGGTGGAATGGCAATTACGTGTCGCTTTCGGTGAGCCTTTACCAAAACAGCAACACGAATTGCAGATTCACGGTCATGCACTTGAAGCCCGTGTTTATGCCGAAGAGCCAGAAAAAGGCTTTATTCCTGCGATTGGTCAGATCAGCTATTTACACTACCCAGCACAAAATGACAGTGTGCGTGTCGATAGCGGCATTGTCGAAGGTGATGAAATCAGCACCTATTATGATCCGATGATTGCCAAACTGATTGTATGGGGTAAAAACCGTGAAGCGGCCTTGACCCAGATGCATCATGCACTGGGCCAGTTCCATGTTGATGGCTTAGGAAATAACATTGCATTTTTAGATCGTCTGGTACTGTGTGACTCATTTAAAAATGCACATTTGGACACAGGCCTGATTCAGCGTGAAGAAGAGTTCTTACTCAAGCCTTCTACTGAAATCAGTGCCGAGTTGGTGGCCAGTGCTGCATTGATTGAACTGCTGTCACGCCAAGCGCAAAATCCTGTTCCGAGTAATCCGGTCTGGCAGCAGAAGCCGTTCTGGCGCCTGAACCAGCAAAATGCATATACAGTACAATTGCAACGCAATGGCATTAATCTTAAAGTTCAGTTCAGCACTCAGGATCAAGGCTTTGTGGCCAACTACAATGGTCAGCAGATTCAGCTTCAAGGTCAGTTCATTGATGCGCATACTTTAGCGCTACAACTTGCTGGCAAACAGCAAAAATTGGCCTTTAGCCAGACTGAACATGGCATTACCCTGTTCCAGAATGGTCAGACGCATAAATTCGATTACCTCAAGCTTGATTATCATCAGCATGATGATCAAGGGACAGAAAACAACCTGACTGCACCAATGCCGGGTGTGATCACGCAAGTGCTGGTGGCAGCGAATGACAAAGTCAAAAAAGACGATGTGCTGATGACGCTGGAAGCCATGAAGATCGAGTATTCGATTCGTGCACCGCATGACGGCATCATCGCAAGTTCATATTTCCAGAAAGGTGATCAGGTTAAAGCTGGTGATGAACTGGTGGAGTTCCAGCCGCTGACGGAGGAAGTTGCATGACTGATTTCGTCAAAATCGTAGAAGTCGGACCACGCGATGGCCTGCAAAACGAAAAAACACCTTTAACGCTGGATGACCGTAAAAACCTGATTCTGGATCTGATGAAGACCGGCTTGCAGGCGATTGAAGTCGGTTCATGTGTTTCGGCGAAATGGGTACCGCAAATGGCCGACAGCGATGCGCTATTTGCCAGCTTGCCCAAAGACCCGAACATTCAGTTCAGTTTGCTCACGCCGAACCTGAAAGGTTTTGAAGCCGCTTTGGCGGTGGGTTGCAAGGAGGTTGCGGTTTTTACCGCAGCTTCTGAAAGCTTTACCCGTAAAAATATCAACTGCTCGATTGATGAAAGCTTTGAGAAGTTTTCGGATGTGATGGCAACCGCCAAAGCCAATGATATCAAGGTTCGCGGCTATGTGTCCTGTATGGTGGACTGCCCTTATGAAGGCGCAATTGATCCGAAGCAGGTGGTTAAAGTCACGCAGCGCTTACTGGATATGGGCTGTTATGAAGTGTCTTTGGGTGAAACCATCGGTACGGCCACTCCGGATCGGGTGAAGAAAGTGTGGGATGCGTGTCTGGCAGAAATTGATGCCAAAGTACTAGCAGGTCATTTTCACAATACTTATGGCATGGCGATTGCCAATATTTACCAGTCGCTGTTGCAAGGCATTCGGGTGTTTGATTCATCGATTGCCGGCCTGGGTGGCTGCCCTTATGCCAAAGGCGCTTCAGGCAATGTCTCGACGGAAGACCTGTATTACCTGCTCTCCAAGATGGGCCTTGAAACCGGCATTCAGCTGGATGCCCTGATGCAGGCCAGCCGTAATATCAGTACGGTCTTACAGCGCAATAACCCGTCGAATTATGCCAATGCCTATTGGCAAAAGGCATGTGCTTAATAAAAAACAACGGACACTCTACCAGTCCTCAAGGATATAAATCGGCAGTTCTCTGCATCCAATGAGAACTGCAAGACAAGAATAAATCGAGGTGACAAATGTCAAATAAAGTTTATGACAGCGCAGAGGCCGCTTTAGACGGCGTGGTTCAGGATGGACAGACCCTGGCAGTCGGTGGTTTTGGTTTATGCGGTATTCCGGAAGCCCTGATTGCGGCCTTAAAGGAAACTGGCGCGAAAAACCTGACCTGTATTTCCAACAATGCCGGTGTCGATGGTTTTGGTTTGGGAGTTTTACTGGAAACCAAACAGATTCAAAAAATGATTTCTTCCTATGTCGGTGAAAATAAAGAATTCGAACGTCAATACCTGAGTGGCGAACTGGAAGTTGAACTGACGCCTCAAGGGACTTTGGCTGAAAAATTACGTGCCGGTGGTGCAGGCATTCCGGCATTTTATACGGCGACTGGTGTAGGTACTGTCATTGCTGAAGGCAAGGATGAGCGTGAATTTAATGGCAAGTCCTATATTCTGGAAGAATCATTAACAGCTGATGTCGCTCTGGTAAAAGCCTATAAAGCGGATAAAGCCGGCAACCTGATTTTTCGTAAAACCGCCCAGAACTTTAATCCGGTCTGTGCCATGGCCGGCAAAGTCACCGTTGCTGAAGTAGAAGAAATTGTCGAGATTGGTGAGCTTGATCCCGATGAAATTCATCTACCCGGTATTTATGTGAATCGAATTGTCTTAAATACCCAACCGGAAAAACGTATTGAACAGATGACCTTAAAGGCGGAGGCTTGATCATGGCTTGGACACGTAACCAAATGGCGCAGCGCGCCGCACAAGAGCTTGAAGATGGTTTCTATGTCAATTTGGGTATTGGCCTGCCAACGCTGGTTGCTAACTATATTCCAGAAAACATCAACGTCTGGCTGCAGTCCGAAAATGGCTTGCTCGGTATTGGTGAATTTCCAACAGCTGATACTGTGGATGCTGACCTGATCAATGCCGGCAAACAGACAGTAACTGCCCGTAAAGGCGCATCTTTCTTTTCCAGTGCCGACTCCTTTGCCATGATCCGTGGCGGTCATGTCAATATCGCCATTTTGGGGGCCATGGAAGTGTCTGAAAATGGCGATCTGGCCAACTGGATGATTCCGGGTAAAAAAGTCAAAGGCATGGGCGGTGCCATGGATCTGGTCGCAGGCGTGCAAAAAGTCGTGGTCTTGATGGAACACTGTGCCAAAGATGGCACAGCTAAAATTGTTGCGCAATGTAGCCTGCCGCTCACCGGCCAAGCTGTGGTCAACCGGATTATTACTGATCTCGGTGTACTGGATGTCACCCCCAATGGTATTCAACTGATTGAACTGGCACCGGATGTGAGTTTTGAGGAAATCCAGAAAGTCACCGGTGTTCCTTTGCTCCGAAACGCAGCCTGATTTTCCCAGCCCTTAAAATAAAAATTTTAAGGGTTTCTTTATGCCAAACGTGAACAACCGCAAGCCAAAACCAATACTAAAGGTGAAATCGAAATTAAATTCGAAAAAGCCGGTATCTATTTAATGACTGCGTCTTATCTGGAAGCAAATCCGGATGCCACGAAAAAACCGGCAACGGATAGTTTTACTTATGGCTTGACTGTTGAAGTCACTGAATAATGTTTATAGGTAGATAAAATCTAAAAATGATTCATATAAGAAAGCCCCTATTTGGGAATAGAGGCTTTCTTAATGAGTCGCTATAGAAGATTAAAAGTTATAGATCGCCACAACATTCAGGCGGTTATCTTCACCGGTTTTACTGCCGTTTGGTGCGGCACCAAATGCTTCACGTTCACCATAGACGTATTCAAGGCCGAAACTTAAAGGCTTGGTTGGGCTATAGAAAACATTTGCCCATGCCTGCCAAAGTTCTTTGTTGGCTTTGGTTTTATCTGCAAGAGCGGCAATATAGTTTTGATCTTCTTCAAAACTCATATAACCATAACCTAGTGTACCGTGCAGTTTGTCACTGAATTTTTGAGTCACACCGACCATAATTGAATCAAATTCACTTTGAACGAGACTACCATCTGTCCGGGCAACTACACCGCTATTGGTAAATGATACGAAGCTGCTGTCCCCTTTCACATGGTAGTAATCAGCTTTTAGGGTTGTTCCCGGCACCACATCATATTTGGCACCCAAACCTACGCCCCATGCCATTTCTTCTGCAGAATTGATACGCTTTTCATGGCCCATCGCACGTGCGCTGACGTTCAAGCTATCGGTAAACTGGTGATTTAAACGTGCAGTGAGTGCAGGTAAACGCTGGCTCACGGTACTGTCTTTAGGATCTTCTGCTGCAACAACTAAATTGGTTTGTGGATTAAATTTAGCGGTATAACGAACTTGCGGTGTACGTTTTACAGCACCACCGACAAAAGCTAAAGCATCAATCGTTTCTGGCATATAATCTGGAATGGCAAAGTTTGACCATGTTTGACCCATTAACCAGTTTCCATAATTTAAGTAGGCATGACGAATGCGTAAATTATCAAAGTTAGATCCGCCTAAGAAATCCACTTCAATTTTACCCTTCACTTCCTGCTCAGCAGCCTGGGTTTTAAAATCCAGGCCTAAACGCGTGGCGGATAAAGTTGATCGTAAACGGTCACTGTTTTCACTATTTCCCTTCAATGCAACAGCATTAATGTGGTTATAGGGCAAATCTCTGCTCGTGCCTTCCACTTGATAGGATGCATCTAAACGCACATTACCATATAGATTAAACTCGGCACCTTTGGCAGTTTTTAGTACAGGGTTCGCTGGTGCGGCTGCAGCACTACGTTGTACGTTAGCAATTGCAGTTGCAGTTTGTGTATTTTGTACTTTTTGCTGCTCAACCAAACTGCGTAAAGCTTGAACTTCTTGTCTAAGTTGTTCAATTTCATTTTGCTGCTGAGTTTGTGCTTGAGCTACAACACTCATGCCACCCATACTTAATGCAATCATGCTCATCATGAGCGTACGCTGCATTGTTGGTCGAACTGTTGTAGCTTGTAAATCAGTTGTTTGGGTTAATGTTTTCGCGTTCATCCTAAACTCGCTTGTTATTGTGCGATCAAATTTTAGCAACAGCTCACCATCGCTTACGATAGCGAGCTATATCATTGATGACAGTAGGTTAATAAAAAGGTAAAGAAATTATTGAGTTGCTTTTTGCGCAACTGGATTGTTGTTCGCACTAGACTCTGTAAGATTTTTCGCATCTACAGAAGCTTTTAAGTTCACCATGAAGATTGCTAACGCCGCAATTACACCTGGAATCGCAATAGCCAAGAAGTTCATTTGGTGCGGTAAATTCATGGTTAATAATGCACCTGTTAATACTGGTCCAACGATTGCACCAATACGACCAATACCTGACGCCCAGCCCATACCTGTAGAACGTACAGTTGTTGGGTAGTACTGTGCTACAAAAGTATATAACAAGATTTGTGAACCAATGGTTGCTGCACCTGCTACTGCAATTAAGGTATACAACACGATTTGTGGGCTATTGAAACCAAGTAAAATTAACGCCGCTGAACCGCATACAAACATAATCGTGAGTACTTTTTTGATATGGAAACGGTCAGCCAATGCACCCCCACCAATCGCGCCAATCATGCCGCCAATGTTCAAGGCAAACAGGAAGATCATACTTGCACCAAGTGAGTAACCTGCTTGGATCATCAATTTTGGTAACCAGCTGCCTAATGCATACACCATCAGTAAGCACATGAAGAATGCAATCCAGAACATGAAGGTACTGAAACTACGGCCTTGCTGGAATAACGCTTTGAGTGGAGCTTCGTCGCCTTTTAACACATCATTCAGGACAAATTGCGTATCTTTTTGAATGCTGAGTTGAGGCGCAATTTTCTGGATAATGCCATGCGATTTTACGGTCTGATTTTTCGCAGTTAAATACATCAACGATTCAGGCAGGAACATCCAGATCACCGGCAAAAGTAATAATGGCGCACCGGCAAGAAGGAACATGATTTTCCAGCCAAACTGCGGTACCAACCATGCACCCAATAATGCAGAGGACATTCCACCAATCGCATAACCACTAAACATCAGCGCAACGAGCGTGCTGCGGATACGTTTTGGTGCATATTCGGTCATGAGGGCGACCACGTTTGGCATCACGCCACCAATTCCCAAACCTGCCAAGAAGCGAAGAATACCGAACTCAGTAGGGTTGCTGGCAAAAGAACCTAAAAAGGTAAAGCCACTGAAAAGTGTTACACAGATCATAATGGTTTTTTTACGGCCAATTTTATCGGACAGTGTTCCGAAACTCATGGCACCAAACATCATGCCAAATAATGCGGTACTGGCCAGTAAACCCGCCTGTACTGTATTGAGTGCCCATTCCTGCATTAACAATGGTAGCGCTACTCCGTAAATCACCAGATCATAACCGTCAAAGATAATGATCATCAGGCACCAGAATAATACGCCCCAATGAAATGGTGTAAATTTTGCTTCATCAATCAATGTATTGATATTTATCTTATTGGACATGTTTCACCTCCTAATTGTGAAATCCTGTGAATGACATCACAATGCAGAAAATGCGAAAAAATGTCCAAAACCGATTGCATATATATTCATACCTTAAAAGTTGTCTGAAAGCGGTGCAATACTTTAAAGATATCTGCAAAGGGCATTAATCAAGCTAAGTTCTTTTTTTATCATTCTTTTTATAAAAAAAATGCAGCGCATTACACCGGTTAGGATGAGCCTGCATAATGAAATGAGATGCCGCTGATTTTTTTCAGCCAGTCAAAAAATTGCAACGAATGGCACTCGAAATTCAGATTATGCTACGGTCATAGGCAATGGCTTCCAGGTCATAGACCTGATAAATACAATCAAATAGTGAACGGATATGCTCACTTTCATCCATGCTGCGAATGGCCAGAAAAATGGGGCTAACCGCAGCATCATCCAGTAAGGGAATATAATGCAGATGCGGTAACTGAATGGTTTTGGCACTTTCCGGAACAATGCAAATCCCTTCCCCTGCAGCCACCAGACCCAGAGCCAGCTGGATTTCACGCACTTCCTTCAAACTTTTTGGATCCAGACTATATTCTGAAAACAGCGATCTGACCTGGGTGGAAAAATTCGGTTTGGGATGGCTGGGATACAGGAACAGGTTTTCATCCACAATATCAGTCAGGAAAACTCCCTTTTTATGTTGCACGAGCGGATGGCTGGCATGCATGGCGACCATTAGCGGCTCTTCACGTAAAAGGATCCGTCTCACCGCAGGATCAGAAATTCGCAGTCGACCAAAGCCTACATCTATCCGCCCTTCTTTAAGTGCTTGAATTTGATCTTTGGTGCTCATTTCAATCAGTTCAATTTTTAAATGGGGTTGTTGCTGACGAAATAAATACACTATTTTCGGCAATAAGCCATAAAGCAGCGAACCGACAAAACCCATGGTTACGGTTTTTTCGACCATCCCCACCCGTTTGGTCATGGCTTTAATTTCTTCTGCATTAGACAAAAGTTTAACCGCATGCTGATAAAAGAATTGCCCGGCTTCAGTGGTTAATAATGGTCGGCTACCCCGCTCAAAAAGCTGAATTCCCAGCTCTGCTTCAAGGTTCTGTATCTGCCGGCTTAAAGGTGGTTGAGCAATAAACAGTTTTTCCGCCGCCTTGGTGAAACTCTGCTCTTCTACGACGGCCACAAAGTAGCGTAAATGTCTCAGTTCCATGATCTTCCATACCTTTAAAGCATATTAAAATGCAAAATTGATCTTAGACAGTGAATATCTATTCTTTTAAGGTATATCACAAGAGATACACAAAGCAAGATTGAGAAGCTCAAAGATGTATAAATCCATAGAAACGTTGCTTGTCGAAATTCCAACCATTCGCCCCCACAAGATGGCGGTGGCGACGATGCAGACCCAAACACTGGTACTAGTAAAAATCAGCACAGAAGATGGTTTTGTGGGTTGGGGTGAAGCGACAACCATTGGTGGACTAGGCTACGGTGACGAAAGCCCGGAGAGCATCAAGACAAATATCGATACCTATTTTGCGCCTCTATTGAAAAGCTTAACAGGGCTAAACGTTGCGCAAACTGTACAGACTTTAAAAAAGCATATCAATGGCAACCGTTTTGCCAAATGTGCCATTCAAACAGCCTTACTGGATATTCAGGCACAGCGTCTCGGTATTCCTGTAAGTGAACTGCTTGGCGGTCGTTTACGTGACAGTGTGCCGGTACTTTGGGTATTGGCTTCTGGCGATACCGATAAAGATATTGCTGAAGCGAAGAAAATGATTGAGGCCAAACGCCATAACATTTTCAAGTTGAAAATCGGTTCACGTGCAGTCGAAGCCGATGTTGAGCATGTACTGGCCATTAAAAAGGCGCTAGGTAAAGACATTTCTATTCGCGTCGACGTTAACCGTGCATGGTCAGAGTTACAGGCCGTTAAAGGCATTCAGCTGTTGCAAGATGGCGGCGTGGACCTGATCGAGCAACCCTGCGCAATTGACAACATTGATGCCATGCAGCGTCTGACCCGTAAATTTGACATTGCCATTATGGCTGATGAGTCGTTGATGGGACCACAAACTGCATACCAGCTTGCCAAGTGCAACGCGGCATCAGTATTTGCAGTCAAAGTCGCGCAGTCTGGTGGACTGATGGAAGGCTGTGTGGTTGGCAAAATCGCCCAACTGGCTGGAATTGACCTGTATGGCGGCACCATGCTGGAAGGTCCTGTGGGCACGATTGCATCTGCGCACGTGTTCTCGACTTTTGAAAACTTGGCGTATGGCACAGAGCTGTTTGGCCCTCTGTTACTCACTGAACAAATTTTAAAAACCCCGCTTCAATACCAGAATTTTGAACTTGCCCTTCCAAAAGGTACTGGTTTGGGTATAGAGCTGGATGAAGACAAGATTGACAACTTACGTCGTCACTAATTGAAGATCAAGGAGTTTCACATGCTTTTTCAGGTACGTATGGACGTGAACATTCCACTGGATATGCCAGCGGAAAAGGCCAATGAAATTAAAGCAGTTGAAAAGGCTTATTCACAGGATTTACAGCGCCAGGGTAAATGGCGACATATCTGGCGCATTACCGGTCAGTATTCCAACATCAGTATTTTTGATGTGGAGAGCAATGAAGAACTGCACAACATTTTGCAGGGTCTTCCGCTTTATCCATACATGAATATCGAAGTGATGGCTTTAAATCGTCACCCTTCTTCAGTTCGTGACGATGACAGCTGATCAATAAACTGGAAAGGGAAATAAATTTATTCTTTTTCTGTAAACAAAACGTAGTTCAAACAAGGAATGTGGCAGCCAGTGCTCTCAAAACAAACACTGAGAAACTAGCCACCCAAAGGTATACTTCCAAGGAGTAGTAAAATGGATCGTCAAACCATTGAAAATGTAGTTAAAGCTTGTAATGTGGACACTTCTGAAGGTCCAGTAGATGTGCGTTTACAACAAGTTGTTGTTCGTCTAGTAACTGACTTCTACCAAGCAATCGAAGATCTTGATCTTAGCCAGTCTGAAGTTTGGAAAGGCGTTGAAGCACTTATCGATATGGCTAAGGCTGATGAGTTTGCCCTTTTAGGTTCTGCAATCGGCTTGGAACACTTCCTGGATCTTCGTGCTGATGAAGCTGACGCGAAAGCAGGCTTGACCGGCGGTACTCCTCGTACCATCGAAGGTCCTTTATATGTAGCTGGCGCACCTGAATCTGTAGGTTTCGCTCGTATGGACGATGGTACTGAAGAAGGCAAAATCGCAACACTCATCATCGAAGGTAAAGTAACTGACACTGATGGTGAAGTGCTTTCTGGTGCTAAAGTTGAAATGTGGCATGCGAACAGTAATGGTAACTACTCTTACTTCGACAAGACTCAATCACACTTCAACCTTCGTCGTACCATCCTTTCTGATGAAAATGGTCACTACACTGCGCAAACCACTATGCCTGTAGGTTACGGTTTGAACCCGGAAGGTCCGTTACAACACATGTTGAACAAACTTTCTCGTCATGGCCAACGCCCTGCACACGTTCACTACTTTATTTCTGCTCCTGGTCACCGTAAGTTGACAACTCAGTTCAACATCGAAGGCGACAAGTACCTTTGGGACGACTTCGCATTCGGTACACGTGAAGGCCTGGTTGCAACTGCTGCAGACGTTACTGATGAAGCTGAAATCGCACGTCGCGGTTTGAAAGGTCCTTTCAAACACATCCAGTTTGACATTGTACTTCAAAAAGACAAAGAAGGTGCTCCTTCTACTGAAGTTGAACGTCGCCGCGCAAGCGCTTAATGACCTCATGATAGGAAATCGAGATGTCAGTTTAATGACATCTCGGTGACTTGCCCAAAGTTGGACAGTCGGAGAACGGACATGCCTCGTATCCCAGTAATTAACACCAGCCATCTTGATCGTATTGATGAACTTTTAGTTGACGATTTTGAAAGTGGCGAATTTAAGCTTCACCGTTCTGTATTTACAGATCAAGCCCTGTTTGACCTAGAGATGAAATACATCTTTGAAGGCAACTGGGTTTATTTGGCTCATGAAAGCCAGATTCCAAACAACAACGACTTCTATACTACTTACATTGGTCGTCAGCCAATCATCATTGCACGTAACCGTCAAGGTGAACTGAATGCAATGATCAATGCCTGTTCTCACCGTGGTGCACAATTGTGCCGCAACAAGAAAGGCAACAAAGCGACTTATACTTGTCCATTCCACGGTTGGACTTTTAATAACTCTGGTAAGTTGTTAAAAGTTAAAGATCCGGCAGATGCAGGCTATTCAGACTGCTTCAATAAAGACGGTTCGCATGACTTGAAAAAAGTAGCCCGTTTTGAAAGCTATAAAGGTTTCTTGTTTGGTAGCTTAAACCCGGACGTTCCTTCACTGGAAGAATACCTGGGCGAAGCGACTAAAATCATTGACATGATCGTGGGTCAGTCTGATGAAGGTCTGGAAGTGTTACGTGGTTCTTCGACTTATACCTATGAAGGTAACTGGAAGTTGACTGCTGAAAACGGTGCCGATGGTTACCACGTGTCTGCTGTACACTGGAACTACGCTGCAACAACTCAGCAACGTAAAGAAAAAGAAGCGGGTGACAATATCCGTGCGATGAGCGCAGGCTCATGGGGCAAACAAGGCGGTGGTTCTTACGGCTTTGAACACGGTCACATGCTGCTTTGGACTCAATGGGCCAACCCGGAAGACCGTCCAAACTTTGCCAAGAAAGATGAATATACCGAGCAATACGGTGAAGCGATGGCGAAGTGGATGATCGAACGTTCACGTAACCTATGCCTCTATCCAAACGTGTATTTCATGGATCAGTTTGGTTCACAAATTCGTGTATTACGTCCTCTTTCTGTCGATAAGACTGAAGTGACCATTTACTGTATCGCACCTAAAGGTGAAGCACCGGAAGCACGTGCACGCCGTATCCGTCAGTACGAAGACTTCTTTAATGCATCAGGTATGGCAACCCCAGACGATCTTGAAGAATTCCGTGCATGTCAGGCGGGCTATGCGGGTATCGCACTGGAATGGAACGATATGTGCCGTGGTTCTAAACACTGGATCCAAGGTCCGGATGATGCTGCGAATGAAATCGGTTTAAAACCAAAACTGTCTGGTATTAAAACTGAAGACGAAGGTTTATACCTGGCTCAGCACCAGTACTGGTTAGAACTGATGAAAAAAGGTATCGCAACTGAAAAAGAAATTGCAGCATCAACTGAAGGAGAAAACGCATGAGCGACATCACTTTAGAAAAAGTTGCGCAGTTCCTGTATCAGGAAGCCCGCTTTTTAGATGATGAGCAATGGGATGACTGGTTAAAGTGCTACGCCCCTACTGCATCTTTCTGGATGCCGTCATGGGATGATGATGACAAGCTGACCACAGACCCACAGTCTGAAATCTCTTTGATTTATTACCCGGATCGTCAAGGTTTGGAAGACCGTGTGTTCCGTATTAAAACTGAACGCTCGTCTGCAACCATGCCAGACACACGTACTAGCCACAACCTCAGCAACATTGAAATTGTTGAACGTGATGGAGACAAGGTAACGGTTCGTTTTAACTGGAATACTTTGAGTTTCCGTTACAAAACCAACTACAGCTACTTCGGTATGTCACGTTATGTGATCGATTTTTCAGGCGACAAACCACAAATTTTAAGCAAGTACGTGGTGCTGAAAAACGATTACATCAATCAGGTCATTGATATTTATCACCTCTAAGACTGTTGATACAGCAAGGTAAACCCTTTCAGCTATATGGAAATTTGGCTGAAAGGTTCAGTTTTAAAGATTAATATAGGATATTCAGCCATGTCAAACTTAAATGTTGCTCTTCAATTTGAAGATGGCGTTACACGTTTTATCAGTGTCGTTCAAGGCGAAACTTTGTCTGATGCAGCATACCGTCAAAAGATCAATATTCCTTTGGACTGCCGTGATGGTGCTTGTGGAACGTGCCGTGCGTTTTGTGAATCAGGTTCGTATGACATGCCTGAAGAAACTTATATTGAAGATGCATTAACCCCTGAAGAAGCAGCTGAAGGCTACATTCTTGCATGTCAGTGTAAACCGACTTCAGATGCAGTATTTCAGATTCAGGCCACTTCAGATGTCTGCAAAACCGAAATTCACGCCTTCGAAGGTACTTTGGCTCGCGTCGAAAACCTGTCTGACTCGACCATTACTTTTGACATTCAGCTCGATGAAGGTCAGCCAGACATACACTTCCTTGCCGGTCAATATGTCAATGTCGGTATTCCGGGCACCACTGAAACACGCTCTTACTCATTCAGCTCTAAACCAGGTAACCGTTTAACCAGCTTTGTGGTACGTAACGTTCCTAACGGCAAAATGAGTGAATTCTTAAGCCAAAATGCCAAAGCAGGCGACAAAATGACCTTCACCGGTCCATTTGGTAGCTTCTACCTGCGTAATGTCGCTCGCCCTGTATTGATGTTGGCAGGCGGTACGGGTATTGCGCCGTTTATGTCGATGCTGCAAGTACTGGAAGAAAAAGGTTCAGAACAGCCAGTGCGTCTGGTGTTTGGTGTCACCAATGACTTCGATCTGGTTGCACTTGAAAAACTGAATGAACTGCAAGAAAAATTCCCGTGGTTTGAATACCGCACCGTGGTGGCAAATCCGGAATCTGCACATGAGCGTAAGGGTTATGTGACTGGTCATATAGAAAACGAATGGCTGAATGGTGGTGATGTCGATATCTACCTGTGTGGTCCAGTCCTTATGGTCGAAGCGGTTCGAGGCTGGTTAGAAGCCGGTGGTGTTAAACCTGCAAGCTTCCTGTTTGAAAAATTCTCTGCCAACTAAGTTTGAGCTACTGAGCCGGAGAATCAAATGAATCATGTACAAAGATTTGAAAATAAAGTTGTTATCGTAACCGGTGCCGCACAAGGCATCGGCCGTGGCGTGGCATTGCAAGTAACCAGCGAAGGCGCTCAGGTTGTGCTAGCCGATATATCCGATTATGTAGAAGAAACATTAGCAGAAATTGAAGCACAAGATGGTGATGCAATTATCGTCAAAGCCAACCTAGAAACCTTTGCAGGCGCAGAATCGGTAGTTGCCAAAGCGATTGAGACCTATGGTCGTGTTGATGTGCTCATCAACAACGTCGGTGGTGCGATCTGGATGAAACCCTTTGAAGAATTTTCTGAAGAAGAAATTATCAAGGAAGTGAATCGCTCATTGTTTCCAACCATGTGGTGCTGTCGTGCAGTACTACCTGAAATGATTAAAAATCAACAAGGCACCATTGTAAACGTCTCTTCAATTGCAACACGAGGCATTAACCGTGTGCCTTATTCGGCTTCAAAAGGGGGTGTGAATGGTTTAACCGCTTCCCTCGCCTTTGAACATGCTAAAGATGGTATTCGTGTCAATGCCGTGGCAACTGGCGGTACAGAAGCACCACCACGTAAAGTGCCGCGTAATGCCAACCCACTGACTGAATCTGAACAAGAATGGATGCAAGAAGTCGTTGATCAAACCATTGACCGTACTTTTATGGGACGCTATGGCACGATTCAGGAACAAGTCAATGCCATCACTTTCCTGGCATCTGACGAATCGTCTTATATGACAGGAACAGTGGTTCCCGTTGGTGGTGGTGATCAGGGCTAACCCTGATCATAGGCGTGGTACAGGATCATTGATTTATCAGCATGGAGGCAGTAGCAATGACGACCCTGTTTAAAAAATTAAAAGATGACTGGTCTGTGTCAGCAACGGTTGCAGGATTTCTAGCCGTGCTGATTTCCTATTCCGGGCCGTTGATCATCTTTTTCCAGGCGGCACAAAAAGCCAATGTTGACCCCAGCATGATGATTTCATGGATCTGGGGAATCTCCATTGGTGCAGCAGTTGCTGGGATTTTTTTATCAATCAAGTACAAAGTCCCGGTCATCACCGCCTGGTCAGCGCCCGGCACGGCACTGCTGGTCACGCTCTTCCCCAATATTTCTTTAAATGAAGCGGTCGCTGCCTATATCACGGCCGCTTTGGTAATTCTTTTTATTGGTTTGACAGGCTATTTCGACAAGCTTTTGAAATGGATTCCCCAATCCATTGCAGCGGGTATGATGGCCGGGATTTTATTCCAATTTGGCTTGGGACTGTTCACCGCTACAAACAGCATGCCCCTGATCGTGTTTGGCATGCTCCTGGTTTTTTTAGTATCCAAGCGCGTAAGTCCACGCTACAGCATGGTTTGGGTACTGCTTGCAGGGGTTTTACTCAGTTTAATCCTCGGCAAAATGAATCCAGTCACTGTTGATTTCAGCCTTGCCATTCCGCAGTGGATTAGCCCTGAATGGTCAATCAATGGCATGCTTAATCTGGCGATTCCCCTAATCTTGGTCAGTCTTAGCGGGCAGTTTTTACCGGGTATGGCCATCATGAAGCTTAGCGGTTATGACACCCCGGCCAAACCGATCATTACAGCTACTAGCATTGCTTCATTAGCGGTGGCCTGTGTCGGAGGGATTACCATTGTATTGGCTTCCATTACCGCTGCCTTGTGTATGGGTAAGGATGCACATGAACTTAAAGATAAACGCTATATCGCAGGAATCGCCAATGGTGTGTTTTATATTTTAGGCGGTTTATTTGCCGGCAGCATTGTCATGCTGTTCAGCCTGCTGCCGAAAGAACTGGTGGCAGCGCTTGCAGGCCTTGCCCTATTGGGTGCCATTGCCACCAATGTTTCAGTGGCCATGAAAGATGAAAGCGAACGTGATGCAGCCTTAATCACTTTTTTAGCTACAGCATCCGGTATGCATTTCCTCGGATTGAGTTCGGTGTTTTGGGGCATTTGTATCGGTCTCGTCGCCCATCTTTTATTAAGCAAACCCAAAACAGGTCCGACAGTGTCAAACACTGTTTCCCTCTCCCAAACTGAAACTAAATAATTTTAGCGTTAGGAATGATTATGATCGATAAAAGCGTGGCTTCATTAACGGAAGTCCTCTCTCAAATTAAAGATGGTTCGACCATCATGATTGGCGGTTTTGGTACAGCGGGTCAGCCGGCAGAGCTGATTGATGGCCTGGTTGAGCTTGGCATCAAGGATCTGGTTATTGTGAATAACAACGCTGGTAATGGCGACTATGGTCTGGCCAAACTTTTAAAGACGGGTGCTGTGCGCAAGATCATCTGTTCTTTCCCGCGTCAGTCTGACTCTTGGGTGTTTGACGAACTTTACCGTGCCGGCAAAATCGAACTGGAACTGGTTCCTCAAGGTAACCTGGCTTGCCGGATTCAGGCTGCAGGTATGGGCTTAGGTCCCATCTACACGCCAACCGGTTTTGGAACATTGCTGGCTGAAGGCAAACCGACCCTGAACTATGAAGGCAAAGACTTCGTTTTAGAAAACCCGATCAAGGCGGATTTTGCCTTAATCAAGGCGCATAAAGGCGACCGTTGGGGCAACCTGGTATACCGTAAATCTGCGCGTAACTTCGGTCCGATTATGGCGATGGCAGCAGACGTGACCATTGCTCAGGTGTCTGAAGTGGTTGAACTGGATCCTGAACACATCATCACCCCGGGAATTTTTGTTCAACACGTGGTTGCAGTAAAACCTGCACAATAATCGGTATCGGAGAGAAACAATGAGCTATAGCAAACTGACCCGTGACCAGATCGCTGAACGTGTGGCACAAGATATTCCTGATGGTGCCTATGTCAACCTCGGCATTGGCTTACCAACCAAAATTTCCAGCTATCTGCCTTCAGACAAAGACGTATTCTTGCACTCTGAAAATGGCCTGTTGGCTTTCGGTCCTCCTCCTGCTGAAGAAGACCGTGATCCTGAGCTGATCAATGCTGGTAAAGAATTTGTGACCTTACTTGAAGGTGGTGCCTTCTTCCACCACGGTGATTCATTCGCCATGATGCGTGGTGGGCACCTGGACATTGCCGTACTCGGTGCTTTCCAGGTCGCTGAAAATGGTGACTTGGCCAACTGGCATACCGGTGCACCGGATGCGATTCCTGCGGTGGGAGGTGCAATGGACTTGGCCGTTGGTGCGAAAAAAGTCTTTATCACCACCGATCACGTGACTAAAAAAGGCGAGCCAAAAATCGTCGCTGAGCTGTCTTACCCTGCGACTGGCCTGAAATGTGTCGATCGTATCTATACCGACCTCTGCGTGATTGATGTCACCCCTGAAGGTATGAAAGTGATTGAGAAAGTTGAAGGTCTGTCATTTGAAGAATTGCAGTCAATGACCGGTGCCAAACTGATTGATGCGACTCAGGGTTAATCGTCTTTAAACATAATTTTAAATCCCCCTAAATCCCCCTTTTTCAAAGGGGGACTTCCACCTCGTAATTTTAGGTAGGAATCTCCTCCCTTTTTTAAAGGGAGGTTGGGAGGGATTAAAAGATTTGGAAAAATAAAACATGAAAAATGCATATATCGTTGATGCCATCCGTACTCCATTTGGCCGTTATGCTGGTGGCCTTGCTCCTGTACGTACCGATGATCTGGGTGCACTTCCAATCAAAGCTTTAATGGAACGCAATCCCTCGGTGAACTGGGAACAGGTTGATGACGTGATTTATGGCTGTGCCAACCAGGCCGGTGAAGATAACCGTAACGTCGGGCGTATGTCATCCCTGCTTGCAGGCCTGCCTTACCAAGTTCCAGCAACGACGATTAACCGTCTTTGTGGTTCATCACTGGATGCTATTGCCATGGCTGCGCGTACCATCAAAGCAGGCGAAGCTGAACTGATTATTGCCGGCGGTGTGGAATCCATGTCTCGTGCCCCATTTGTGATGGGTAAATCTGAATCTGCCTATGGTCGTAGTCAGAAGATTGAAGACACCACCATGGGCTGGCGTTTCATTAACCCGAAACTCAAAGAAATGTACGGCGTAGAAACCATGCCGCAAACCGCTGAAAACCTTGCGGAACAGTTCAATATTAACCGTGCCGATCAAGACCAGTTTGCTTTAACCAGCCAGCAACGTACAGCGGCAGCCCAAGCACGTGGTTTCTTTGATAAAGAAATTATTCCTGTGGTGATTCCGCAGCGTAAAGGCGATCCAGTTGTAGTTGATAAAGACGAACATCCACGTGCATCCACTACGGCAGAAGCTTTGGCAAAACTGAAACCAGTCGTAAAAGCTGACGGTACAGTGACTGCAGGGAATGCATCCGGGATTAACGATGGTGCAGCAGCCCTGCTGATTGCTTCGGATGATGCTGTAACACAGTATGGCTTAAAACCACGTGCCAAAATTATTGGCTCGACAGTAGTCGGTGTTGAGCCACGTATTATGGGCTTTGGTCCTGCACCGGCCATCAAGAAATTATTGGCACAAACAGGTTTGACTATTGAACAGATGGACGTGATTGAACTGAATGAGGCTTTTGCAGCACAAGCTTTGGCATGTACTCGTGACTTGGGCATTGAAGATGATTCAGAGAAAGTCAATCCAAATGGTGGTGCAATTGCCTTAGGTCATCCACTCGGTGCATCTGGCGCGCGTCTTGTGACGACTGCACTCAACCAGCTTGAACAGACTGGTGGTAAATACGGTCTTTGCTCAATGTGTATTGGTGTCGGTCAAGGCATCGCTTTGATTATTGAACGTGTCTAACAGACTATTAAAAATATAAACCTCCTCCCTTTATTAAAGGGAGGTCGGGAGGGATTTTAATGCCAACTTTTACATCGAATGATGCCCAGATCAATTACCAGACTTTTGGTGATGCAGCCAAGCCAGCCTTGATTTTTTCTAATTCACTCGGCACCAATTATGGGATGTGGCAAAAACAATTTAATCACTTCAAACAGAATTATTTTGTGATTTGCTATGACACCCGTGGTCATGGGGCTTCATCTGCACCACAAGGTCCGTATAGGCTTGATCAACTGGGTCAAGATGTTATCAACCTGCTCGATCATTTAAAAATTGAAAAAGCTGCGTTCTGCGGTATTTCAATGGGTGGTTTAACCGGTCAATGGTTAGCAATCAATAAGCCTGAACGTTTTAGCCACGTGATTGTCTGCAACACGGCAGCCAAAATTGGTCAGGAACAGGCCTGGAATGAGCGTGCCGCATTGGTACGTCAGCAAGGCCTTCAACCCATCGCATCAACTGCAGCATCACGCTGGTTTACCGAACCATTTATCCAAAGCAACGCGACAGTCGTTGAAAACCTTCAAAACGACTTGGAAGCTGGCAGCGCCGAAGGTTATGCAAGCTGTTGTAAAGCTTTGGCTAAAGCGGATTTACGCGAACAGCTGAAAGATATTACTGTGCCGGTATTGGTGATTGCAGGTCAAAAAGATCCTGTCACCACCGTTTCAGACGGTCAATATATGGTAAATCATATTAAAAATAGCGCTTTGTTTGAAATTAATGCTTCGCATATTTCAAATATTGAGTGTCCAAACGAGTTCAATCAAGCTGTTCAGCAATTTATTGCTTAATGTGAAAATTAAATTCCTAAGCCCTGCTAATGAGTGGGGCTTAGTTTTATGGTTGCTCAAAAAAATTAAAGTGTTGTATAAAACCTATAAAAAAACATCAATATTTTATGATAAGTTGATTAAAAATTTAAAATAGTGAATCGATAGAAATGCCAAAAATCGTGATCTTTTCCGGTGCAGGAATGAGTGCAGAAAGTGGAATAAATACCTTTCGTGATCATGATGGACTCTGGGAAAACCACAAGATTGAAGAAGTCGCGACACCTGAAGCCTGGCAAAAAAATCCTCAACTGGTACAAGATTTTTATAATGCACGGCGTAAAAATGTACTGGCAGCACAGCCCAATTTAGCACATCAACTCATTGCCAAAATCCAAGACTTTGCAGATTGTTATGTGATTACCCAAAATATAGACGACTTGCATGAACGTGCAGGAAATCGTCATGTTTTACATTTACATGGCAATATTCGCTTGGCTAAAAGCTCTGCACCGGGGGCACAGTATTCTGAGACCTTCTACCCTATTCAAGGCTGGGAACTACACCTGCAACGCGATAAATGTCCGCAAGGCTATCCGCTACGTCCGCATGTGGTGTGGTTTGGGGAAGCCGTCCCCGCTTATGAACAGGCCATACAACTGGTTCAAGATGCCGACATTTTTATTGTGATCGGCTCCAGTTTAGTGGTTTACCCTGTTGCAGGACTGATTCATGAAATACCTGCAACATGTGAAGCCTATTATATCGATCTTAAAGCCGACCATCTTCGTGTCCCCACGCAATATCATTTGATTCCTCAAACCGCAACTCAAGGCATGCAAATGCTATTTGACCAGCTTGAAAAACGATTTTCCAATCAGCGTTGAAACTGGAAATTTTTGTACTTTAACCGATCTGCTGATTCAAACCAGATATAATTCGGCTCATTCAAACCAGATGTAAGATAAAAATGTTTCAAGGGAAAAAATTAATTTATTTTGATTTGGATGGAACGCTTATTGATTCAGTCGGAATCTGGAATAGTCGATGCAACCCTGATACAACGATTATCGAATATTGAGGTGGATCTCAACGTAATTCAGCAACAACGCGATCTTCAGCTGAAAATTTTTAGACAATCCCCTGATCCATATTTGGAATACTGTGCTTATTTAAATGAGCTGTATGGTTTTGATTTGGGCAAAGAAGAGGTAAAAACCCGCCGTTATACTATTTCACGCCATTTTCTGGATCACGTGGTCGAGCTTAAACCGCAAGCCCACCTATTGATTAATGCGCTCAAACAACAAGGTATGCAACTGGAACTTACCACCACCACCAGTGTGTATAATATTCAGCGTTATCAAGATAATAATCAGAATATTAATCAAAAGATCAGTTTTAATGATGATTTTACCATCATGTTAACCCGTGAAAATGTCGAGAACATCAAGCCGCCTCCAGAAATGTATTTAAAAGCACTTCAGCATTTTGATGTTCAAGCTAAGGACTGCCTGATTATTGAAGATTCTTTGATTGGGGTTGGAAGCCGCCAACAATGCAGGCATTGATGTAGTGGCGATCTATGATCAATATTCAGTGCATGAAATTGAAGAAATTAAAGCCAAAGCAGATTATTTTGTAGAAGATTTTGCAGCCTTATTAAGTTTCATAAAATAAAAAGCTTCATAAACTAAAAAAGATGCCATGAATCATCCGCTTTCATGACATCTTCTGTAGATACACGACTTGAATGATTATTTTGCTTTTTTATAGATTGAGCCTGAACCCACCAGATTTCCGGTTTTTTCGTCAATCGCAAAATCAACCACACCGGCACCGGCATTCACCTCAAGTAAACCACTCTTGCCCACTGAGGCAGGCACCGGATTTTTCTTTTTTGTTTTACCGGTGGCTTTGTCTTTTAAGGTATTGGTAATGAAATAATTATCACCATTTTTGGCAATCACCAGTGAATTTTCAAGCTGTGGATTTTCTAAGGTATTGTTCCAGATGCCCTGATAATCCGGTGCTTCAGTAGTACAAGCAGTTAACAGCAGTAATAATGAGATTCCTGAAAAATATTGAAGATATTTCAAAACTGAGACCTTGAGTGTTGCGATGCGGCCATTATAGGAACAACACGCTGCTGATGAAGTGGCTTGTTGTAGGCAAAGCGTTTCAGCAGTAACAAATCTGTCTTGCCTTGGTCATTTTTTGAAAATTCTCTCCACATTTCATTCATAAAAACTTAGGTTAGAATTAAATTAGAAATTAAAAAACCCATCATGAGATGGGTTTTGTTTTATGCATTTAGCTATCTTTATGCAGTTTTATGCATGTTTCCAGTCTCTTCAAATGTTGCATGCCAGGACAAGGCTTCTTCAAGCAGATGCGGCGTTTGCCCACCACGCTGACAAGCGCGTTCAAAATAATCATTCAGTTCATCGCGATAATCAGGATGCGCACATAAATCGATAATCTTACGGGCACGCTCACGTGGAGCCAGACCGCGTAAATCTGCCAGACCATTTTCTGTCACCAAAATATCAACGTCATGATCGGTATGGTCAGTATGACTGACCATTGGAACTACAGATGAAATAGCCCCACCTTTGGCGACCGATTTGGTCACAAAAATTGCTATATGGGCATGCCGGGTAAAATCACCTGAACCGCCAATCCCGTTCATCATTTTGGTGCCGGTGACATGGGTTGAATTGACGTTGCCGTAAATATCGAACTCCAGTGCTGTATTAATGGCAATAATCCCCAAACGGCGGATGATTTCAGGATTATTGGAAATTTCCTGCGGACGCAGCACAATCTTGTCTTTGTATTGCTCAAAATTGTTCATGACACGCTGTGCACAAGAATCTGACAGGGTCATGGAACAACCTGAAGCAAAGGTCATTTTGCCCGAATCAATCAAGTCAAAAGTACAGTCCTGTAAAACTTCGGAATACATTTCCAAGTCATGAAAATTGGAATGTTCAAAACCTGAAAAAACCGCATTAGCAATCGAACCGACACCCGATTGAAGCGGGCCCAGATTTTCCGGTAAACGCCCTGCTGCCACTTCACCTTCAAAAAATTGAATCAGGTGTTTGGCAATAGCTAAAGTATTCTGATCCGGTTCATCCATGTTAAAGGAAGTATCGGGAAGGTCATTCAGGACGATGGCTACTATCTTTTCCGGACTCACCTGAATGCCCACCGTTCCAATCCGGTCTCCCGCATGAATCAAGGGAATCGGTGCACGATTTGGACGGGCTTTGGGTACATAAATGTCATGTACGCCTTCCAGCACCGGATTAATAGTATTGTCAATTTCGACAATCACATGATCTGCCATTTCTACAAAGTTGGCCGAGTTACCGCATGAGCCGGTTGGAATAATCTGCCCATCTTCAGTAATCGCCGTTGCTGCAATAATTGCTACATTAATCGACGGCAAGTTGTGATGACGAATATTATCTGCCATTTCAGACAAATGCTGATCGATATACATCACTTCACCAGCATTGATCGATTTACGCAGGCCAGGATCGGCCTGATAAGGATAACGGCGCGCAATCGCATGGGCTTCATTTAGACGGCCGTCAATTCTATTGCCTAAGCTTGCACCTGTAGCGAGGGTAATTTTTAAGGGATGTTGTTTGGCATGTTCCGCCAAAGCCAAAGGTACAGTTTTTGCTTCACCTGCACCGCCAAAACCACTTAAACCCACTACAGCACCGTCTTGAATCAATTCAATCGCTTGTTCGGCTGACATAACTTTGTCGCGAAGGGAGACTAAGCGAATGCGATCTAAACCATTCATAATAAAAATCTCAAAAATAAACGTATTTTTTTTGCCACTATCCCAGCGTGCTGGAATGGTGGCTTTTATTGCTTATCGAATTTCACATTCGTAACTTATAGCTTTACTTAATCAATATTTTTAAATCAGTTCAATGGCCACAGCTGTTGCTTCACCACCGCCGATACATAAGCTGGCAATTCCTTTTTTACCACCAGTGCGTTTTAAGGCATGCAGTAAAGTCACAATAATGCGCGAACCTGATGAACCCAATGGATGGCCGAGTGCACAGGCACCACCGTTAATGTTCACTTTTGCTGGATCCAGATTAAAGGCATCCATAGCCGCCATGGTGACCATGGCAAACGCTTCATTGATTTCCCAAAGGTCAACCTCTTGAGCGTCCCAACCGGCTTTTTTCAAAACCTTTTCTATCGCGCCGACTGGTGCAATGCTGAACTCTGTTGGGTGCTGTGAATTTGAAGCATAAGCCACAATTTTCGCCACAGGAGCCAAACCACGCTCTGCTGCAATTTCGTCAGATGTAATGACTAAAGCAGACGCACCGTCTGAAATGGAGCTGGAATTGGCAGCGGTAATGGTGCCATCTTTTTTAAATGCCGGACGTAAAGTTGGAATTTTATCGGCCTTGGCATTGAGCGGCTGTTCATCTTGCTCAACCACCACATCGCCTTTACGCGAAGTCATGGTTACAGGCACGATTTCTTCTTTAAAATAACCATTGTTGATGGCAGTGACTGCTTTATTCAACGAGCTGATTGCAAAGGCATCTTGCTGTTCGCGGGTGTAACCTTTTTTATCGGCCATTTCCTGTGCAAGTACACCCATGGAAAGGCCAGTTTCAGCATCTTCCAGGCCTTCCTGGAACATGTGATCGGTAATTTTGCCATGCCCCATACGATGACCGGCACGGGCTTTATCGAGTAGATATGGCGCATTACTCATTGACTCCATACCGCCTGCGACCACAATCTCTGCTGAGCCAGCTTTTACGGCATCGGCAGCCTGCATTACCGCTTTCATGCCTGAACCACAAATTTTATTAATGGTGGTTGCACCTGTGGTGTCAGGTAAACCTGCCTGACGCATGGCCTGACGCGCTGGTCCCTGTTTTAAACCGGCCGGAAGTACGCAGCCAAAAATCACTTCATCAATATCTGTAGGTTGTAAGCCAGAACGTGCAACAGCTTCTTTAATCGCTGCTGCACCTAAATCTGGTGCTGTACATGAAGAAAGCGCACCCTGGAAGCCACCCATTGCTGTACGAACACCATTTACGATAACAATCATTTTTTCCATCCTAATTTATAAGTTTTGTTGTTTGATATGGGCTAAGAGTCCAGCCCATATCATTTCCATTCTAGTGCAATGCCAGTATTGATCTTAAGATTGAGCAGTAAAATACTCTTCCGGCAACTGCATCACCACATCGGCACCGGCTTGAATGCGTTGTACACGTGCTGCCAGATCCGGTAAAACTTTGGCGACATAGTACTGCGCCAACACCAGCTTGTTCTGGAAGAAAGCTTCAGCTTTCGGTTGAGCAGCCTGACTAATACGCGCATACATATAAACAAAGCTGAGTAATCCCACAACATGTAAGTAATCCACTGCCACGGCATTGGAGAAATCAGGCGCTGTTTTTGCCTGATTCACAATAAAGGCGGTACTGTCTTCAACTTGTGTACAGACATCTAATAAAGCGGATTTAATCGTCAATGCATCATCCAGACCTTGCGCAAATTCACGAATTTCTGCGATGTATTCAGCAACATATGCACCACCACATTTGATGGTTTTACGGCCAATCAGGTCAATCGCCTGAACGCCGTTGGTGCCTTCGTAAATTTGTGAAATACGCAGGTCACGAATACACTGTTCCATGCCCCATTCACGAATATAACCATGACCACCAAACACCATTTGTGCTTCCAGGCTTGAATCAAGCGCCTTGTCGGTTAAGTAAGCTTTTGCAATTGGGGTGAGCAGTGCAACACGATCATTGGCTTTACGGACTGCTTCAGCGTCGGTTGAGTATTTGGTAATGTCGAGCTGTTGACCTACATAGACCGCAAAGGCACGTGATGCTTCGTTATTAGCACGTACATTCAATAACATACGGCGCACATCACCATGCACTAAAATGGAATCGGCCGGTTTTTCAGGCGATTTCGCACCGGTTGCTGCACGGCCTTGCAGACGGTCTGTCGCATATTGTGCGGCGTTCTGGTAAGCATATTCTGCTGCGCCAATCCCTTGAATGCCCATCGATAAACGTTCGTAGTTCATCATCACGAACATGGCTGCCAAGCCTTCGTTTTCTTTACCAACGATATAACCTTTAGCACCGTCAAAGTTCATCACGCAAGTCGCAGATCCCTTGATCCCCATTTTATGTTCGATTGAACCCGCTGCCACCGCATTACGTTCACCCACCGACCCATCAGCATTGGCATGGAATTTCGGCACGATGAACAAGGAAATACCACGTGAGCCAGCGGGTGCATTCGGGGTTTTTGCCAGAACAAGATGGATGATATTTTCACACAGGTCGTGTTCACCACTGGTAATAAAGATTTTTGTACCGGTAATATTGAAGGAACCATCTTCATTCGGTTCCGCTTTGGTTTTGATCAGTCCGAGATCTGTACCAGAATGCGGTTCTGTCAGGCACATGGTACCTGACCATTCACCGGTGTAGAATTTTGGCAGATAAGTCTCTTTTTGTTCTTGGGAAGCACGGTCATTAATCGCCATACCTGCACCCACAGTCAGTAATGGGTAGAGCATGAATGAGGGGTTAGTACTCCAGATCATTTCATCAGCCAGTACCGTCAGCATTTTAGGCATGCCCTGACCGCCCCATTCTTCAGGTGCCCCCAGACCAACCCAGCCACCTTCGGCAAACTGTTTAAATGCTTCTTTAAAACCTTTAGGTGTAGTCACTACCCCATTATTGAACTGTGCGCCGCCTTCTTCATCACTGCTGCGGTTTAAATCAAGGATGACGTTTTTAGAAAACTTTGCCATTTCCTCTAAAATCGCATTAGCCGTTGCCATATCTAAATGAGCGAGGTTTTCATTACCCTGCCAGAATTCATCTGCCTTAAATACATCATTTAAAATAAATTCCATGTCTTTAAGGGGTGCGTTATAAATAGGCATATTGCTTTCCTTGTGTGAAGACTTCGCATCAAAATATTGAAGTTCTTTTTAAAATTTTTAGGAACCTATACTGAAATTACGGGTTTATTCCAACGAACATCTATCCAAATAAAATCTGGGCATTCACGCGGTTTTCAACATTCATGAGGAGAAATGCATGGTGCGAAAAACCTGGGTTGAATGCTTTGTCCATCAGCTTAAGTGTAAGCATATCTTCATAATTTTATCATCACGCTTATGAATAACGAATAAAACATGGTTTCTGTAAATCACTTTCAACTGAAGGTTTTATCCTCAAGCGAAAACTCAAATGTACGAATGGAATACTGTTCAATCAGCATACCTGCGCTTTGCATTTTATGGGTTAATCCCTTTTGGCAACGCAAAAAGACAATAGAATAATTACGCTGCAATTGGAATTTTATTGATGATTATTGACCTCAATGGTTCTCATTCATTGACTTTTATTTTGTGCTATGCCTTTGAGAATATGAATTAAATTACACAGTAATTTGCTACTCACATCAGACATTAGTTGAGTTGCCATATTTATTTTATCGGTATATGTTGAATTGGCTTTTTATGTCTTTTCGGGACTTATGTGATGAATACCGTACGCCAACAAAATTTTCTACTCCGTAAAGAGAAAATTTTAGCCATGGCAGAAACCCTGTTGCTGGATAATCATCAAGATATTACCCTCGCAGAACTGGCTTCAGAGCTGGATATTGCCAAAGGCACCATTTACAAGCATTTTAAAAGCAAGAATCAGCTCTATTTAGAACTCATCATATTAAATGAAAAACGATTATTAGAAATTTCAAAAAAATATAAAAATAATATTAAAACTTATGTATCACAGTACATGCTCTATAACATGTTAAATTCCAACCGGACCATTTTATTGCATGTGATTGAAGAACGATTAACCAACAATGAGCGTAAACTGAAAGAATTATTTGAAGAATTATATCAAGTCCGTGAAGAACGGATTATTGAAATTAAGGACATGACCGATGAATATCTGAAATCCTTTAATAGTGCCATGTCGATTCGCGATTATTTATCCTATATCTGGACCGTCACTTACGGCGCTTCCCTGTTGCTTAATTCAACCCATTACCAGAAATCGATTGGTTCACGTGAACGCCTGATTAAACTGTATATCAACCAGGCCTTAATGACCCCGGATAAAATTTCTTAAGTCCATCCAGCTTATATGATTCAGTTATGGATGAATGACTTTATGCACTGAATCTTCTATATCATTCATTTGACTAAATAATTCATAACACATCTGCCGCAGCCACTGATGGCTGGTTTTATGATGGCAGGACATATGCCAATATTGCTTGACTGCATAGGTGGGAAAAGTAATCGGTGCATCAAAAATTTGTAAATTGCCGCGCGACAATAATACTTCACTTAAATAATAGGGTACGGTTGCAATCGCATCGGTTTCCTGAACCACCAGCCCCACCCCTAAATAGCTGGGCAGTCGCATTAAAAAATTACGCTTGAGTTCTAAATTTAACAGCTCGTTCTCAATATGGTAATGCCCCATCCCGGCATCAATATCAATATGGGTTTCGGCAATATATTGTTCGGTGCTTAAGCTGTTTTCACTGAGCCGTGGATGGTTTTTGGATGCAATCACCACATAATATTGCTCAAACAGTTTTTGCTGATAAAAACCGTTTTCCAGATTGGGCAGAAAACCAATCGCCAGATCAATTTCACCATTGGCCATTTGATAACTGGTTTCAGAAGTAATAGGACGAACATTTAAACGGATATGTGAAGCATGCTGTTTTAAATACTGCGAAATTTTAGGCAATAATACCAAATGCGACACATCGGTCATGGCAATGGTAAATTTTTGCTGTGAAGTAGTCTGATCAAAATCCACGGTGAAATTATTAATGACTTCGACTTTACTTAAAGCTTCACTGACCAGTGGAAACAGCTGTTTTGACAGTTCAGTCGGCACCATTTCATTGCCGATTCTTAAAAAGAGCGGGTCATTATAATGCTGGCGGATTTTATTCAGAATATTACTGACGGTGGGCTGGCTCATGGCCAAATATTCAGCCGCGACAGAAACACTTTTATATTTATAAATATAAAGAAAAACACTGAGTAATTTACAGTCGAGCTCAAACACCGATTCAAATCCCTAAATCTTCTATTGGTAGAGGAAGTACATCTTCTGCCTTTTTAGTACTATTTCCAATGTCCATTTATACCGAAATAGCATGCCATGCGCATAAACTGCCTGAAGCTTATAAAATAAATTCTATCAGTAAAAATCAAAATAACATAACAGACTGCTTTCACTATTGTTGATACCCTCTTTATTTTTCTCCCTGAGCAGAATTGAAATGTATTTCAAGTCTGCGTAAGAGAGATAAAAGGGATGGATGAAAAAAGTCTAAAGAAACAAATCACTCAAACGGTTTGACTTAAACCTAAACCTCTCAAATTTAAGTCAAACCTTAACGTGTGAGCAATTAGTCTGCTGAAATATCTTCAAACAATACCGACGACAAATATCGTTCACCGGCATCCGGTAAAATCACCACAATGTTTTTACCGGCATTTTCAGGACGTTCTGCCAATTGAGCCGCTGCTGCCATGGCTGCACCACTTGAAATCCCCACCAAAATACCGTCATGGGTTGCTGTTTTGCGTGCCCATTCAATAGCTGTAGCACTTTCAATGGCAATCACTTCATCCACCAGATCCAGATCCAGGTTTTTAGGAATAAAGTTTGCACCAATACCCTGAATTTTGTGCGGTCCAGGAGTCAATGGCTCGCCGCGTTTCGCTTGACCAATAATCGGCGATTCCGCAGGTTCAACAGCAACGGAGTGAAGCGGCTGTTTTTTAACCTGCTCAAAATAACGTGAAATACCGGAAATCGTACCACCCGTACCTACGCCAGACACCAAAATATCGACCTTTCCGCCAGTAGCTTCCCAGATTTCAGGACCTGTGGTTTGTTCATGGATTTTTGGGTTGGCCGGATTTTCAAACTGTTGCGGTAAAAAATACACATCCGGTTGTTCAGTCGCTAAACGTACCGCTTCATCCACCGCACCTTTCATGCCTTTAGCCGGTTCGGTCAACACCAGATTTGCACCAAAAGCCTTCAATACCTTACGGCGTTCAACACTCATGCTAGCCGGCATGGTTAAGGTAATCTCATAACCTTTTGCGGCAGCAACAAAGGCCAGTGCAATCCCAGTATTGCCACTGGTTGGCTCTACAATATGCATGCCGGGTTTAAGCAAACCTTTTTCTTCAGCATCTGCAATTAAAGCAGCACCTACCCGGCATTTCACCGAGAATGCCGGATTACGGCTTTCAACTTTTGCCAATACGGTTGCATCGGATGAAATAGCACGATTAATGCGAATTAACGGCGTATTACCAATCGCTTCAGCATTATCGCTATAAACCGCTATACCTAAATTCTTCGGTGTTGGAAAAGCAGAATCAGTACTCATTTGAACTCCTTGAGCTGTCTTTTGATTTTAAAGTCATGACTTCATCATAAGCCATTTAGACTGTTAAGATAAGTTTTTCTATGCCTTGTCTTATAAGACTGAGGTGTATTTTTAAGATTAAAAGTCAAGATTTTTTAAACAAATACACCTCTATTTTTAATCAAATCGTTACAACTTAAATGACTTATTTGTCATCAATAAGATTTGTATTTATTCATGCAATTGCACACAATATCCAGCAAATGAAAAACAGATTTAGGGAATCAAATGTCTAATAAGGGTTATAGCCGGTTCTATCGTCAATTTACGCAGAAAATTCTAGATAAAATCGTGACTCCTCAAGTCTTAGGCAATACTGAAGAATTAAAAAAAACCATACAAGATCAAACAGATAAAAAAATCATTTGCTATGTATTACAGGATGCCTCACTCAGCAATACGGTTTTAATTGACACTGAAGCCAAAGCCCGTCAGCTGCCTTCCGTGTTTGCACCTTTGAGCATTCATGAATATCAGGAAGATGATTCTATTCTGGCCTTAAATGTGCCGAACTCAACCCATGAAGCCTATCATTATTCAGCGAAATTGATTCGCCTGATTGAAGCCCTGGAAAAATATCCCGAATACGATATTGAACTGGTTCCGGTCACGGTTTTATGGGGACGTTCACCTGCCTATGAAGATTCCTGGTTTAAAGCTTTATTTGCTGATGCCTGGGCAACGCCTTCCAAATTAAAACAGGCCATGAATATTTCTTTATATAGCCGTGAAAATTACATCGAATTTCACAAACCGATTTCACTTAAATCAGCTATTGAACAATCCAAGATTGAATATCCCAATTTTTCTCCGGCACATTCTGTGGTGAAGGAACTCAATAGCAATTTTAATAAATACAAAGAAGCCATTTTAGGCCCCGACTTATCTGACCGCCGTAATCTCATTAACAAGTTAATGAAAACCGAAACAGTGCAAGATGCGATTCGTAAAGAAAGCATTGATAACAAAATCAGCATGTTTGAGGCGGAGAACCGTGCCAAGGGCTATTTAACCGAAGTGGTTTCGGACTTTTCCTATTCCACCCTGCGTTTTGCCGAACTAGCGCTGACCAAACTCTGGACACAACTTTACGATGGTATTGAGGTGCATAATTTTGATACCGTGCGGGAATTGGCCAAGGATTACGAAATTGTGTATACCCCTTGCCATCGCAGTCATATTGACTATTTACTACTTTCTTATGTGATTTTTAATCGTGGCTTGATGGTTCCGCATATTGCCGCCGGCATTAACCTTAACTTGCCCGTAGTCGGTCAGATCATGCGTGGTGCTGGCGCTTATTTTATCCGTCGTACCTTCAGCGGCAATGAACTCTATACTTCTGTGTTTAAAGAATATTTACACAGCCTGTTATCTCGAAATACGCCTTTGGAATACTTTATTGAAGGTGGGCGTTCCCGTACTGGTCTGCTGTTACCACCGAAAAAAGGCATGCTGTCGATGACGATACAAAGTCATTTACGGGGTGCAACCAAGCCAATTGCCTTTATTCCAACCTATTTTGGTTATGAAAAACTGATTGAAGGCACCTCTTATTTAAATGAACTGAATGGCAAGCCCAAAGAAGCCGAATCAATCTGGGGCATCTTGAGTTCAGTGCGTAAAATTGAAAAAGTCTTTGGACAGGTACACGTCAATTTTGGTGAACCGGTGTTTCTGGATCAGGTTTTGGCTGAGCATCAGGCCAAGCAAATTAAACTCAATATTCATGATGAATTGCCCCAACCGGTCATTCAAACGGTCAATCAGGTGGCCAATTCAATCCAGGAAAATATTAATAAAGCAGTAGTGATTAATCCTATTTCTTTAATTTCACTTATTTTACTGAATGCAGATGATCATGCTTTAACCGAAAAGCATTTAATTTCACAGATTAGCCAGTATCGTGATTTATTAAAAATGACTCAATATGATTCGCGAATGATGATGACCGAATTATCCAGCGCTGAAATGATTCAATATGCTGAAAAATTAAAACAAGTTGAGACAGTTAACCAAAATAATGAAAAATGGGTACAAGTTGCTGAAAGTCAAAAAATACTATTAAGTTATTTTAGCAACAATATTTTGCATTGTTTTATCCTACCGGCATTAATTGCCATGCTCATTCATTCCTATAAAAAAATCTCCACCCATTATTTAAGTGATACCCTTAAAAATATCTATCCTTATTTTAAGGAAGAATTTTTCTTAAAATGGTCTATGGATGAATTAGAAAAAGAAATAGTATTAATTATAGACAAATTAGAGCATTTAGGCTGGATTGTTCGCCAGGATGCTACCCTTTCTATTCCAGTAGATGAACAACTGCAAAAGCAGCTTTTAACTTTGGCGCATTTGTCTGCTTCTAGCCTGAATAACATGAGCATGATTGCTGCATTGCTGCAGCAGTATGCTCCGCTGCAAGCGCTTAGCCTGAAAGAACTGGAAAAGATGGGTAAAGCGGTACTGAACAAACTGTCGCAAACGAAAAAGATTCAGGCAGGATATTACTTTGACAGTGCAACTTTAAAAAGCTTTATTGCCATTCTTAAACAAAATAAATTACTCTGCATTCAAGAAGATCGTTTTATTATCAGCGATGATTTTGAAGAAAAAATATCAGCCATTTTTAATTGGTATAATCCGGAAACACGGCAAGCTATTATTGAAGCCCTGCAATTTAATGAAAAAGAATTAAAAGGATTTAAACAGGCCAAAAAAATATAATCAGCATTTTTGCACTCATACTTGCACCAAGATAAGGCATTTAATAAAAATTAATTAAATGCCTCGTTTTATTTATATAAGAATATCTGATAATTACTTTCATTAAAAACCATTGAAATGGCATTTTATATAATGTATTGGATTATTCAGGCATTATATACTGCGTACATTACTGATGTGTAGTATGGAAATGCTGTATGAATACCGATCTTGAAATTGCTTCTATGCATGATTCTATTGATACCGTGGTCATGGTATTAAAATCATTAGCCAATCCAGATCGTTTACTTATTTTATGTTATCTCGCAAAACAAGAATTGAATGTTTCACAAATAGAAGAACTGACTCAAATTAATCAGCCCACCTTATCCCAACAGCTGATGATGTTACGTAAAAGTGATGTGGTGAGCACGCGTCGTGACGGCAAACAGATTTTTTATTCCATTAAAGATCAAAAACTGGTTCAGGTACTGAATACCCTATATCAACTGTATTGTCCTAAAAATCTAATTTAATCATACTTATAAAAGAAAATTGGGAAGATATTAAAATCTTTTGACATTTCATAGTGATAACCAGATAAAGATACAAGCTAAGACAACAGTACTTTTATAGTTTTGCTTTAGCTTGTCATATTGAGTTGCAACAGCTCAAACTGTTTTAAGCTTGCAAATGCATTTCCCCCTAAATGTCTGATTTTATATAAATACCCCTCTATCTGGATATGACTTGATTTTATATTTAATTTCTTTGCAATATTGACTATTCCCGTTTAATAATAAGTATGGATTTTTCATGGCTCTGAACAGAACGCCTGGTACAGTAGGTTTGTTTTCCGGTTTTAAGAAGGTCAGATCGCTTTTGTTTTTAAAAAATAGTTCTACTTTCATGGCTATTATCTTTAGAGAAATGACTATTGATGCAAGTTGTTTAAGTCAACGCTTGATATTCATTAAGATTTTCAAATAATTATATGTAAGGAGAATCACATTTTTGTTATATTGTTTATACAAAATTAATAATCAGTATATTGATCTGATTTAAAGATTTTTGATTGAGAATCTATTAAAAATACGCGATACAATTTAAGGAGGGGATGCGATATGAGTCAAACAGCGAATTATTTAGATACTCAATCTATCTTTAATTTAATTGGACATCGCGCTGACTTAACCCTCATATTTCAGACCGTCAGTGAATGGTTAGAAGCCCGGATACCTGATTCAATGGTCTCCATTATGTTGTACTCAGAGACAGAACAAACTTTGAGCCTGATTAGTGGTACCAAACATTTTTCAACCCGGTATCAAGAAGCGATCAATGGTATAAAAATAGGCCCAAATGTCGGTGCTTGTGGTGCAGCAGCTTTTCACCGAGAACTCGTGATTTGTGAAAATTTAGTCACTGATCAGAACTGGAAGAATTTCAAGACCCTGATTCAAGAAGATAATCTAAACGCGTGCTGGTCTACACCTATTATTAACGCGCAAGGAAAACTCTATGGTACCTTTGGGACATATTATCGTTCGCCTAAATGTCCAACCCCCACTCATATTAAATTACTTCGTCATGCAGCATCTTTAATTGCCTTAAGTATGGATCTGCATGCAGAATGGCAACAAAAACTGGCTCTTCATGATAAATATCGCTCTTTCTTCACCTACCATCCGGACGCGATTTTTGAACATAATCTAGAAGGCATCGTGATTGATGTTAATCTTGTCTGTGAAGATATCACTAAATTCAACCTTGAACAGGCGCGGGGCTTACATTACTCGAAATTTATTTGTGCTGAATTTCAATCCATAGCTCAAACTGCATTCGAACAAGCGTTGAAGGGAAACAGTCAGCACTTGGAAATTCAGGCACTAAATGCCTTAGGTGAATGTTACTGGTTAGACCTGACTTATTTACCCATTAAACAAGCTCAACACGTGGTTGGCGTATTTGGTGTCGCTCGTGATATTACAGAGCGGCGTGAAACTGAAGAAATGCTACGTCTGCTTAAACGTAGTGTCGATGCTAATCCTCTTGGAATCGTGTTAGCAAATGCCGCTCCGGACCAGGCCATTGAATATGTTAATCCTGCGTTTGAAAGCCTGAGCGGATATAAAAAAGAAGAAATTATCGGTAAAAATTGTCGTTTTCTGCAAGGTCCTGATACAGATCCTGAAGCAGTTAATAAAATACATAATGCGCTTAAAGAGCAACAAGAAATCCAGATCACCTTAAAAAACTATCGTAAAGATGGGAGCTGGTTCTGGAACCAGCTTATATTAGGACCAGTTTTTGATGAGAAAAATTTCTGCACACATTTTATTGGGATTCAGCAGGATATTACTCAACAGCGGGCAAATAGCGAATATATCGCCCGTCAACAAACCCACGACAGTTTAACCGGATTAATTAATCATCATACCTTTGAAAAAATACTGGATGCCGCATTCCACATACAACATGAGCATCATCGCCCTCTGATCGTCATGTATGTTGATTTAGATGGTTTCCAGCCTTTAAATCAAAGTTTGGGACACCTCAATGGTGATCAGCTCCTGATTGCTGTAGCAAATCGCCTGCGTCAGATCATTCCAGAAGAGGATATCATTTCTCATTTTTCAGCAGATGAATTTGGCATACTGTTGAATAAATGCCATGATTTAAAACAGGTCGCGGTCATTGCAGAGCAAATATTAAAAAGCCTGTCAGTTCCATTTGATATCGATGGCCATAAAATCCATATGAGCGCGAGTATTGGTATTGCAGATAATGAATCTCAGATAGAAAAATCTACCCAATTGCTTCATCATGCGATACATGCGATGAATGAAGCAAAAAAAGAAGGTGGAAATACCTGGCACTGGTATGCTTTTGACGCTACGCGCACACCGAAAATTGATTATGTGCTTATGCGGCATGAATTAATGGTGGCCCTAGAAGAAAAACAGTTTAGGTTAGTCTATCAACCGGTTATTGATGCTCATTCAGGCCAGTTAAAAAGTGTAGAAGCCTTAATCCGTTGGCAGCATCCACAAAGAGGTTTTATCTCTCCAGCAGATTTCATTCCATTCGCCGAAAAAACTGGTCAAATTGTAGTGATTGGCCAATGGGTTTTACAGCAAGCCTGTCAGGATATTGTTGAATGGAATAAGAAAAATGGCGCTAGCCTGAGTGTAGCCGTCAATCTTTCTCCCTTACAGTTCAAGCGCACAGGCTTTTTGCATGACTTACAAGAAACATTGGTCAATACACAGTTGCAGCCTGAATTATTAAAAATAGAAGTCACTGAAACCATGTTAATTGCAGGTGCTGACCGTTCTTTAGAGATTTTAATGGCGATTCGTGATTTGGGTATTAAAGTTTCTGTCGATGACTTTGGAACAGGATACTCCAGCCTGAGTTATTTACGTACTTTACCTGTTGATGAGATAAAACTTGATCGCAGTTTTATTGAACATTTACCTAAAAATGAGAAAGATGGTGCTATTGTAGCAGCCATTATTGTCATGGCTCATCAACTAGGATTACAAGTGGTTGCTGAAGGTATAGAAACTCAAGCCCAAGCCAAGTTTCTCAGAGAATATGACTGTGATCATTTTCAAGGCTACTATTTTGCTAAACCGGCTCCCCTTACAGAGCTCAAGCTTAATTATAAGCCGGTAGAATAAGTAGAAAAACAAATACCGTTCCACTCTCTAATAACGAATACAGTTACGTCCGCTATTTTTAGCTTGATAAAGTTTATTATCAGCCATTTTAAAAACTTCGGTCACACTGTCTGAGCTTTTAGGCCAAAATGCAATTCCAATAGATATTGTTATTGGTCCAATAGAATTGATGTTGCTTGATTCCATTGTTTTTCTTAAACGTTCCGCAGCATTGTAAGCTACCTTAGGGTCTGAGGTGATCATTAATACAATAAACTCTTCCCCTCCTATACGACAACAAATGTCTCCGTCTCTGAAGTTATCATTCATAAAACTGGCCAGGGTTTTTAAAACTATATCCCCCTGATCATGGCCATAGGTATCATTCACCTTCTTAAAAAAATCGATATCAATCGCAAGAACGGCAAAACCTCTCTCTAAACTCACCACTTCTTTTAAGAAGATTTGCATCCCCCGTCGATTATATAAACCTGTCAGTGGATCGGTATTTACATGTTGACGCAATTCAGTAATCTTTTCACTAAACGTTTGAGAACTGAGCAGCAATGACGTTCTAAATTTTAAAACTTCAAAATACCAGGGATCAACTTGTTTAATTTTATCTTGGATGTCAGGCTGATTGAGCATACTGGCCATTTTTGCCAAGCTATTTAAAGGTGAAGAAATAAAGCGCGACATTCTCCAGACAATAAAAAAAATAAATAAATAAAAAAATAAAATTCCGACCGAAACTTTTAAAAGAATCACATTGGCCTGCTTCAACAACTCTTCGGTTGGTTGCTGGGAAACTACAATCCAGTTCGTACTCGGAATGTAGGCAAAACCTGCCAAATTTTCGACTCCCCGACTATTGATTAACCGGATATTTCCCATCCGTTTATGTACCATATAGTCCAGACCCGTATTATTGACAATTTTTTCGCCAATTCTTGTCGGATCGGGATGAAAAATAATTCGATTATCCTGATCCATGACATACATATAACTTTTCTTGAAGTCATACTCGGTTGAAAGCATTTTCTGGATCAGATTATTTTTTTGTAAATAAATCGTGCCACCAATCATGCCCTGATAGTTTTTATTCTGGTCATAAATAGGTTGAGACAGGAGTACCACCAGATTATGTCGAACTGACCAATAAGGAGGAGAAATATAAGTGGTTTTATGCTTTAAGGATTCAATAATTCCCACTGTTTTATATGAAATATGGGTACTCAAATTTAAACTTTGCGGTGCAAAAGAGATGACTCTTCTTTGTTTATCAACAATCAATAAACTATTAAATTTGTTGGATTGATTTTTAAGACGCTTTGCTTCTTCTTGTATTAATTGAGGATTAGAAAAATCTTGTCCTAACAGGTCAGCACTATACTTTAACTCTTTGAGCATATCATCGAAATGTTGATCTGCACTGTTGGCAACCTTTGAAGCATATTTGGCATTCACTAACAGTGAATTTTGAATGAGTTGATCTTTAATCACATAATTGAGAATAAATACAGAAACAATAAATAAGCACGAAACACTAACGATAGTCGAAATCAGGATCAGTTTACGAAGATTTAATTTAAGTGCCAAAAGAATCTGTTTCAAAAACCTGACCCTAAAATAGTGTGACTATATTTACATTTTATAACATATTTATTGTTAAAATTAACAAAAAATTTAATCATGAATTTCAATTTGAAGCGTGCCTAGACTATGAGTCCCGCGCTTTTGTGAGTGAAGATGCTGATGACAGAATCATCATATACGCCAACACTCAAGGAATGCCCTGTGCGCTTACTTTTTAAATCCGAAAAAAGATTATCCTTTTATCTAGACTTCACTGGCTGCTAAATTTGGTTTGGCGATTGAACTTTAAGTTCTCGCTATTTTTGCACATTAAATGTCATCAAACCCTATCTTCCTGACAAGACTTCTTAGCATTTTTTATGCATAATATATCTAAAATAGTGATTTAGTTTTAGATATGTCAGATTTAAATTCTCGCTTAACGATGTTATTACCGGCTTGGCGATGGCTGTGTACATACAATCAAGACAAGTTTAAATCTGACCTTCTTTCTGCCCTAATTGTGATTGCCATGCTGGTTCCGCAAGGCATGGCTTATGCCATGCTGGCTGGACTGCCGCCCATTATGGGACTGTATGCCAGTATTCTGCCCATGATCATTTATGCCATGGTCGGGAGCAGTCCTACGCTTTCTATTGGCCCAGTCGCGATTATTTCCATGATGACTTTCGCGACCCTTAATCCCCTGTTCGAAGTTGGCTCTCCGGTTTATATACAGGCCGCCTGTCTACTTGCAGTAATGGTCGGCGTCATTTCCTTATTGCTCGGGATTTTTAGATTCGGCTTTCTGATTCAGCTGATTAGCCATCCGGTGATCAAGAGTTTTATTATTGCCTCTGCCTTGCTGATTGCTTTAGGCCAGTTTAAATTTTTAGTCGACCTTCCGTTAAAAGCCAATAATCTTCCTGAATTTTTTCTTAGTGCCTGGCACTACCTGCGTTATAGTCATATCGAAAGCTTCATTTTCGGCCTGCTTGCCTTAGTATTTCTGATTTATCTTCCTAAAGTTTTAAATTCCAATGCCCTTCAAAGCCGGGTCGGGTCAACGGCTTTTATTATTAAAGCCTTGCCTTTGGCTTTGGTGGTGATTTCGATTGCCGCGGTGTACTTTCTGGATTTAAAAGCCGTAGGCATTAAAACCGTAGGTGAAATTCCTTCAGGTTTTCCACCCATCAGCATGCCCTACTGGAATATGGAACTGGTCATCACTCTGTTCCCCGGTGCGGCAATGATCGCCATGATTAGCTTTGTTGAGTCTTTATCTATTGCGCAGGCAACGGCATTACAGCAACGCAGTCATTTAAATAGTAACCAGGAACTGATCGCGTTGGGTTTATCCAATTTAAGCGCGGGCTTAAGTTCGGCATTTCCGGTTACCGGTAGCTTATCGCGCACTGTGGTCAATGCGGATGCCGGTGCTAAAACGCCGCTGGCAGGCGTGATGTCATCATTATTTATTGTCATGGTTAGCCTCTATTTCACGGCTTTTTTCCGTGACTTGCCTTTGGTTATTCTGGCTGCGACCATTATTGTTTCAATCTGGAAACTGGTCGATTTCAAGCCCTTTATCGACACCTGGCGCTATTCCAAAGCAGATGGCATTGCCATGTGGATTACCTTCTTTGGCGTACTCTGCATCGATATCTCGACTGGTTTGCTACTGGGTATTGTTTCAACCTTTATTCTGCTGCTGTGGCGGATCAGCCGTCCACATATTGCCGTGATTGGCCTGGTGGAAGGCACTCAGCATTTTAGAAATGTACAACGCCATCAAGTGCTGACTTCAAACAAAGTCCTGTCTATGCGAATTGATGAAAACCTGACTTTTTTAAATGCCAATACCTTTAAAGGCTTTTTAATTAATGCGATCAGTCAGTATATGAATTTGGAACATGTGGTCATTAACTGTTCTAGTATCAGTGCAATTGATCTGAGTGCGCTGGAAATGCTGGAAGATCTCAATGCCGAGTTAAATAAACTGAAGATTAAACTGAATTTCTCTGAAATTAAGGGTCCAGTCATGGATAAATTACAGCATTCAAAACTGCTAAATCAGTTAAGTGGCCAGATTTATCTGACTCATTTTCAGGCCATGCAAGAACTTTCACCAGAAGTTTTTTAAGATGATTGAGATACTTATTGCAACACTCTATTTCTCGTGGAGATATCTAAAATAGTCCCGGATATCTGCCTGGTGTGTTCATATAGAATTTAAAATTGATTGAAATTGAATGATTAAACATAATGCAGCACAGCAGAATGATCAGAAGCATTTGTATTATTTGAATATTTAAAAATCGGCAAAAATTTTATTAAAAAGTAAAAATATCAACTTTAAAAATAGACAGTTAGTTTTTATATGGCAATTATTTTTTAGCAAGATCATTTTTTAGGTATAAAATGCCACCCATCTATGTGATTTTTTTAGTCCTCGTATTTGTAACAAGGCACCTGTATGTTCTCTGCTTTAATGCGTTTGAGTTTAGTCTCCCGAATTATTATCGCCATTATTTTAGGTATTGGCGTAGCTGTTTTGTGCCCAAATGTGGCTCCTTATTTAAGCCTGTTGGGTGACTTATTTATTAAAGCACTTAAATCTGTTGCGCCTATTTTAGTTTTTGTCCTGGTTTTATCTTCCATTGCCAATTTCAAAGTAGGTCATAGTGCCAAAATCAAGCCAATCATGCTGATGTATGCTGTGGGTATGTTCCTGGCTGCATTAAGTGCCGTGGTTGCCAGTATGCTGTTTCCAAGTACATTATTTTTGGATGTTCCTGCGCAAACTGACCTTCAGGCACCAGGTAGCCTGGTTCAGATTTTAAAAAATCTGCTGCTCAGTTTTATCGCAAACCCGGTGGTTGCCATTAGCGAAGCAAACTTTATTGGTATTCTAGCCTGGGCAGTTGCTTTAGGTGCTGCTTTCCGTCATTCATCTGACAATACGAAAACCTTTTTAACCGATGCCGCAACTGCTGTGAACCAGGTGATTCGTCTGGTGATTAACTTTGCTCCAGTCGGTATTTTTGGTCTGGTTGCAGTGACCTTTGCTGAAGCCGGTTTAAGTACTTTTGAAAGCTATGCACAATTGTTGGCGGTATTGATTGGTACCATGTTTTTTGTGGCATTGGTGGTCAATCCCATTATGGTGGCCTTTGTTACCCGTGCGAACCCTTATCCATTGGTGCTTCAATGTGTGCGCGAAAGTGGCATTACCGCGTTCTTTACCCGTAGTTCAGCGGCCAATATTCCGGTAAACCTGGATTTGGCAAAACGCTTAGGCGTGAATGAATCTACAGCAAGTGTTGCAATTCCTCTAGGTGCTACAATTAACATGGCTGGTGCTTCAGTAACGATTACTGTACTTACCTTAGCGACTGTACATACTTTGGGCATTTCGGTCGATTTCACCACCATGCTGGTTTTATCGGTACTTGCGACCATTTCAGCCTGTGGTGCTTCTGGTGTTGCGGGTGGTTCTTTATTGCTGATTCCTGTTGCTTGTGGCCTGTTTGGGATCAGTTCAGATATTGCTATGCAAGTTGTAGCCATCGGTATGGTGATCAGCGTATTACAGGATTCGACCGAAACTGCATTAAATTCTTCAACAGATGTACTATTTACTGCTGCTGTTGATCGCGGTTTAGAGTAAGATAGTCATTATTAAGTATTTTTTTATGACGTTATGCCTTTTCAAACTTTACCGCTCTGGGTTCAATTAGGTGCTTTTTTTCTTGCAGTCAATGCAGGAATGATTAACGTTCTCGGACTGGTGACCGTGCTGCATCAGTCCGTCTCGCATATGACCGGAAATGTCAGCATGTTGGCCATGGCTTTACTGAAATGGCAACCTGAACACATCCTTTACTTATGCCTGGTTATTCTATGTTATGTGACCGGTTCATTTTATAGCGGACTTATCCTTGGAAACAGTCAGTTTAAGTTAGGAAGCCGCTACGGCTTACCTTTAAGCCTGGTGGCTTTTTTTATCCTACTGTGTTGGTTTTTGCTTCCCTACTTCCCGCGTTATGCCTTACTTTGGGCATGTGCTGCCATGGGAGTACAAAATGCTATGGTCAGTCACTATAAAGGTACTATTATCCGGACAACGCATCTATCTGGCGTTTTGACGGATTTGGGTTTAGCTTTAGGCTATATGTTACGTGGCTTAAAGGTAGAGCGTAGACGCATTATTCTTCACTTGCTCATTTTAGTTGGATTTTTCCTGGGCGGTTTGCTTGCCAGCGTGATTTATCCTTATTTAAAATTAAATGCCTACCTTATCCCAGCGATGTTAAGTGGGATCCTTAGCTCAATTTATTGGGTGATTTATTATCGTTATCGGCAGACTCAAGAGTAATATCGGAATTTATTATGGTCAAAAATGCATTACAGGCTCAATTGCTAAAAGCGGGTTTAGTTGATAACAAGAAAGCTAAAAAACTGTCCAAACAGGCAGTCCATGAGCAGCGTACCGGTCAAAGCGATGAAGCGGAATTAAAAGCCAAAATCGCACAGGCTCATCAAGAAAAGCTGGCGAAAGATCAGGCTTTGGATTTAGAAAAAAAACGCCTGTTACAAGGTAAAGAGCTCAAAGCTGCCATTGTGCAAATGATCAATCAGCACAAAATTAAAGAGATCGATGGTGAAGTAGCCTATCAGTTTATCGATGACAATAAAGTCAAAAAGATCTATCTCAACCAGCAAATTTATAATGCCCTGGTATCAGGTTCATTGATCATTGCCAAAGAAGCCGAAAGTTACGCTGTTTTACCCAAAGCCTTGGCAGATCGAATTAATGACAAAATGGAAGGCTTCATTATCGTCAACAATTCTGAACAGAATGAACAAACCACAGATGAAGACGATCCATATGCAGCCTACGTCATTCCAGATGATTTAATGTGGTAAGACCTTCTTGTTAAAAAGCTCCTGATTGGGGCTTTTTTTATTATCAGACCAACTAAATTTATACTGCTGTGACGTAGTAAAGGTGCAAACCTATATATACAAAACAGTATCATAAAATATTGTTTAAAATTAAGACAATGAACTATGCTTAAAGTACATTGAGAAAAACAAGATGAGCATGGTTTTGCAATTTACCTTTATACAAAATATTCAGGACTGGTCAGATCAGTACCCCTGGCTAGAAATGTTGACCTCTTTAAGCCTCTTAATTCTGCTGGCAATCGTTGCCAATTTTATTGCCAAGCAGGTGGTGGTTCGTGGAATTCGCAAGCTTATTTCCAAAATAACTTCGGCCAATCATGAAATTTTTGCCCAGCACAGTGTCATCCGCCGTGTTGCCAACATTGTGCCAGCAGTAGTAATCATGAATGGCATTGTTACGGTTCCGCATCTTTCAGAAAAAGTCATTGTTTTTGTTCAGATGGCGGCACAGGCGTTTATCTTTCTTACCATTGCTTTAGCTATCAGTGAATTTTTAAGTATTTTCAATCTTGTTTATCAACGTAATCCGAAATCAAAAAACAAGCCGATTAAAGGCTATTTGCAGCTGGTTAAGCTGATTATTTTTATTGTCTGTGGCTTGATGATTTTAGGTATTTTCCTCAAAAAAGATGTCTTTACCTTGCTGGCAGGTTTTGGCGCCATGGCAGCGGTACTCATGCTGATTTTCCAGAACACCATTTTGTCTTTAGTGGCATCGGTACAAATTTCTTCCTATGACATGGTGCGTATTGGTGACTGGATTGAAATGCCCTCACTGAATGCTGATGGCGATGTCATTGATATGTCATTACATACCATTACCGTGCAGAATTTTGACAAGACCTTAACCACTATTCCAACCAATAAACTGGTGACAGACACTTTTAAAAACTGGCGCGGTATGGCGTATGCGGGAGTTCGACGGATCAAGAGATCAATCTTTATCGATCAAAGCAGCGTGCATTTTATGACGCCAGCGGAACAGCAGAAGCTGAAAGAATTTTTGTTGCTGGATCAATATTTAAACAGCAAGCATCATGAGCTGGAAAACTTCAACCAGCAACTCTCGAACCAATCCTCATATAATCAGCGCCGTTTAACCAATTTAGGCACCTTCCGCGCCTATGTCGAGTTTTACTTAAAACAGCATTCCGGCATCGCGCAAAATCAATCGCTGATTATTCGGCAATTACAGCCCACCAGTGAAGGCTTGCCACTGGAAATCTATGCTTTTGCAAATACCACGGTATGGAAGGATTATGAAGCGATACAATCCGATATCTTTGATCATTTGATTGCCATTATTCCTGAATTTGGCTTGAAAGTTTATCAGGCGCCATCCGGTGCTGATTTCAGGCAATATACGGCAAGCTCCGCAGATCAAGGAAAATCCAGTGATCCTGAAGTTTAGGCTTTTAAAAGTCATGCTATAAAGTGCCATATTTAAAGCATGGTAATTTAAAGCATCGTACTGTTCCTGTTAAACTTGAATGATTCAGCTTGAGATAAGGCATCCCGGTTCATGCAATTAATATGGTTTCGACAGGATTTACGCATACAAGATCATGCTGCGCTTTGGCATGCGACTCAATCTGGAAGCTGTATTGCCTTAGTGATACTCTCTCCTGAGCAATGGCAACAACATGATGACAGTCCTGCCAAGCAAATTTTTTATTTACGCCAACTGGAAACTCTAAAATCCCAGCTCAATCAACTGAACATCCCCCTGCTAATCAAACAGATTCCTTTATGGAAAGATGTCCCCCATGAAATGTTGCAGCTTTGTCTGCGACTGGGTATTGACGCAGTACATGCCAATATCGAAATTGGGGTCAATGAATTAAAGCGTGATGCCCAGACCCAAAAAAATCTGGAAAAACATCAGATCCCGCTTGAGCTTTATCATGACCAGACGATTTTTCCTGTGGGTTCAATCTGCAATAAATCTCAACAGCCTTATCAGGTCTTTAGTGCTTTTAAAAAGCGCTGCTATGAACTTCTTAGCATCAGCCTGCCGCAATGTTATCCGACAGTCGCACAGCAGGAAAAAATACAGCTGGACTTTGATTTGGGTCATGCGCTCATCAGCGCATCCACATATATGCAAAGTCCTGCAGCAGATCAGTTACAGCAACTTTGGCCTGTGACTGAAGACTATGCACTGGATCGTTTGGATGACTTTATCGACGCTAAAATAGAACACTATCAACAGGAGCGGGATTTTCCTCATCTCAATTCCACCAGCCAGCTATCGCCTTATTTGAATATTGGTGCGGTTTCAATCCGGCAGTGTTTACAGGCCATATTTAGAAAGCAATCAGGCTATTTCCATATAGACAATGTGGGACAACAAACCTGGCTGGATGAATTGCTGTGGCGAGAATTTTATCAACATATTCTGTATCAATTTCCTGCCGTTTCCAAACATCAACCGTTTAAGGCCAATACTCAGAAACTCCCATGGCGTAGCTGCGAAGAAGATCTGATTGCCTGGCAGCAAGGTCAAACCGGCATACCCATTGTAGATGCCGGCATGCGGCAATTACTGCAAACTGGCTGGATGCATAATCGGGTACGGATGATTACGGCAATGTTTTTGACCAAGAACCTGCTGATTGACTGGCGTCTGGGTGAAAAATGGTTTATGCAGCATTTAATTGATGGTAATTTGGCAGCCAATAATGGCGGCTGGCAATGGTGTGCTTCAACGGGAACAGATTCGGTGCCCTATTTTCGAATTTTCAACCCGGTGAATCAATCGCAAAAATTTGATAAAAATGGCGATTATATCCGTACATGGGTACCGGAACTGGCGCATCTGGACGCAAAAAAAATACATGAGCCTTATGCTTTTGCCCACATTCAAGCATTACATTACCCACGTGCTATTGTGGATTTAAGTTCATCGCGCAAACGCGCCATAGAGGCTTTTAAGGCGATATAACTAGATATCGCTAAACAGTTATCCCTTCTCAAGCTGGGCGAAGTCAAAAGTCATTGAAATCTATCCAGCTTTTTGACTTGGCTCATTTCATCTATATATCGCTTGAATAAGACCAAGCAAATTCAAAATCAATATTCTAGTCATGATTGTTTTCATTTCTAAATAAAATTGACTGAAACACATCATTCAATAAATTTAACTCTTTTTTATTAATTAAAAGATAATTATTAAATTTCTTTCATAAATCATTTTAGAAACTAAAAAATGTTCTTAAAACCAAAATTGAAAATAGATTTTTAGCAAATATTGGATTCATGAGTGTGGCATGGATGCCACACGTTTCCCATCCCTTGCGCTGCATTTTAAAGCAGTGCTTAAAACTGGCTCAGGAAGTCGTGTATGGGAAACAAAAGGTTTTTCTTGCGGACTCAAAATATATTTTGAGATCCTCATTTTGACCTTTCAAAAGTAGAGAGATTGCCTACGAAAAGATAAAAAACTAAATCAATAAAATGAGGCCGTGCTGATTTAAAAAAATCTAATATTGAACATTTTTTGATTTATGAAAGAGATCTATTATTAATCACAAATAAAGTGAAACCATATTAATGTTCAATCTTCAAATTCATTTCGAATATGAGTTATTTTTAAAAGATAAATAAATATGTCTTTTTATCTTTTTTATAATATTTTGACACAGTTATATCAATATAATTGTTGAGTTTTTCTTTTAAATTTAAAGAGTTCTTGTTCTTTCATCACCTCGAAAATTTTTCCTGTTCCAGGATGGATAAAAGTATTATTTTCATTTAAATTAATCACCTTTTTCGTGATCACAATTTTAGGTAAGGGCAACCAGATCAACCCCTCATGGTTTAAAATTTTTTCAAAAACCTGCTCTACAATTATTTTAGTACCACATGTGCTTTTCGCACTCACCTCTTTTAGAATCAAAATTTTAGCCATTTTCTTTCGCTCTTATTATGATTAAGCTTAACAAATTATAGAAAAACATCTTTTAAAGGTGTTAAATTTATGCCTATACATGTATTTAATTATATTTTTTAGGTAAATATTTTTAAATTACCTCCAAATTTTCTCATGGACGTATATTTTATTAAATATAATCACTACAAAACCATTCGGTTTTAAAACATCGTACATATTGAATGATTTAAATGAGTCCTATTCATTCAAGCTTTGAAATAAGATTCCGATCTAATCAGAATCTTATAAATATAATCTCTTAAATAGCCTTTTTACTAACGATGCAGCTGCTTATAAGCCCATGAAAGAAATTCATTTTTATTTTTTAAGGAAGGTGCTAGATGAATATTGACGATTTCTCGACTGCCAAATTTCCCAATAATTTTAGAAGGTGAATCTAATCTGATCCCCTTTTTATCATCCTCATGAATAACCGAGAAAAAATCCAACATGAGATCCAGTTCCCCTTTACTTTTAAATCCTGGTCGCTCAGCTATAAAATTATAAACTTGCTGTAACATGTGAAAACTAGCAGTATTTTTCATTTCCAATATTCCAGAAAGTATTTAATTAACTTTAAATATAACTTGAAATAATGAGTAAATTAATTAGATCATTTGTTATCCAATTGTTAATTATTATTTTGTAAAAAATAAATATTTATATTCAATAAAATATTTATCAAAGCTTGATATAAGCTAGTTTTAATTAAAATATATGCTTACATTTTTAATATTAATTTTATGAATTTTTTATATAATAAACAAGCTAACTGAATGATGTTAAAGCATGGGTTTTTTTAATTCATTGGGGTGTATTCTGATGCTTTTGACAGTTTGCCTCTCTAGACAGAAACAAAGAATTTTCTCCCTGATACTTTACAAAGCCTTCTAGCACTAGGTATACACTGTATTGATGAATTTACCCTTTATTCTTTATTGTTTGACATCAATAGCTTCATTGTTTGACATCAATAGCTTCAGCTATCGAATTGTATGTTTTACTGAATAAAACAAGTTTTTAGATATCTGTTTAATTATTATTTATAATATTAAAGTTCCAATAAAATTAAGCCTAATTGACATTCACTCAAGGAAGTTCGTATGCTGCAGTGGTTTGAAAAACTTGTCGATCCTTATCCATCCAAAGGTTTAAACGAACCACTTCCTACCCGCTTTTTCCCTTTTGTCTGGCAAGCTGCCCAAGGTGTGCGCCCTTACTTATTGTTGCTGGTACTGTTTACCGCAGGGGCTGCAAGTTTTGAAGCCATTCTGTATTCCAAAATTGGCGATTTGGTCAACTGGTTAAGCAAGAGTCAACCCGATACCTTTTTAGCGCAGCATAGCCAGAATCTGACGATGCTGACTGGTATTTTACTGGCCAATATTTTATTCGCCAGTTTTCAATCCATTATTAAACATCAGATTTTATACAGTACTTTTCCAATGCGTTTACGCTGGCGTTTCCATAATTTACTGTTGCAGCAAAGCCTGGATTTTTTCCATAACGACTTTGCCGGGCGTCTGTCTGCTAAAGTTATGCAAACCTCGCTTGCAGTACGTGAGTTCTGGGTGATCTTGGGCGATATGCTGGCTTATGTGCTGATTTACTTTGTCACCATCAGTTTTGTGTTGGGAACAATTTCCCCGATGCTGATTTTGCCGCTGCTACTATGGCTGATACTGTTTATTTGTGCTGCCTGCTTTTTTATTCCACGCTTAAGCCGAATTTCCAGTCAACAGGCCGATGCCCGTGCAGTGATGACCGGTCGCGTTACCGATGCCTATACCAATATTCAAACCGTCAAGCTATTTGCCCATGCTGGCCGTGAAAGCCACTATGCCAAAGAGTCCATGCAAGGCTTCATGATTACGGTATATAAGCAAATGCGCCTGGGTGTGCAGTATGAAATCAGCATTAATTTGCTCAGTGTGGTTTTATACGTCGGAGTTTTAGGTACCGCCATCTGGCTCTGGATTAACGGTCAAGCTGAACTCGGTATTATTGCTGCAACTACAGCCATGATCTTAAAACTCAACAGTATTGCCGAATTTATGATGTGGCAGTCATCCGCACTGTTTGAAAATGTCGGCACCATTCAAGATGGTATGAAAACCATGGGGCGTCCGATTCACATTCAGGACAAACCTGATGCGCAACCCTTGCAGTTACGGCATGGGGAAATCAAATTTGAAGATGTCAGCTTTGCTTATCAGAATAAAAATGTGATTGATCATTTTAATTTAACCATTAAACCGGGTGAAAAAATTGGTATTGTCGGTCGCTCAGGTGCGGGAAAGTCCACGCTGATTCAACTGTTATTGCATTTTTATGATATCAACCAAGGCCGTATTTCGATCGATGGTCAAAACATTCAAGATGTGACTCAGGACAGCTTGCGTAAAAGCATTGCTTTTGTGACTCAGGATACCTCCTTGTTACACCGTACCGTAGCTGAAAACATTAAATATGGTCGCCCAAATGCCACCGATGAAGAGATGTTTGAGGCCGTGCGCAAAGCCAAGGCAGAAGATTTTATTCCACAGCTCACCGACTTGCGCGGCAAATCCGGTTATGAAGCCTATGTCGGTGAACGCGGTGTCAAACTGTCTGGTGGTCAGCGTCAGCGTATCGCCATTGCCCGGGTGTTTTTGAAAGATGCACCGATCCTGATTTTAGATGAAGCCACCAGTGCCTTAGATTCTGAAGTTGAAGCCGCCATTCAATCCAGTCTGGATGACTTGATGGAAGGTAAAACCGTGATTGCCATTGCGCACCGATTATCTACCATTGCCCAAATGGATCGTTTGATTGTACTAGATGAAGGCAGCATTGTAGAGCAAGGTACGCATGATGAACTGGTCGCACTGGACGGTATTTATGCACATTTGTGGCAAAGACAAAGCGGCAGTTTTTTGATAGAACAACAGGCATTGAAGAAAAAGGAATTGCATTAATGCTGTATTTAGAAAATATAAAAGTGGGTGATCGTTTCATTAGCCGTGAATATGAAATGACTTTAGAAGAAATTAAACAGTTTGCCCATGCTTATGATCCTCAAGTTTTTCATACCGATGAAACTCAGGCCAAAGAGCATCCTGTTTTTCAGGGCATTGCTGCCAGCGGCTGGCACACCTGTGCAGTGACCATGCGTTTATGGACCGAATGTTTTCCGGTCGCTTATGGTTTGATTGGTTCAGAGTCCAGTCTGCGCTGGCCGCGTCCAACCCGTCCTGGCGATAAAATTCATGTCGAAGTCGAAATTGTGGCAATTACGCCATCAAAAAGTAAAACTGACCGCGCTATAGTCAGTTATGTGACTCAGGCATTCAATCAGAATCATGATGTGTTACTTATTTCCACCACTAAAATTTTGGTCTTCAAAAAAGATGTTCAGCCTGAATAATTTTCAGGCTTTAAAAATATTGTCCAACAATTTTAATCGAATACTGTTTCAATTCGTGCCAATATGGCAGTTACAAATAGAAAAACGAATGAATGCAATGGATGGCGCATGAAAACGATTTCTCCAAGACAGGATCAAGGAATACCGGGTGTATATGGCCTGCTGCTATTAGATGTAGTGTCCCGCTGGGGCTACACTGCTGAAGCACTATTTACACCTTTTCACTTAAATAGTGAACAATTGGCAGATCCCAACTTTCGTATTCCGACTCCAATTGCCAATGAACTGGTCAAACATGCGCTACGTTTAACTGGGGAACCGACCCTGGGTTTCCATTTGGGTACCCAAATGCGTATCTCGATTCATGGCTTTATTGGCTATGCCATTATGACGGCGCATGATATTACCGATGCCCTGATCCTGGCCAACCGATTTATTCAGCTACGTCTGCCCTTTTTACAGCTTTATTTTTCCACTTTTGGTGAAAAAGCCACGTTGCAATTGCAATGTGACTTTGATATTGAACCATTACGAACTGAAATCGCGATTGCCCTGACCTTTGGTATTATCACCATGGCCAAAGCCCTGACAGGTTGTGAAGACCTGTCTGGGGAAATTGATTTTGATTTTCCGAAACCTGCCGGTTTTGAACGCTATATGGCAAAATTCCCGTCGCATCAGTTCCGTTTTGAACAGCCGCATTTATTGTCCAGTTTTGATAAAAAATATCTGGGTTTAAAGATGGTCAATGCAGACCCGATTGCCAGCCAGATTGCGATTAACCAATGCGAAGCAGAACTGTCAGCGCTGGGTGAACGCCGCCGCTTGGCCATGCGGGTACGTGATATTTTGACCAAGTCGGAGCAGCATTATTTAAGCATCGAAAATGTTGCAGATCGGCTGCATATGTCGGATCGTACTTTAAAGCGTCAACTGGCAGCTGAAGGCACGTCCTTTTCCACTTTGGTGGATGAAGTGCGTTATCGTCATGCCACTTCCCTGTTGTCACGCACCGATTACACTCTGGAGCAGATTGCCGATGAAATTGGCTATAGCGATGTCGCCAATTTCAGCCGTGCATTTAAACGCTGGAGTGGACGTAGTCCAAGCAATTGGCGTAAAGATCCTTATTTATAAACTTTTGTTTTTATCAAAAAACATGTATAAAACATGGCAAAAATGATTTGAATATTTTAAAGGAGTCATCCATGAATCACCCTTCAGAATTAAAGTACGCCACTACTCACGAATGGGTCAAAGTTGAAGGTGATCTGGTTATTACTGGTATTTCCGATCATGCACAGGATGCTTTGGGCGACCTAGTCTATGTTGAAGCGCCAGAAGTGGGTCAGCAAATCACTGCCGGTGAACAGGCGGGTGTAGTTGAGTCGGTTAAAACGGCTTCTGATATTCATGCGCCTGTTTCAGGTGAAGTGGTTGAAGTGAATTCGGCACTTGAAGATGATCCTGATTTTGTCAATGATGACCCTTATGGCAAGGGTTGGATTTATAAAATTAAGCCAAACAATATGGCAGATGTAGAAAAGTTACTTTCAAGCAGTGAATACGAAGCAGGTTTATAATTCTGTTTTAGATAAAAAAATCAGCCTCTAAGGCTGATTTTTTTTATTTTTAAATGACTTTTAATAAAAATATCAAATGACGATATTAGATCAAATGAAAATCACCATTTAAATTATTTATTGCAATTTATTCTTATATTACCACACTTTTCTCATATAATCGGACAATATTTAAACATCGATATAGCCTTCTGACTGATCTTAAATAATTATAACAATCCACAATAATAATGGTGGTCATAAGCCTGATAAGTCGTATATCCCATTGATACTGATTTAGGTAAATTATGTCTACTGCAACTGTACCCCAGTTATGGAATAAGTCCTTTATTCTATGTCTGGCAAATAACTTATTCTTATTTATATTTTATTTTGCTCAAACCACCATCTTGCCGATTTATATCATTAACGAGTTGCATGGCACTTTGGCACAAGCAGGTTTAGCCATGACCCTGTTTATGGCATCTGCCATTGCGGTAAGGCCTTTTAGTGGTTTGATTATTGAAAAAATTGGGGCAAAAAAAGCCCTTTATATCTCTGAAGCCTTGTTTTGCCTATTTTGTCTGACCTATATGCTGGCAGACAATTTAACTTTATTGCTGTGCATTCGTTTTTTACACGGGATCTGGTTTAGTATTTTAACTACGGTCATTGTTCCTATTGTCAATGACTTTATCCCGGCTGAACGTAAAGGCGAAGGTATGGGATATTTCCTCACGTCGATAAATTTAGGCATTGTGCTTGGGCCGCTGATTGGATTAAGTTTAATTCAAGCCCTGCCTTATATCACCATCTCCGCTATTTTAGCGGCATTTGTGCTTTTGGGCTTTATCTTCTGTTTCATGATTCCACTCAAACATAAAGTCAGCCCGGTCGAAAAACCAGAAAAACGCAAACTGAGTCTTCAGGATTTTATCGAGAAAAAGGCAGTGCCTGTCTCACTTATGGCATTAATGGTTTCCTTTGCCTATGCCAGTATTATGTCGTTTATTTCAACCTTTGCCGAATCGAAACATATGTTGTCTTATGCCAGCCTGTTTTTTGTGGTATTTGCCATTTCGATGATGATACTGCGCCCGATCACGGGAAAAATCTTTGACCGTAAAGGCGCAAACTACGTGGTTTACCCAGCCTTAGCCTTGTTTGCACTAGGTTTACTGGTGCTTAGCCAGATTGATAGTGTGCCCGGATTTATGCTTGCCGCTGTACTGATTGGGATGGGATTTGGCTCTGCCCAACCGTGCCTGCAAACCATTTCAATTCAACGATCTGCGAAACATAGAATTGGACATGCGACCTCAACCTACTTTACCTGTTATGACATTGGTATTGCGCTGGGATCATTGATTTTGGGTATTGTGATTGCTTATTTTGACTATAGCATTGCTTATATGCTGTGTGCAGTGATTATTATTTTAAGCCTACTTTTCTATAAACTGGTGGTCGACAAACCTGCAGTGACAGACTAATGATTCTAACTATAATTAAAAAAGCATGCTTTTAAACATGCTTTTTTAATTCATGACTCAGCAGCATGGTTATTCAGGAGCAGCTCCTTCTTTTTTTTCTTGACTTGCTTCTTGCACCATACTGAATCCACTAGTTTCAGCTGGACTGGCAGTATTTTGCCGGGTACTTTTTAATTTAATCTGCAAGCGTAATTCATTCATGGAATCGGCATTACGCAAGGCTTCCTCATAACTGATCGAACCTTCATTATATAAATCATATAAAGCCTGATCGAAAGTTTGCATGCCCAATTCACGGGATTTTTTCATGATTTCTTTTAATTCATGAAACTGACCTTTAAGAATATTATCGCCAATCAATGGGGTATTCAGCAGAATTTCAATGGCTGCACGGCGACCGCGTCCATCCTCGGTACGTACCAAGCGCTGCGAAATAATAGCTTTCATGTTGGAAGATAAGTCCATCAACAATTGATTACGACGTTCTTCCGGGAAAAAGTTAATGATTCGATCCAGCGCCTGATTGGCGTTATTGGCATGTAAGGTACCCAAACATAAATGCCCGGTTTCGGCAAAGGCAATGGCATGTTCCATGGTTTCAGTATCCCGGATTTCACCAATTAAAATCACGTCGGGTGCCTGACGTAAGGTGTTTTTCAAGGCATTGTGCCAGGAATGGCTATCCACGCCGACTTCACGATGCGTGATCATGGATTTCTTATGCTTATGTACATATTCAACCGGATCTTCCACAGTAATAATATGCCCGGCAGAATTTTCATTACGATGATCAATCATGGCGGCCAAAGATGTCGATTTACCCGAGCCGGTAGCACCTACCACAAGTACCAAGCCACGTTTTGCCATCATCACATGTTTTAAGGATTCAGGCAGCTTTAACTGGTCAAAATTTGGAATTTCTGCGGTAATGGTTCGTATCACCATTCCCACCTGTAATTGCTGCTGGAAAACATTGATACGAAAACGCGAAACATTGGGAACGCTAATCGCGAAATTACATTCCAGCTCGGTTTCAAATTCAAGCCGCTGTTTCTCATTCATTAAACTATAGGCAAACAGTTTGGTCTTTTCTGCCGTTAATGCCTGCTGACCAATTGCTTTCATTAAACCCTGATGTTTAATACTCGGTGGAAAATCTGCTGAAATAAATAAATCCGAGCCCCCATATTCCACCACCTTGGTCAGCATATGGAACATCATTTTACGTGCTTCTTCCAGTAATTCCGTACTATACATATATTCCCCGATGAGAATTGTTTCTATGATGCACGCATACTGAAATTGGTTTAATTTATTTAAATGCTTATCTCAGTCGTGAAGAAACAATTCATGTTTTATTGATTACTATTTTTCCCTATTGTGCATAAACATAGTAAAGTACTCAACTTTGTTATTTTTAACTGGTTAAAAGTATGAATAGAAATTGCATACAGAATCACTAAATGCATGGTTTAAAATTAACCAGATAACAAAAATAGATCTGTAGCAAGAAAAAAGCCCCTGAAGTTCAGGGGCTTTATCGTAACGTTATGTATAAATCTTTGATGGTCTATGACTTTTTCTTAGAAAATCAGGCACTACGTTTTAATCGAGATACACGCAGTGAATCTGCCACCTCCAGCAAAATTTGCCGGGTTTTGTCCCAACCTAAACAACCATCTGTCACAGATTGGCCATAAGTCATCTCACAAGAAATCTTTTGCTGGCCATCAACCAGATGACTTTCCAGCATTACCCCACGCACATTGGTCTGCAAGCGTTCTGCCACGATCTGTTGCAGCACTTCAGGTTGCAGCATTGGATTTTTCGAGCTGTTGCCATGACTGCAATCAATCACCAGTGCCGGCAATTCAGCAGCATGCTTGGCTTTGATTTTTTCAATTTCTGACAACTGATAGTTCGGGCCGCTATTTGAGCCACGCAGAATCAGATGCGCTTTTGGATTGCCCTTAGACTCTAAAATACACGGTAAGCCAGACTGGCTCATGCCCAGGAATTGATGGGGATGCGATGCAGATTGAATGGCATCTAGAGCAATTTGAATCGAGCCATCGGTACCATTTTTGAAACCGATGCTGTATGGCATATGGCTTGAGATTTCACGGTGAATCTGGGATTCACTAGTACGTGCACCAATGGCACCCCATGCCAGTAAATCGTCGAAATAGGCTGTCGCCATTGGACTTAAAATTTCCGATGCAATCGGCAAGCCCATTTCAATAATTTGCAGATATAAATCACGTGATTTTTCCAATCCCAATTGCATATTGGATGAACCATCTAAATTTGGGTCATAAAGGAAGCCTTTCCAGCCAATGGTGGTACGTGGTTTTTCAATATAGGCACGCATGACCAGGAAAATTTGATCTGCGATCTGATTTTGTAATTGTTGTAATTTTTGCGCATATTCAAGTACAGCAACGGGATCATGAATCGAACATGGCCCAGTCACAACCATCAAACGATGGTCTTTGCCTGCCAAGATATTTTCAATGGTTTGACGCTGATCGGCAATTTGTTGCGCCATCTTGTTCGATAAAGGCAATTGTGCCTTTAATTGATACGGCAAAGTTAAAATGGTTTCTTTTGCAGTTGTTTGAGTTTGTTGTAAAGCAGTATTCAAAGCATTCATTGGTCTTTCCTGGGGACTGTTTTAGTCCAATCTTTTATTTGAGCGTTATGGGTCTAATGGATTGCAAGGCAAGAGTCATCATTTGACTAAAGTAAAACCAATAAGAGTTGCTAAAATATGAGTAATTTAATGATTTCATGAGCTAACTCCAAAAAGTGTAAGAAAAATAAAGCATAAAAAAACCTGATCAGGGTTGCCGATCAGGTTATAAACTTGGTGGGCAACCATTTCTTGCCCGAACGCGTTCAGGCAATTATCTAAATTGCCAAAAATAATAACGTGCGTTTGAGATGACTGGTTGCTTTAACATCTTTATTTCTTCAAAAAAGTATGTGTCTTAAAATTAAAATACGCTGTATTGCCTTATTTGACAATAGTTTTATTTAAAATAAAAATACATAAATCAGTAAACTTTTACTTATCATTTGTTTGTAAAAAAGCCAATGAGATAAAATTTAAACTATTTATAAAAATCATTTAGATAGCTTACATATTCTTACTTATATTGAGTTCTACACGTCAGATCTCAACAAAAACTCCAATCACCGATTCCGCTTTACTTTATCGACAGGCCTAGACTGTATTTTTAAAATTATGCTCTACCCCATTTCTAGGCCTGAATTCAGCCAGACGATTATTTTATAATATGAAAAAAGAAGCCCAGCTATTGCAATAAACAGCTAAAATGCCAGTTATACCGAAGGCTTGATTTGTTCTACCCCCTATAACGAAGGATGTATTCATGTTCCAACATGTTGATGCGTATGTAGGTGATCCGATTCTTTCTTTGATGGAAGAATTTGCTAAAGATGAACGGACTCAAAAAGTTAATCTAAGCATCGGGCTTTATTATAATGAGGACAATATTGTGCCTCAACTTGAGGCCATCAAAGCAGCATATAAGAATATTGAAGCAAGCAATGATCAGGTCAAGCTGTATTTACCGATGGATGGTTTAAAACCTTATAATCAAGCTACTCAAGCCTTGGTCTTGGGCGAAAATAGTGCAGCGCGCCGTGATGGTCGCGCGGTCACCATCCAGACTTTAGGCGGTTCTGGCGCACTGAAAGTGGGTGCCGATTTTCTGAAAAAATATTTTCCTGAATCTGATGTCTGGGTCAGTCAGCCGACCTGGGAAAACCACATTGCCATCTTTAATGGTGCCGGCATTCACTCCCATTTCTATCCTTATTTTGATGCTGCAACCAATGGTGTCAATGTCACTGCAATGCTGGAAAAATTAAGTCAGCTTCCGGCGAAAAGTATTGTGTTATTGCACCCGTGTTGCCATAACCCGACGGGTGCAGACCTGACGCCTGCGGAATGGGATCAGGTAATTACAGTCCTGAAAAAACAAGATCTTATTCCTTTCCTCGACATTGCCTATCAAGGCTTTGGTCAAGGAATAGAGGAAGATGCTTATGCGATTCATGCACTCGATCAGGCAGGAATGAATTTTATTGTCAGCAATTCATTCTCTAAAATTTTCTCACTTTATGGCGAACGTGTCGGTGGCCTAACCTTTGTTTGTGATGATTCAGCCACTGCACAAAAAGTATTAGGCCAGCTAAAAGCAACAGTACGCCGCAACTATTCAAGTCCGGCAACTACCGGAGCATTGTTAGTGAATAATGTCTTGCAAGATGAACAGCTGACGGCATCATGGAAAGCTGAACTGCAAGAAATGCGCGAACGCATTATTAAAATGCGTCAAGTTTTAAAAGACAAACTCAGCCAAGCCTTACCAGAACGTGACTTTAGCTATCTGGTTAAACAGCAAGGCATGTTTAGCTATACCGGTTTAACGGCTGAACAAGTTGATATTCTAAAAGATCAATATGGAATTTATCTAGTGCGTAGTGGGCGTATGTGTGCAGCGGGTTTAAATTTGAATAATATCGATTATGTGGCTGAATCCATTGCAGCAGTAATCAAGGCAACTGCTTAAATTAGGCTGATGCTTATTCATCTGGCTAATAAAAAACGGGCAATCTGCCCGTTTTTTATTTCGCTTTTTATTTATATGGATGCTTAGTCTTCGAAATGGATCACGGTACGAATCGATTTACCGTCATGCATTAAATCAAAGGCTTCGTTAATTTTTTCCAGTCCCATGGTATGAGTGACAAAAGGTTCAAGCTGGATATCACCACTCATGGCTTCTTCCACCATGCCCGGCAATTGTGAACGGCCTTTAACGCCACCAAAAGCGGTGCCTTTCCAAGTACGGCCTGTGACTAGCTGGAATGGACGGGTTGAAATTTCCTGACCTGCACCGGCTACACCAATAATAATCGATTGCCCCCAACCACGGTGAGCACATTCCAGTGCTGAACGCATCACATTGGTATTGCCAATACATTCAAAAGAATGGTCTACGCCCCAGCCGGTTTTTTCAACAATCACATCCTGAATCGGTTTGTCATAATCTTTAGGATTCAAGAAATCTGTCGCACCAAACTGTTCAGCCAGTTTGTATTTTTCAGGATTGGTATCAATGGCAATAATGCGGCTGGCTTTGGCTTTCTTGGCACCTTGAACCACCGCCAGACCAATACCGCCCAGACCAAATACCGCTACGGTATCGCCTTCCTGAACTTTGGCAGTATTTTTCACCGCACCCAAACCGGTAGTTACGCCACAACCCAGCAAGCAGACATGTTCATGATTCGCTTCAGGGTTAATTTTCGCCAAGGATACTTCAGCCACTACGGTATATTCGCTGAACGTTGAACAGCCCATGTAATGATAGATTGGCTGACCATTATAAGAAAAACGTGTTGTGCCATCCGGCATCAAGCCCTTACCTTGTGTCGCACGAACCGCTACACACAGGTTAGTTTTACCCGATTTACAGAACAGGCATTCACCACATTCTGCAGTATACAGTGGAATAACGTGATCACCCGGTTTAACACTGGTCACGCCTTCACCGACTTCAACCACCACACCTGCACCTTCATGGCCCAGCACAGCAGGAAATACGCCCTCAGGATCATCACCCGACAAGGTAAAGGCATCGGTATGACATACGCCAGTATGGCTAATTTTGACCAAAACTTCACCTGCTTTGGGCGGAGCAACATCAATTTCAACAATTTGGAGTGGTTGACCTGGACCAAATGCGACTGCAGCACGTGATTTCATGAATAATTTATCCTTTTTGGGTTCTTTAACAGATGAGCTACAGTAACCTCTTTTTATTGTCCGATTCAACCTATAACATGATGATAATATGTACTTATAACTTTATGACTTCATAACAATTATGCAGATTAGACCATCCATGCATGCTGTCATGTTTGCTGTTACAATTTTTACAATGACGGGGTGCAGTTTGCCGATGAATGAATCAAAAAAGCAGCTTCCCATTCAGGTTCATGCCGAACACTGGCTAAACGGTTCCAATGTCGATGCACAAATTACACAAGGCCTCACTGCCTATCTGGCTTTAGATGATGCCTTTATCAGTATAGCCTCAAGGCTGCATCTGATTAATAAAGCACAATATAATATCGATTTGCAGTACTACATCTGGGAAGATGACTCGATTGGTCACCTGATGCTGGCTGAATTACTCAAAGCCGCAGATCGTGGGGTGAAAATCCGTTTATTGATTGATGACCAGAACGGTTCCCAACTTGATGCAACTTTAAAACAACTGGCTCAGCATCCTAATTTTGAAATTAAAATTTTTAATCCTTACACATTTAGATTGAGACAGTTGCGTCTGTTTGATTATGTTTTCCGTTTTAACCAGATCAATCACCGGATGCACAACAAGCTGATTATTGCAGATGGCGCCATAGCGGTGACGGGTGGACGCAACATCAGCCGGGAATACTTCGAAGCCAGTGAAAATTTCCAGTTTACCGATATGGATATCCTGTTTTATGGCACTGCCGCTCAACATGCCAATGAAGTCTTTCAAGACTTTTGGAATGATGATTTGAGTTATTCGGTACCTCAGCTGCTCGGTAAAAGTCGACCCGAACAGCTTGCCAAATTACGTAAATATTATGAACTGACTGCCTTACAAAAAGACCAGTTAAAAAGGCGGATTGAACTGGCTGAAAAACAGATCAATGAACATTTAGAAGATCGTCCGATTAACTGGGCAAAAGCGCATTTTGTTGCCGACTCTCCCGATAAAATTCGTGGTCAGGCATCCAGAAATCAGCTGATTTACCGTCAGATCTTCCAGATTATGGGAGAACCGAAACAGCATATGGAACTGGTCTCCGCCTATTTTGTACCGACTCGCAAGGGCACAGATTATTTAACCGGTTTAGTCAAAAATGGCGCCAATGTTCGGGTACTCACCAATTCATTTTTAGCCAATGACGTTCCCTTGGTGCATGCTTTTTATAGACAATATCGGCATGATTTACTGAAAAATGGGGTAAAACTCTATGAATTTAAGCCCTATATAGAGCGTACTAAACGCACATGGTATGAAGTGGTCACAGGTAATGTGATTCCGGCCAAAGGTAAAAATGCATCCAGCCTACATGCCAAATTCTTTGATATTGATGGCATGGTGTTTATTGGTTCCTTTAATTTTGACCCACGTTCCGCCAACTTAAACAGCGAAGTGGGATTGGTGGTCGAATCCGATACCTTACAAAAACAAATTTCAGACTCATTAGATAAATATTTACCGCAAATTGCCTATCAACTAAAACTGAATCCACAAGGTGAAGTCATCTGGATAGAGCATCATAAAGATGGTTCAAGCACTGAATATTCCCATGATCCTCAATCGACTAGATTTCAGCGTTTTACCATGCAAGCCATGTCCTATCTCTCCATTGAATGGATGATGTAATGACAAGTTAATGACATTGAAATACAAAACTATCTTTTTTTCAGCACACAGATAGTCATACCAGCTACTTTGCGCCGGTTTGTATAAAATCTCCAACCATATAATCCAACCTGTCAGGTATCATGATTGGCATTTCCTTGATCAATATTATTGTTATGACTTATAAGAGATTGACGGCGATTTATACATATTTTAGATCAATCAACACAATGATTTTACTCATTTCCTGATTTGATTTAACATTTCATTTTTCGAGTTTTTAACTCACCTCTCTCCCTATCGTGATTTTCCCGCAATGCAATTTTTTGATTTAAATCGTCAATTTAATTTAAGTGATATTTTAACGCCGCATAAAACCCTTGAAGATTTAGGCGCTCAAGAATGGTTTTTGTCTAAAGTCCGGGTTGAGCACGATTGTCAGTCAGATTCTGAAATCGTTGAAGGTCAGGCTGTTTTAAAATCCAATCAGAACGTGCAACTTGAACTGGAGTGGCTGATTCAGAATACTGGTTTTGAACTTCAAGTGCTGTTTAAAGGCATTGAAACAGCCGCAAGTGAAGAAACCCTGGTCATGGTCAAAGGGGCAAAAATTATTGATGCCAATGAACAGGTGATTTCTGCACAGGCTTTAAGTTTATGGATTGATGGCACATTGCTACCGATGTTACCCAATATCCGCAAAGAAATTAAAGCCCGTTTAAATTTATGGGATTATGTGGAATATGATGGCTAAAGCTTAAGTCTATTCAGACTGAATTAAACATCTTTATTTAAATAGTTCTTGATGACATTCACCAAAACATCAGATACTTTTTTATCACCATACTCAGCATAACGATGTCCATCCACTTAGGCATTGTTTTATTTTGAACATTGCTCATTTAATTTTTAAAACAGAATATTGGTATGAATGTCCAGTCAGATTGCTAAAACTGTATTCAATTTTTTGCTATCCTGCTGAATAATATTAAAAATAATAAAATGGAAAAACAAAAATGAAAACAGAAGAATGGCAACACATTCGCAAGGTGGTAAATGACGCTCAAAAAGCCGCTATGCACTGTTCTATTGCTACGGTAGATAACAAACTTGCAGTCTACCATTAGTCCTATCGGGACTCTATTTCTTAGAGAAAATCCAGGCGGTTTTTTCTTTGACACCTATACAGAATCGTTGCAACAGAATTTGCCGCAAAATAGCAAAGCCTGCATTCAGGCAGTCAACAGTAGCCGCTTATTCTGGTTGAAAGCCTTATTTAAAGGCGAGTTTAGTGATTATCCTGACGTGCGGCTGTATGTAGAAATTGGCGATCTTCGTCTTGCCAACGCCGAAGAACTGGCTCAGATTTCACGACGCATTCAAAGCCTAAAATGGACGAAAGGCAGCCAGCTCATCTGGGCCGATTTTACTGTGCATTCTTTTAGATGGGTCAAATACCCCAAAATGATGCCTTTTAGTTAATAAAACTTACTTATAGTAAGCCTATTTCTTTAAATAACTGACTATAGGCTCCGGCTTTTTTCTCCACAGTAAGTGGATAAGCACGTGATGAAGATGGCATACGATATAAAGTCAGGTCGCGTTCAGCAAAATATGCTTTTGACGGCTGTCCAATTTGCGGTTTTTCAGTATTTGCTGACATGGAAAGCATCAGGGTATCAGTAGCTTTATCGCCTGTGGTCATGATGCTGTGGCACTGCGGAATCTGCTGTAACAGCTGGGCTAAATCCGTCGCTTGGGCAATATGCAGGAATTTATCCGAAGCATTGCCTTTTAGGCGAATAATTTGATATGCCGTATCAAAAATTGCAATGCCTTTTTCAGCCAAGAAGTCACGGATCAGTTGTTCCTTGAATTTTTTGTTGGCTACCTCTAAAAAGTGTTCTTTATCTTGGAAGAAAACCAAGCCAAAAATTTTCCACATGTCATTTTGATAATTGGGATAATAAAAATCCATTTTCCAGCGTGTTTTAGGCGGAGGAAAACTGCCCATCATCAGTAATTTGGCATTTTTAGGTAAAAATGGTTTCAGTGGATGGGTTTCAATTTGGTATTCAGTTGACATGGCAATCTATTCATAAACCTTGGTACTAATTTAAAACATTTGGCGGACTTTATCTGCTACCTGTTCAGCCCAAAGTGCATAAATTTCCTTGCTGGGATGAAAGCCATCCGCCGCCATTTCCAAGTTTAAGGTTTTAAAACGCTCCAGATCGTATTCAATCCATTGCATATTGGCTTGCTGCTGTACAAATTTTGCAAGATTTTTATTCATGCCTTTGGCATATTGTCCAAATAACCATGCCAGTGGATTAGGTAAAGCTGGAAACAGGTTCATTGGCGGCACACCAGCAGCAATAATCAATTCAGGCATAAATTTCTGGTTAATCGCTGCATAAAGTTGTTGCTGCTTTTGGATCCAGTCTTTAGGCGAGGTCAGTTTGGTAATGTCATTTACCCCGACAGAGGTAATCACCACATCAAAGTGTTGAGCCGGCATATTCTTTACCGTTTTAATCACTTGTCCGCTGGTATGACCGGTTGTTGCTTCAAGTTGATAACTGATTTCATATCCAGCTTGTAACTGGTTCAGCACTGCCCCGAGTAAAGCATCGTCCTGAATTTCAACGCCTACACCTGCCGCAGCGGAATCTCCTACAATCAAAAGAGATAAAGTTTTTCCCGTTCCTACTGTACCAAAACGCTTTCCTTCCGGTTCGGGTAAGCGTAACGTATTTTTCTTAACGGCATTACCCTGAATAATTAAAGATGGAATCAGGGCGATGGTTGAAATTTTTAACAGCATAAACAATAAAATTCACAATGATATTTGTATCAATATAGGAGTTTATGGGGTGAGAAGCATTGACTTAAATTACAATAAGTTTCATCTAATTAAATAGTAAATGTGCTGTATTAGGTCAGTAGTTATCTAGGGCTGAGGGTGGTCGATATCTGCTGAATCTGCTGATGATGTTATTTTTTATCGAGCTTAGTTTTACAATGTTTTTCCCGCGTATAAAAAGCCCATTAAATGGGCTTTTTAAGATTCTAAAATCAACCTAATTTGTTGACCAGTTTCAGCGGCAAAATTTTCATGGCCAAACCGAGTGGCAACCAAGGCCACTGTGGCACATAAGCTTTAACTGGGGCTTTTTCAATGGCTTTGACCAGTAAATGCGAACCGGTTTTTTCATCCACTTCAAAAGGCAGTTTTTTGGCACCTTCATTCAGTTCAGTACGGATATATCCCGGGAAAATGGTAGTGACTTTAATTGGGGTATCAATCAGTTCGGCACGGATGCCTTCTGCCAAATGTGCAACCCCTGCCTTACTTGCCCCATACGCCGTTAAATGTTTAGGCATGCCACGCATTGCACTCATCGAAGAAATCATCACCAGATGACCTGCATTTTGCGCACGGAAAATTTCCACTGCAGCTTCGCATTGTGCCAAAGCTGAAATAAAGTTGGTTTCTACTGTCGCCTTGTTAATTTCAAAGTCTCCTTTACCAATCCGGCGACCTTCACCCACACCCGCATTCACAATAATACGGTCAATCGTGCCAAACTCTTGTTTAAATGCACGGAACACTTCAAAGACCTGATCGTAATGGGTCACATCTAAGGTTTTGGCTATGACTTTTACGCCGTATTTGCTTTCCAGCTCTTGTTTTAAAGTTTCCAGACGCTCCAAACGACGGGCGCAGATGGCAAGGTTATAGCCTTTTTGTGCAAATTCACGTGCCATACCTGCACCAATCCCTGAACTTGCCCCGGTAATTAAAATTGTTTTTGCCATGTTTTCTTCCTTTGCTATTTTTTTTAAATCAGATCCATGTCAGTAACCTGGAATCTTCCGCCTTAATAAAATGGTGTTCATTCAAGCTCAGTAATTGTGGTTCATTTCCCACCAGACGCAGTGTGGTCATGCTGGTATTGGCAATGGCCCAGTTCAGGGCAAAAGTCCGGTTAGCATTCAGCTCTAATAGTTTTCCGGCAGCTACCGAAATCACCCCACCAGAGGTAAACACTACGGCATAACGCGGTTTTATCTTAGCCAGTTCATCACATAAATTTTGCAATGCTGTTTCAACCCGGTTTTTAAAATGTGGCCAAGATTCATCATATTCATGGTGATAGTCACCACCTGTCCAGCGCTCGATCGCCCCTTCAAAAATTTTCGCCAGATAAGCACGCGGATTTTCTTCTTTGGCCACATCCTGCTTTAACAAGTGTGGTTCATTAAAGCGTGGTTCGTACTTGGCAAAAACTTGCTGGTGATTGAACTCATTCCAGGCATTGTCAGTCTGAATTTCAGCTTCGGGAAAACATTCTGCTAAAGCCAGTTGCGCCGTTTGCTGATGACGTTGCATCGAACCAGCCACCACATAGGGCGTTTCTTTTAGAATCTGATCGAAATATTGCCCTAATAATTTCGCCTGTAATTCACCATTAGGGGAAAGCTGATCATAGCTTTCCGCTCCAAAAGAAGCCTGTCCGTGACGAATCAGATAAATTGTGGTCATGATGGCATCAGCTCCTTAAATTTGGCGATATATTTTTGCGCCAGTTCATTGGCTTCAAGTTTCTGTAAACCAATCAATTTTAAAGCACGAATATGCAAGGCATGAATCACAATCCAGAAATCCTTAAAAGCTGGATTATTGGTTTGTTTGTGGAAATAACGATAATAGATTTGTTGTGCAATCACGGCTAAACGGAAAATGCCGAACACTTCATAAAAGGTCCAGTTCTCAGGTTGCAAGCCGGTTTTTTCCAAATAATAATCCACGACTTCTTGACGCGTAAACATGCCTTTTAAATTGGTCGGCTGACGACGCGTGGCTTTAAAAATGTGGTTGTCGCTTTCTTCCACCCAATAGGCCAGTGCGCAACCCAAGTCCATTAAAGGATCACCAAGTGTAGCCATTTCCCAGTCCAGCACCCCAATAACTTTAGTCGGATGGTTTGGGTCTAAAATCACATTATCAAAACGCCAATCATTATGAATGACGCAGGTTTTTGAATCGGCAGGGATATTATCTTTCAGCCAGTTACGAACATATTTAAAAGAAGGCACATTTAAGGTTTTGGCTTTTTCATAGCGCGCATCCCAGCCTTCAACCTGACGACGGCAATAACCCTCACCTTTACCCAATTTTTCCAGTTCTGTACCGACATAAGGTACTTGATGCAGATCGATCAGTTTGTCGATGACATTAATACATAATTCGTGAACTTGGGCTTCATTAAAGTTCAGCTCTTTAGGTAAATTGGCACGTGGAATAATGCCTTCCACGCGCTGCATCACATAGAAGTCACAGCCAATTACGGATTCGTCCTGACACAGCGCCAGCATTTCAGGCAAGACCGGATAGAAAGGGGCCAGATTTTTTTGCACGTTATATTCACGTGCCATGTCATGGGCAGATTTGGCTTTAGTTCCTTTAGGTGGGCGACGTAAAATTAAGTCAGCATTATCGTATTTCAAACGATAAGTCCAGTTGGATGCCCCGCCTGAATATTGCGTAATTTCTACCTGACCTTGTAAATCAATGCCTTGTGCTTTGAGCCAATGTTCAACCGCAATGACATCTAACTCTTCACCTTGACGGACATTTCCACCCACATCAATAACTGACATTCTTATTTCCCTACATCTTCAATTTCAAAAGACTTCTTCGCTTGCTTATTTATAGCTAATTCATTGTTCATAAACAGCAAAATTTTCAGGCAAGTTGTAAGAAGTCTCAACACATATTTCTCTATTTAATCTTTTTACGATTCTTTCTTATGACGTGAGCTATAACCGCGTTTTGCCAGTTCAAGTTTGGCAATCATGCCTTTATGTACTTCATCCGGACCATCGGCCAAACGTAAACTACGTGCCTGAGCAAAGAAACCGGTCAGTGGTGTATCACGTGAAACGCCGGCACCGCCGTGAATTTGCATGGCCATATCCACCACTTTTTCCAGTACACTTGGCGCAACCACTTTAATTGCTGAAATTTCAGTCAGTGCTGCCATATTACCCAAAGTATCCATCTTATAAGCAGCATAAAGTGTAAGTAAACGTGCCTGGTCAATGGCGACCCGTGCTTCTGCAACGCGTTCCAGATTGCCACCCAGTTTTAAGATTTCCTTGCCAAAAGCAGTGCGGCTCATACCACGGTCAATCATCAGCTCAAGTGATTTTTCCGCCGCGCCGATACAGCGCATGCAATGGTGAATACGGCCCGGCCCTAAACGACCTTGGGCAATTTCAAAACCCTGACCTGCACCGCCAATAAAATTGGCTACCGGTACGCGTACATTGTTAAAGCTGATTTCACCGTGACCATGCGGAGCATCATAATCGCCAAAAACCGGTAGCATGCGTTCAATTTTCACCCCCGCCGTATCAATAGGAACCAGAACCATAGAATGTTGATGATGACGGTCTTTGCTTGCGTCGGGCGTATGTGCCATAAAGATGATGATTTTGGCATTTGGATCACCTAGACCCGATGACCACCATTTACGGCCATTCAGAACAATTTCGTCTCCCTCGACAATCGCCGTCGCCTGCATATTGGTGGCATCAGAGGATGCCACAGCAGGTTCAGTCATGCAAAAGACTGAACGGATTTTTCCTTCAAGCAGTGGCGTTAACCATTGTTGCTTCTGTTGTTCAGAACCATAACGCCATAATACTTCCATATTACCGCTATCAGGCGCATTACAGTTAAATACGATTGGCACAATTAAACTACGACCGGAAAGTTCGGCAATATGTGCATATTCCTGAACTGAAAGTCCTTGCCCCAAAACAGGATCAGGCAAAAACATATTCCAGAGACCTGCTGCCTTGGCCTTATTTTTTAATATTTCAAGTTGAGTCGGCCATTGCCATGTTGTCCAGTCGCCACCTTGATTGAGTTCATGAACATCATTCCAAAACTCGGTTTCAACCGGTTCAATTTCTTCCTTAATAAACTTTTTTGTTCTTTCAATATAATCCTGTGCGCGTGCTGACAATTCAAACATGGCAACTTCCTTAAAATATTATGTGATCTAATCTTTACAACAACATAACCTGAAAACTATTATGAATAAAATGATTTAATTCAATAGAACATCATGAACAGTATTCATAATAAAGCCGTGATCGATATAGCTGTTTTTCATCGCATAGACATTAACTTATATCCCTTATTTATTGCAGTTTATGAGCAAAAAAGCATTTCTAAGGCTGCGCAAATTTTGTGTATTAGCCAATCTGCTGCCAGCCATGCCTTACAGCGTTTAAGACAGCATTTGCAGGATGACTTGTTTGCTCGTGCCGGCAGTAAAATGTTGCCTACACCTTTTGCCGAGCAAATTTATCCGGTCATTAAAAATGCACTATTTGCCATTCAAAATATATCCATACAAAAACAAAGTTTTGATCCCAGCATGGTGCAAAGCCTAAAAATTGCGGTACATGATGAAATTGAACCGATGATTTTTCCCAAACTGGTACAACACTTCCAAAGCCTGGATCTGGATATTCAATTTTTTAGTAGCAAGCTCGACCGTAAAAGCATTGTGACTGACCTCGCTACCCAGCAAATAGATTTTGTCATTGATCTGGAGCAAAATTTTGGTGAAAAAATTCAATTCCAAAAACTCGTGCAAGACCATTTTGTGGTGTGTACACAGCAGCAAAATATGAATGAACAAATCTATCTCGCCTCGTCGCATATTGGCGTTTCATCACGGCGTACTGGTGTTTTAGTTGAAGATATTTATTTAAACCGTCAACAACTATCACGACAGATTTCTTTACGCTGCCAGCACTATTCAACTGCTTTACAGATTTTGCTGCAAAATCCAAAATCGGTTTTAACTATTCCTCAAAATTTGCTGACCCATTTGCAAGTTTCTCCAGCATTAAATATTTTTCCGGTGCCTGTAGACATGCCGCTTATTTATTTGGGGATGTATTGGCATAATGATTTGAAAGAAAATTCACGGCATCATTTTTTGCGAAGCGAAATTTCTAAAATTTTTACTTAGGCTATTTATGGTTAAGGTCATTAATTTGCTTAGGCTATTTAAACGTGAAATCAATATATGTCATTTCTAAAAAAAGGGTCTTGTTATAGCTTAGCTTCCGCATGAAAAAAACATAGAATCAACTTAGGCTATTTATATTATCTTTGGCATGGAAAATTGATCTATGTTATTTGTGATTCAAATATAAGCTATTGCCGAATAAATAAACGAAATGCTGAATTGGCAAGGGATTGAGTGCTATTTGGTTATTTATTCAGCCTTTAATTTATGCCAATTCACTTAAACTTGACCTCCTTATTTTTCTCATTTTATAGATGAATGGGCGCTGAAATTTCCGGCTCATTTATCCAAAATCTTTCTATGTTGGCAAATCTCTCCCCTTTCTGGCTCATTCTATTGGGCATGCTGCTGTGTGCGGTTTTATTTTTTATTTTCCGGAAAATTAACCTGTATTTGACACAACTATTTAAACCTTTCAAAAAAGGGAAAAAATACTGGTGTAAAGTCATTGCCGTCAGTGATGGCGATACCCTCACCTGCACACGTTTTAACTTACGGCGTTCAGAAACCAAACTTCGCTTTGCCTATGTAGATGCCCCTGAATCGACGCAAACTTATGGCAAGGAATCACAGCGTCTGGTTAAAAAATGGTCTATTACAAATGGGTCCGTGTCGAGATTACCGATGTCGATCACTATGGCCGCTGCGTTGGGGTGATTCATCGTTTTAGACGCAATATCAATCAGGAACTGGTCAAACGCGGCGCGGCCTGGGTATACGAGGAATATATTAAAAATCTGACTCAAAAACAAAAATGGCTGGCGCTACAAAACCAGGCCAAAAAGCAGAAAAAAGGCTTATGGAAAAATTCACATCCGGTACGTCCCAGCGTTTATCGTAAGCAAAATAAATAGCATTCAAGTATAGAACAACAATGACGTTAAAAAGGGATTTGAGTGGGTATGATCACATCAAATTTTCTCTATAAAAATAAAGTGGCCTGTTTTAAGCTGGCCACTTTAATAGCTATTCTTGAGAGTTAAAGATAATAAGCCAATTGAACCAGCAACCGGAATACCCCGGCAATAAGGGCTAAAGCAAAAAATCCACCCAGCCACAGCACAATAAACCACTGCGTCTGTGAAAGTTTCATATTTACTCCCTAATGATAACCTTTATCACCAATACGTACTTTGTCGCGGAAGACCCAGTAAGACAACCCTGTATAAATAATAATGATTGGAATCAACAGTAATGCACCAATCAGGGTAAATAACTGACTACTTTGAGGTGCTGCTGCCTCCCAAATCGTGACTGAACGTGGAATGATATATGGCCATAAACTGATCAGGAATCCCGTATAGGCTAAGAAAACCAGTGCCAAAGTATAAACAAATGGACTGAGTTCCTTACGTTGCTTGCAGGCACGTAAAGCCAGATAGGTAAACACTAAAACCAGAATGGGCACCGGACTGAAATAGGTAAGCTGAGGCTGGCTAAACCAGCGCTCGGCAATTGCAGGATGGGCCAAAGGCGTATAAATACTGACGGCGCCAAAAATGATGAATAAGGCAATAATCAGCTTTGGCATGAGCTGAAACATTCGATTTTGTAAGTCTGCATCTGTTTTAAAAATGAGCCAGCCACAGCCCAAAGTGGCATACAGCACCACCACTCCAACCCCGGTAAAAACCGAAAATGGCGTGAGCCAATCTAAGCCGCCTCCAGTGTAAACCCCATTGGTGGTTTTAATGCCTTGAATATATGCTCCCAGAATGATGCCCTGGAAAAATCCAGTCAGAATAGAGCCTCCAATAAAGGCCATATCCCAAAGATGCCGGTTGCGTCTGGATTTAAAACGAAATTCGAAAGCCACTCCGCGGAAAATAAGGGCAACAACCATCAAAATGATAGGCAGATATAGCGCAGAAAGTACCGTCGAATACACCAGGGGAAAAGCGGCAAATAAGCCTGCCCCGCCCAATACCATCCAGGTTTCATTGCCATCCCATACTGGAGCCACGGTATTCATCATCACGTCACGTTCTTGTTGCGCTTTAAAGAAAGGAAACAAGATGCCGATACCTAAGTCAAATCCATCCAGTACCACATAAATCAGCACACCAACCGCAATAATTACAATCCAGATAAAAGATAAATCAATCATTTGTCATTCTCCTGGTGGTTGTCTAAAGGCTGACCATCCAGCTCTTCATCGGTACTGCCCAATGGACGATGTGAAGCCTGAATAACCTTCTCTTCACTATGCGGCATATAATGAACAAATTCCGGACCTTTATGCATGATTCGGAGCATGTAATAGATGCCAACCCCGAACACTACGCAATACACCAGTACAAAAATAATCAGGGTTAAACCAACCTGTTCTGCCGACACCGGGGACAGTGCATCTTTAGTCCTTAATACCCCATACACGACCCAAGGTTGACGTCCAACTTCTGTAGTAAACCAGCCAGCCAACATTGCGATAAAACCCGAAGGTCCCATAATCAGGGCAAAACGGTGAAACCCCGAACTTTCATAAAGACGGCCAGTTTTTCTGAGCCATAAACCGACTAGCGCCAATAACAGCATCAACACGCCCAGGCCCACCATGACCCGGAAACTCCAAAAAATAATGGTTGAGTTTGGACGGTCTTCAGGTGCAAATTCTTTCAAGCCCGGCACTTTACCGTTCATGGAATGAGTCAGAATCAGACTACCGGCATTTGGAATGGTCAATCCATAACGGGTCTGCTCTGCCTGCATATCCGGAATACCAAACAAATACAGCGGCATGCCTTGGTTATGGTTGGTTTCCCAATGTCCTTCAATTGCTGCAATTTTTGCAGGTTGATGCTTTAAGGTATTAATACCATGCAGATCGCCAATCAGAACCTGCAAAGGGGTAAGCACCAATATCATCCATAAGGCCATGGAAAAAGAAGTTTTAACCATGGCATCACGGCGTCCTTTCAATAAGTGCCACGCTGCTGTACTTGCCACCAGCAAGGCTGACACCAGAAATGCAGCCATTGCCATATGCGCCAAACGATACGGGAAAGAAGGATTGAAAACAATGGCTAGCCAATCCTGCGGAACGATAATGCCATTTTCAATACTAAAGCCTTGCGGTGTCTGCATCCAGCTGTTGGATGATAGAATCCAGAACATGGAAATACAGGTTCCGAGAGCCACCATGACCGTGGCAAAGAAATGTGCTCGAGGACCAACACGCCCCCAGCCAAACAGCATAATGCCCAGGAATCCGGCTTCCAGGAAGAATGCACTGAGCACCTCATAGGCTAGAAGTGGCCCGGTTACACTACCGGAGATGCGTGAAAATTCACTCCAGTTGGTTCCGAACTGGTAGCTCATGACCACACCGGAAACCACGCCCATACCAAAGGCAATGGCAAATATTTTGACCCAAAACTTGAACAGGTCCTGATAGACCGGATCTTGGGTTCTTAGCCAGCGCCATTCTAGAACCGCCAGAAAGCTTGCCAGGCCAATGGAAATAGCCGGGAAAATAATATGAAAAGAGACAGTAAAAGCGAACTGAATTCGCGCAAGCTCAAGTGCTGTTAATCCTAAATTCATAACCTCACCTTTTTTAATTTGTTCGGCTGATGATTGATCATGCAGATTTTTAGAGATGTCATTTTGTTGTTTTGAACAGTTTTTAGAATACGCCTAAATTTTAAGCAAAGTATGTTGCTTTAATATTTCCAGCCCAATTAACTAACCCGAAATAAAGCCTAACATGCTAGCTTCCATTGACCTGTATTTTGACTAGGAATCTTGATCCCGGCCTGATTTGAACTTGAACAATCATATAAAGAAGCATAAAATTGCAGATAGTTAGTTACCCTGGTTAACTATTATGAATTCCTTACTCGGGTTTCGTCCTTCACTCCTGCGCTGCGCACGAATGATGAGTGATGAAATCAATACAATTTTACTTCCCTATCAGCTTAATTATTCCTTATGGCAAATCCTCTTTGTGATTCAGGAAAAGCATGGTTGTACCTCTATAGAAATGGCAGACTATTTAAATGTGTCCAAGCCATCGATTGCCAAGCGTATACATGTGCTGATGCAAATGGGTGTTTTGAGCCAAATCGAAACTGAAGACAAACGTCAAAAAAAACTGATGCTGAGTGATCAAGGCATAGCGCTTTTTCAACAGTGTGCTGCCGAAATAGACAACTTTGAAAGACAGCTGATTCAAAACTTGGATCAGCAAGATATTCAACGCTCCGTCAAAATTTTACGTGCCATCATGAATGATCTTGAAATCAACAGAACAGGTGAACAGCATGAGTGATAATGCCCCCTTATGGACAAGAAATTTTATTCTTGTCAGTTCCATTAACTTTCAGCTGGTACTGACCTTTTATCTTCTTGTGGTGGTCATTGTCGGTTATGCCGTTGCTGAACTGGGTGCAACGACTGCTCAGGCAGGTCTGGTTTCCGGATTATTTATTGTTGGCACCCTGATTGGCCGTTTGCTTGTGGGTAAGTTTCTGGAACGTTTTGGCCGCAAAACCACCATGATTGTAGGGTTAATTGGATTTCTGATTTTTTCCGGATTCTATTTCATTCCCCTGAATGTCGCTGCCTTGCTGGGTGTACGCTTCATGCATGGTTTTATGATGGGCATGGCATCGACCGTATTGGGAACCATCATTGCCCAGATTTTACCGCCAACCCGTCGTGGTGAAGGTATTGGCTACTACAGCATGAGCAGTACTTTGGGTACCGCAATTGGCCCTTTTCTGGCTATCTGGATGATGCTGCATGTCGGTTATAACGCGATTTTTGCCTTATCTACCCTCATTGCTGTGTGCTGTTTAATTGTGGCGTTGATGATTCAAGTTCCCAACTTACCACAACATCCCAAAACAGTTGAAACTCAAGTCAGTGTAAAAAAACCAAGTTTTATTTCCCAGTTTATTGAAATGAAGGCCCTGCCTATTTCAATCATTATGCTATTGGCATCGATTTGCTATTCGGGTGTGCTGTCCTTTATCAATTTCTATGCCAAAGAAATCGATCTGGTTGAAACCGCTTCTTTCTTCTTTTTGATGTATGCCATTGCCATCTTGATATCACGACCATTTACTGGCCCACTGATGGATCGTAAAGGTGAAAACATCATTATGTATCCGGCCTTTATCATCATGGCCATTGCCCTGGTTTTATTAAGTCAGGCACACAGTTCATTTATGCTGTTACTGTGTGCAGGCTTACTCGGTTTTGGCTATGGCAACATTCAGTCGGTTTGCCAAACCGTTGCAGTGAAAAGTGCCAACATTGAACGAATGGGCTTTGCCACCTCAACCTTTTTCATTTTCCTCGATGCAGGCCTAGGTTTTGGTCCTTATTTCATTGGTCAGGCACTCGATTATATTTCCTATGCACAGCTGTATTTTTATAGTGCTATGGCTGTATTGGCTTGTATCGTTATCTATTTTCTGTTGCATGGACGTACTGCAAGCAAACGCCAGCAGGCTGCTGCTTAAAGCTTAAGTATCACATTCAATTTAAATCTGTAATTCAAACGGCGGCGATACTCCAAGGAGTGAGCCCCGTTTTTTATAAATAGCTGAAAGAAAAAAAAGCAATATTCGAAGATTATCTTCTAAAAAATTATATGCTATAAAAAATAAACCACACCCTCCTTGAGCCAATCATAAAATACAGTTTGATGACTTGGCGCAAGAAAGGATGCTGATCTAAAAATTATTTAAACACTTTAAAACGGGCTGCATCATCCATATAACCTTTGTCTTTGGCTTCACCTTCTACCGAACCAAACACGAGCTGGGCACGAAGTTTCCAGCTGGCTGGAATATCCCATTCTGCATGAACCTGTTCATCGACAATCGGGTTGTAATGCTGAAGCGAAGCACCCAAGCCATCGGTATGTAAGGCCGTCCAAGTGGCAAACTGGGCAATCGCGGTTGAATGTTCCGCCCAAACCGGGAAGTTGTCTGCATATGACGGGAACTGCTCTTGCAAACCTTGAATCACATCCATATCTTCAAAGAATAAAACCGTACCCACGCCCGCAGCAAAGCTGTCCATTTTGGCACTGGTTTTTACTGCACTTTCTTGGTCTTTTGCATAGGCCTTAAGTTGTTCTTTTACAAAGCCCCAAAATTTCTCATGCTGCTCATTAAACAAAATCACTGCACGTGAAGATTGCGAGTTAAACGATGATGGACTTTGCTTAATGGCATGCTTGATCAAATCAGTTAAATATTCAGGACTTTGCTCTACATTTTTACCTATGGCATAAATGGTACGGCGTTTATTAATTAAATCTAAAAACTGATTCGACATTTGATGAAATCCTTTGATATTTCTTCGGGAAGATTTTAGACAAGCTGCCCACACTGTTAAGCAAATGTGAAATATCAACTTTTACAACAATGCAGACAAATACTTGCAGTGAGCCTACCATATGCAATAACTATTACAATTTCTAGTATATTTTATTGATAATTAAATCTTTAATTTTTTATATGCAAAGGTTTAATTCACTCAAAGCAGTTTTAAGATATTCTATCTTAATAAAAAAATCCTCCAATATTTGGAGGATTTTTACTATATTTCAGCAAAGTTTAGAATTTAGCATTCAACACATTTTGTGCCACTTTATTCTTCCAGAGATCTCGTAAAGTTGGCAAATAGAATTTTTCACCAATTTCGACCAACTCGGCATCAATCAATGCATGAACTTCATGCATAAATAGATAATCAAGTTCAACTGTTTTCAATTTTGGCTGGCTTTTGGCAAAGGCTTTACGCTTTTGTTGTGCAGTTTTAACCAATTGATCTGCATAATTTTTATTTTTAAATTGGGAAATTGCATTTAAACGTAATTCAATAATCCCCCAGCCACCCACCAATAATTTGAACAGTTCAAAATCTTCAGTGGTTGATTCCCAGGTCATTTCATCCAGATTTTCATCATTAGGAAGTACCGGAAGTAGCAGCTCCATCACACTTGGGAAAATCTTCTTAAAATTCAAAATAAATTTAACAGGATGCTCACCCGGATAATCCTTGAATTGCACCTTTTTCTGAACATCTGTTAAATAAATATCGAACATTGAAAATTTTCCTAGATAGATTACTGTTTTACAAGCATTTATTTTTACCTTGCAAAACTAATGCAAAATAAGAGCAAAGCAGTAATAAAAAACGAAATGCATTTTAGCAATTATGCCAATTTATTCAACGCTAAATTAAGCTTTATAAATCTCACTAATTGGGGACATACGCTCTTATTTCGACATATAAATAAAAAAGCTTAAGACAAAACAATCAAAACTTGGTTCTATTTCTATATTGGGCATACAATTAAAAAGCTCAATTAAAGCAAACCCTATTTCGGCCAGCGTTTTTAGCTTTGTATAAACGTTTATCTGCAATTTCTAAAGCACTAATGAACTGAGATTCTGTATCTATTCGAGCTGCACCAAAACTTACAGTAGCTTTAATATTATTAATAAAAAGTTGATCTTCAATTTTTTTGCGTAAGCGCTCAACTAAAGCTAATGAAGATTTTTCATCTGAACTTTGCAGCAATATAATAAATTCTTCTCCGCCATATCTGCCGATAACATCACCTTCCCTAATGTTGGATCTGCATATGTCCGCAATTGTGCACAAGATTTTATCCCCTACGGTATGTCCCCATGTATCATTTATAATCTTGAAATGATCAACATCACACATCACAAGATAAACTTCACCATGCTGCATTTTTTTAAACAAATCTTCTGTTTTTTCTAGAAAACCATTACGGTTATACAGCTGCGTTAAAGGATCTTTCAACCTTTCTTCGTTAATGATACTAAACCTTTCTTTTACAGCTACAGCTGAAACGACAATTGCAAACCACAGACTGAGGAGTATATTTACTGCAATCATCATCATCCACCACTTTGTTGTGGCTAAGGTGACCATTTGCACATTTTGAAGGTATACAATGACTATTAAAGTTCTGATAACCGCATAAGCAACTAAGAGAAAGTAACTAAAGCATAAAAGCTTTTCCAAGACCTCTGTTCTTTTCAATAAAGCATACACTTTCGGAAGTGCTAAGGCCTCTAAACATAAAATCACAATATTAATTATGACTATGCGTAGCCATAACTGCTCATCGATATACTTGAAATATAAAAGTGAAGCCATAGCCGCTATCACAAAAAGCGAAGCTACAAATATATTTAACCTGGAATTGGCTTTTAACAGCATTCCATGTGCGACTGCCCACGCCCCGCCTAAATAGAAAAGTGCAAACCAGGGTGCAGTCAGTTTCAGTTGTACATTGGTCATCAGAGTCTGTGCACCTAATGCTACTGATGGCAAAATACAACTCAGACCCATCCACAATAAATATTGGGGAGCTTTAAAGCATAAATGTGCAACAACAAAGACGGCACCAATGAGCATTAAGCAAATCGGGTAAACTAACAAAAAATACTGGGTATCTGGTAAGTTCACGGACTGAATGACACCTAGAGCTGTGTAGTTTTTATTCTAAATTGTTTAGCTAAAATTATTCAATAAATATTTATTTTTAATAATAAAAGCTGTATTTTTTATCATTCCTGCTCTTAAGAAGTTCGTTAATTCACATTTTATCTGATTGCCGGGTAGGAATGCTAAGAACTGTCCAATAATGAAATATGTAATCATAATTAAAATTGTGACTACCAGTATGGTCTGGTTATTTACTCTTCCGTTTTTCTATAGGGCTTTAAAGGATGTAAATCCTGATCACTTTCGTGAACATCTAAATGATTTACCAAACCTAACAGTACTAACTCTTCATCAATTATTTGACCAGTTACTCTTTCCTTATGGATTGGCTTGGGTCTACTTCTAATTCCTGGCATTTGGTTTACTGGTTACTTAGGACACCGACATTTAACTTATCACTCCAAAACCACAGATACTTTTCTTAAATAAAAAATCCAATCAGAGGTAATTGAAGTTAACATAAAGGTTAAGAAAATGATTTATATCCAAATAATTTTTCATTTCGTATAGGGTATATTAAGTTAATTTTAGAAATACTTAAAAATGAAGAAATTAGAAATCATCTTTTCAGTAATTTTAATCCTCGTTATTTTGTATAGAATCCAATGGATGTTTCATGGTTTTCCAACAGGAAATTAGCATTTCTCTATCAAGTCTTCCTTCTGATTCAAGGTGAGTAATCGTTTTAATACTTTAACATTACATCAATACCGAAATGGCGCAAAATGACAGCCCAGGCAAGAAAAATAAGGATAGTCATTACGCAACACATGGCTAGAGACAGCCAGAATCCACAATGCTGATAAAGTATTGGAAATGCTAAAAACATAGGTAAGGTCGGGACTACATACCAAAAAGTATACCAAGCATGATTGGAAATTTTCTGGGGATCTTGATTTTCAATTTTCATCCATATCAGCACCAGTACCGTTACCATAGGTAAGGCTGCAATCAATCCCCCCACACGGTCACTACGTTTGGCCACTTCTGAAATTAGTATGACCATCCCAGCAGTTATAGCATATTTAGCAATAAGCCAAACCATATGCATTTCCTATATGAAATAAAAACTCTATTTTATAGGTCGTTTAAATCACCTACACGCTTTATTCGATCTATAGATTACTAAATAAACAAAGAATTTATCATTCTTGTCATCGATTTAAGTTGTATTACGAATCAAAAAATTTAGCTGTGAATCAAAATCATGGCTGTGGAAAATTAACAAAGGCCTCACAACGTTGTGAGACCTTTTCATAAATTAAACAGTGATATTCTGTGCCTTGGTTTGTTCCTCTATTTCTCGAAAGTCATTGGATTTTGTATTTTTCTTCCTATTTTTAACTTTCTTATAACAATATCCGGCTGCCACACCTGCACCAATTAAAGTTAATAATTTCATATTTCACCTCAACCAATCAGAAATCCAAGCATATATAACTATCACTTATACCGATTGCACTCCAAGCCCAGTTCGATAGCTTTTTGTATGGTAGGTAAATTTATGTGTATTAAATAAAGCTCACCTTTTGATGAGCTTCTACTTTCTGACTATTCACTATAAATCTGTACTAACAAACACACTTTCAATAAAAGCATCTGCTTCATGATCATCCAGTACTTCAATGTTTACGTCTAAATGAATAACTTCAGCCCCAGTCTTTTCTTTAAATTCTGCGAATTTTTGGGTAAGAAATTCTTGTATTTCATCTTCAAGCTTGGTTCTTTCAATGCGATATTCTTTTAGTGCTTCTTTCACAGACAATCCCCATGGGCTTTTAATTGTGCAATTAATTTACCATAAAGATCAAAAAAGCCCACCATTTGGCGAGCTTTTAAATTAAAACATCAAGCATAATCAATCATCGGCAGTTAATTTCTCCATATCTTGTACGCATATATGCCCCAGATAAAAAACCACTGATGATCAATTGATAGCTGTTCCCGTCCTTAGATACTTATTTCACATTAGGTGAAACCATATTTTCAGGAATCACCACGGCATCAAACTGTTCCGCAGTCACCAGATTCAATTCGACCGCGACCTGTTTTAAGGTTTTACCTTCCTTATAAGCCGTTTTTGCCACCTTCGCTGCATTTTCATAACCAATTACCGGGTTTAAGGCGGTCACCAACATCAGTGAGTTATGCAGGAAGTGATCAATTTTTTCCCGGTTTGGCTCAATACCAATCGCGCAGTGATCATTAAAACTATTACATGCATCACCCAATAACTGAATCGATTGCAATAAGTTAAATGCTATCACCGGCATGAACACATTCAGCTCAAAATTACCCGAAGCCCCTGCCACGTTAATGGTCGTGTCATTTCCCAGCACTTGCGCTACCACCATGGTCATGGCTTCACTTTGGGTTGGATTGACCTTGCCCGGCATAATGCTTGAACCTGGTTCATTTTCAGGAATGCAAATTTCGCCAAAGCCACAACGCGGACCACTGGCCAACCAGCGAATGTCATTGGCAATTTTATTTAAACTGCTGGCTAAAGTTTTTAAGGCACCCGATGCAAATACTGCGGCATCCCGCGCAGCTAAGGCTTCAAATTTATTCGGTGCAGTCACAAAAGGTAAACCGGTTAATGTAGCCAACTGTGCTGCTGCTTTGACCGCATATTCAGGATGTGCATTTAATCCCGTTCCGACCGCTGTACCACCTAAAGGCAATTCATATAAACCCAATAAGGCATAATGCAAACGCTTTAAAGCATGCTCAAGTTGTGACACATAGCCACTAAATTCCTGACCCAGTGTTATAGGTGTGGCATCCTGTAAATGAGTACGGCCAATTTTAACAATATCTGAAAATTCTTTTGATTTCGCTTCTAATGTATCGCGTAGACGTGCGACCGCAGGAATCAGCAGTTCATTGATCTGCAAACTTGCTGCCACATGAATGGCAGTTGGAAATGAGTCATTGGTCGACTGCGCACGATTGACATGATCATTGGGATGCACCGGTTTTTGTGCCCCTAAAGGATTGCCCAGTTTCTGGTTAGCAATATTGGCAATCACTTCATTGCAGTTCATATTGCTTTGCGTGCCTGAACCGGTTTGCCAAACCACCAACGGAAATTGGCTATCCCATTTCCCGCTAATGACTTCTTCTGCAGCATCGACAATATAATGCGACAATTCATGAGGAATTTGATCTAACTCGGCATTGGTAATGGCTGCTGCCTTTTTTACCAGCCCCATGGCACGAATCATCGGCCGTGGTAAACGCTCCTGTCCAATTTTAAAGTTTTGCAAACTACGCTGTGTTTGCGCACCCCACATTGCTTCACTGGGAACTTCTACATCGCCCATCGTGTCATGTTCAATACGTGTCTGCATCATCAACCTCATTTCCATGTAGTTTTATAGCTTTAGCCAATTCATCTGTTTTGACATATTCAATGATCTTAATCAAACATTTTCTTAATGTAAATGATTATTGTTTGCGTTTTATTTATTAATGTCCTTTTAATGTTTGCTGATAAAAACGCCAGCCATCTTCAACAATCTGGGTAATACTGCGTTTCGGTTGCCATTGTAAAATTTCATGGGCTTTTTCCGCAGTTGCACCGACCTGATCCATTTCAGCATAACTATAAAATGGGGCATCAATGGTTTTAATTTCAGTCTGGGTAACTTTAGCCACTTCACTCAGCAAAGCGCGAATGGACATATTCTGCCCGGCTATATTAAACGCATCACAGGTATAGGGCTGAGTTCTGAGCCACTTTAAAGTTGCCATAATGGCATCGCAGCAGTCCAGCACGTGTAAGAAGCTACGTTCTACAGTGCGGTCCAAGGTCTGCGCTTGCTGACGCAGCTCAATATATTCACGCTGTCTGGCTGCTGCCTGTAAGGCCAATGGAATAATATTTTTCGGCAAAGGTGCAACGAATTCTCCGAGCACGGCGTGTTCAAAAGCACCGGCAATATTGCACAATCTTAAAATGGCAATTTTCCATTCACTGTCGGTCAAAGCAGTATCACGGATGATTTCTTCCACCATTTGTTGTGATTTTACATAGGGGTTCGGATAAGAATAGTTAAAAGGCACATCTTCGGTCAGGATCAGACTCGACTGCCCATAGACTGCCAAGCTGGATAAATGAATCAGTGTTCGGATTCCTGTGCGCTGCATGGCGCGCAGCAGACTCATGATACAACTGACATTATCGTTATAATATTCCAGCGGTTTCAGTGCCGATTCTTCTATCGATTTAAAACCGGCAGTATGTATGACCGCTTCTACAGAATATTGTTCAAAAACTTTGTTTAATGCAGGGGTGTTGCGAATATCAATTTTGACAAAGGGCACATAGCTGCCCGAAATATATTCAAGTCGTTCTAAGGTTTGTAAATTTGCATTGGATAAATTGTCGACAATGATGACTTCTTGTCCATGAGCCATCAGGCTTAACGCAATATGTGAGCCTATAAAGCCTAAACCACCAGTCACTAAAATCATTGTATACTACCCTTTTCTTATGAAGTTTGGATGCATCAATATTGGATTGGGCATTCCTCAAGTGAATTTCGATGAGCACCTTATTACTAATTACCTCCGCTCCAACCTCGATCTATGCATGGCACGCGCTAGGTCTGGCACAGGCCTTACAGGCTAAAAAGCAGCCATTTCGCGTGTTTTTCTATCAGGACGGAGTCGCTGTTGCGAATGCCTTACAATGGGTTCCAGATGACCAGCGTAATTTGACTAAAGAATGGCAGAAGCTGGCCATTCGCTTACCGGTATGTGTCAGTGCTGCTTTGACGCGGGGTATTTCGGATCAGGAAAATGCTAAACGACATCAGATTAGCCAACATAATCTTGCTCAAGGCTTTGAACTGGTTGGACTGGGTGAACTTGCCGATGCAGTACAATCAACACAACGTCTGATTCAATTCTAAGATGTTATTTTTGGGAATTTGTTGCTTTTAAAAGGTAAATTGTGTGAAATCTGTACTCGTTATTCTAACTCAAGCAAATCTTGCCAATTTACAAGTGCATGAAAGCTTGTCTGCCACTATGGTACTGGCAACGTTTGGCTGTGAAGTCAAAGTTTTGTTGCAAGATGCCGCCCTAAGTTTACTGCATTCAGAAGTGCAATTTGATCAGCTTAAACATGCCTTTAAAGTTGCTTCGAACATGGTCGATAGCTTTGAATTTTACGATTTAAGTCCGGTGCTGGTGGAAAATAAAAACCGTAACTCCATCTTCGTTGCTCAGGCTCAACAAGAGATTGAATTTGTTGAATTCAGTCCTGAGCTGATTCAAAGTTTCGATTTTGTGCTGTACTGGTAAATATGACGAGTGAAACAATAATGACGCATAAAAGTTTATATTTGCTACAAAGCAGTTTTTCAGCGACACCTGCTGCTCTGGAAAAATTAGCACAACTCTACGGCCCTGAAGATAGTGTTGTACTGATGGGCGAATCGGTCTTACAGTTTCAACAGCCATTTTTGCAACAGCTGAATCGTATCTATGTGCTGGATACAGATGCAGAAATTTTGGCAGGACAATCATCACAACATCTGCAGATTATTTCTTATGCCGAATTTGCAGATCTTTGCCTGAATTATAGCCGTTGTATCCGTTTGAACTAATTTGAGATTAATGATGAATTTAGAGCTTGACCAAGATGGTCACTTAGTCGATTACACCATTTGGAATGAACAGGTTGCGCAAGAATTAGCAAACACTTTAAGTTTAGAACTTACAACATGGCATTTTGAAGTCTTGCATGCCGTGCGCCAGTTCTATCAGCAGTTTGGACATTCACCGGCCACCCGTCCGCTGATTAAATTTCTAATGAAAACAGTCAGTTCCGACATCAATAATGCGCTATTACAAGATAAATTTCAGACTGGTTTAGTGGCACGTCATTTAAGCCGTCTGGCAGGAATTCCCAAACCACCGAATTGTCTATAATGCCCAACGGAGGGATTAAGACTGGATCTTGTGTTGTTGCAGATAATTGAAATAATCCGGAGTCAGTTCAGCTTTAATGTGCTTGGCGTGAATGGTTTCATTACATTCTGAACAGACCAGACGTGGCGTCATGCTATGCCCGCAGCTTTGATGAATGTATTGCATGGGCTGTCCCAGATCTTTATTCATCCATTGGTCTGCCCAATGTGCCATAGACATTAAAATGGGATAAAGTGCCAGCCCTTTTTCCGTCAGGCAATATTCATATCGCTCTTGCCGCTGTACATAGGGCTTTTTGACTAAAATACCATGCTCGACCAAATGCTTTAAACGGTCAGACAGCACATGGCGGGTAATACCCAGATTTTGCTGAAAGGATTCAAAACGGCGCATGCCTAAAAAAGCATTTCGCAAAATCAGCACAGTCCAGCGGTCGCCAATCACCGATAAGGTTCTGGCAATTGAACAGGGTTGTTCGCCAATTTCGTCCCATTTCATTGTGTTGAGTCACCGCGCTTAAATTGATACTAAAATGAATCGGTTTACGAATTTTTGCAAGGAATTTGTAGCTGCTCGCATGTCTGAATCGTAATCCATCCTCATGGCTCAATACCGCTGTTCAACTTTGGCTATTCGGAAATACATGAGCCTAAATCAGGACAATGATTCCTCCTAAAATAATAAGAATGTATCCATAAAAATCAAAAAAACAATACTGGAATGAAGGTAGCAAACATACCTTAAAAATGAATTTTATCCTGATTTTCTTCAATAATTTTTAACCATGCCCGCGTGGCAGGATTCATGGCAACCGTGGTATTCCAGGCCATGCTTAAGGTCCAGTTCAGGTTGGGACTTTCCAGTAGGCTGATGTTATATTTTTCCTGATCGAGCTGATCACAATAAATTTTGGGTAATAAGGCAATGCCGACATCCGATTCGACCATTTTGGCAATAAAGTCCCATTGACTGCTTTTACACACCACATGCGGTTCAAAACCGACATAATTTGCGGCCTGAATAATCATATTGTTTAAACTGAAGGTGTCGTCATAGAGCAAAAATGTCTCTTCTTTTAATTCAATAAGCTGAACTTTTTTCCGGTCTTTCCAATGGCTTGCTTTACGTGAAAGCAGACATAATGGTGAATCCATTATTGGAATTCCACTGAATTGCGGTTTTAAATGCCCCAGTAAAATCCCGACATCGACTTTTTTGGCCAAAATCGCCTCTTCAATGCCAGATGCCCCAACTTCCAGAAACCTTAATTCTATATGCGGATATTGTTTGTGAAATTTGGCAATCAGGCTACTTAAAAGTACCGAACCCAGTGGCGGCAAGCCCAGTATGAGCTTGCCCTTCCGTAAATGCCGAACTTGCTCAATGGAGTCAAAAATACGCTGCTGTTCTTCTATAATCACCAAAGCATGTTGATAAATCTGTTCGCCCATATAAGTAAGTAAAACTTCACGTTTACGTCCAGCTTGTCCCTTGTGAAATAAGGCTACACCGGTTTCTTCTTCCAGTTGGCGAATTGCTTTACTGATGGTGGGCTGGGTCACGCACAGATGTTCAGCTGTACGGGTAAAGCTTTGCAATTGCACAAGTTTGACAAAAATATTCAGGCTCTTAATATCCATAAATATTCCAAATAAGCATAATCTTTTTCTTATTATTCATAATTGACCAAGTCAGTCAAATTTAAAATATATGAAAATTCTCCTATTATATTAAGACGATGGCTATGTCACAACGATATTCGCACTTTTTGCTGATTGTGCTGCAACTCTGCATTTTAATCGCAATCTGGTTTTTAGGCTCAGTCATTCAGCATGCCTTCAATTTGCCAATTTCCGCGGGTGTGATCGGACTATTGCTGTTACTGGCTGCATTGCTGACAGGGTTCTTTAAAGTGCAATGGGTCAAAACCGGTACTGACTTTATTCTGGCAGAACTGGTTTTATTATTTATTCCCTGCGTGGTCGGCCTGGTCAAATATAAAAACCTATTTCTCGCTCAAGGCTGGCAACTGGTTTTGGCTGTTGTCCTGGGAACCCTGTGCGTGATGGTAATTACCGCATATAGCGTACACCTTGGCTTTAAAATTGAATCACGTTTAAAGCAGCGTCAGCACAGCCAAGAAGCAACCATGCTTAAACACGGGGAATAATATGAACATGATTGCAGTGCTTTGTTTTGTTCTTACTATCGTGGGATACATCTTGACGAAAAAGCTTTATCGCAAGTTTCCTTATATGCTGCTTTCCCCGGCACTTTTTGTGCCTTTTTTGTTGATCATTTTCATGGTCGTATTTCATATTTCCTATGACACTTATATGCAAGAAAGTCATTGGATTGTGTGGATGCTGGGTCCGGCAACCGTTGCCTTTGCCATTCCAATTTTTGAGTATCGTCAGGTTATTAAAGAGCATGCCATTTCAATTGGTTTAGGTATTGTGATTGGCATGCTGGCAGGTGTGATGAGTGCTTTTTACTTGGCTAAACTGTTTCAGTTTGATCAGGAAACATCTTATAGTCTCATGGCACGGTCTATTTCGACCCCCTTCGCAATGGAATTAACTTCACATATAGGTGGTTCGGTTGAACTGGTCATTTTATTTACCATGATTACAGGCATTGCTGGCGGCGTACTTGCAGATTTCGTACTCTTAAGTTTAAAGCTCAATTCACGTTTTGCCCAAGGTGCTGCTCTGGGTAATTCGGCACATGGTTTTGGTACCAGTAAGGCCTTCATGCGCCATAAAGAAGAAGGCGTGGTTGCCTGTTTAAGCATGGTACTTGCAGGGGTATTTATGGTGTTGTTTGGGCCTGCAATTATTTCGATTGTTGTCACTTATTTATAAATAAAAAGTACAAATAATGTGGAAGTGATCAGCATGATCATTTCCTACTTTAGAACCAAATAAGAGGTAGATAGAAGCTAGCTATAACAAAACTCAAAAGACTGATCGCTTCTGTAATTTCAATACTTGCCCCTACGGTATCTCCAGTAATACCCCCAATGCGCTGCATAAATTTGAATCTTAAATAAAGTACAGTCGTTATAAAACAGATACTGCTCAAAATACCAGACCAGCCCCAATATACGGATGCCATTAAACACAGGCTAATCACAAAAATTGCAGCAGTTTTTGGAATAAATTCTGCTATGGAAGATCCCAAACCTTTGGCACGTACATAGCGCGTGCTTAAAAATAACATCAGAGGTACCAAACGCCCGAGTAGCGGAAATAAAATCAGCGCTGAATAAAGTTGCTGTTCTAACAGCACATAAATTGCTGACCATTTTAATAAGCACACAATGAATAGGCTCAGTACACCAATCGGGCCACAACTCGGGTCTTTCATGATGGCCAAGGTACGTTCAGGATCACCAAATCCACCTACCCAGGCATCAGCAGTATCAGCCAGACCATCCAGATGCAAACCACCCGTCAGCCAGATCCAGACCACCAGCACCAAACTGCTTAATAAGATGACTGGAATTGCCTGCAAGCTCAGGGCGAGTCCAAACAGGATTAATCCGATCATCAAACCCACGATTGGATAAAACAGCAAGGATTGCCCGTTTTGCTGTTTCGTAGGCATCGCTTTGAGTTGTATGGGAAAGGTGGTTAAAAACTGTAGTGCAATTAAAAATGGGGGCATGTTATTGCTCCAGATATTGAAGCGTTAAATTGTCGTGTAAAACAAAGCGGTTCAGTTGCCCCAGTTCAGCCGACATTTTCAGAATATTATCCAGAGGCTGATTCATTGCCAGACATTTTAACAGTTTAATAACACCGCCATGGGTGACCACCAGCACATGTTCAAATTGCTTATGCTGCATATAAGTCTGAATCTGCTGTATTGCTTGATTGATTCGTGCATGAAACTGCTGCAGGGTTTCAGCATTCGGCGGGCTAAACTGGGAGGGTTTCTCCCAGAATTGCGCCAGTAATTCCGGTTGGGTTGCATAAATGCTTTGGGTGGTAAGTGCTTCCCAGTCACCAAAATACATTTCCTGCAAATTGGCATCCAGTACCACTTCAAGTTTCAGCTGGAATGCCAATTCATCTGCAAATATACGACAGCGTTGCAAAGGTGAACTGATTATGGCATCCCAAACCAAAGCCTTAGGATCTTGCTGTAACGCTTGCTCTACTGTCTGACGCATTTGTTGCCAGCCGGATTCGGTCAATGCATCATCCGTAGAACCCCGTAAAGTATGACTTAAACTGGTTTCACCATGACGGAGCAGATCAATGCGATACATGTTCATATCCTCAATGCAAATCCATTAAACCTTGTCGCCGATCACCGCCGCTTCAGCAAAAGTGGCCATATTGTTATGCAGGCTGCAGGCTAATTTGATGATTCCTAAAGCCGCACCGGCACCACTGCCTTCTCCCAAACGTAAATTTAGCTTGAGTAAGGGACTGGCATTCAGTTCCTGCAATAAACGCTGATGCCCGTATTCAGCCGATTGATGACCAAACAGCATCCATTCACGTACTGCCGGATTTAAACGTACCGCTACCAAAGCCGATGCCGTACTAATGAACCCGTCCACCACCATGGCCAGACCCAGTTGCGCACAACGAATATAGGCACCCACCATAGCTGCAACTTCCAGACCACCAACGGCGCATAGTGCCTTGAAAGCATCTTGACCTACATATTGCTGATGTAAAGCCAAAGCCTGATTAATCACATCTTTTTTATGGTTAAGTTGTTCTGCACGAATGCCTGTACCCACACCAGTCAATTGCTCGGCAGGCTCATTCAGTAAAAAACAGGCGATCGCAGAAGCGGAACAGGTATTGCCAATGCCCATTTCCCCTGCCACATAAATAGATGCCCCATGAGCAATAGCCTGTTCCACATTTTTTGCACCCAGCATCATGGCTTCGGCACATTGCACTTCGGTCATGGCCGGCTGTTTGGCGAAGTTGGCCGTGCCTGGAATAATGCAATGTCGTTCTACACCCGCATATTCATAAGCATCACCGACAGAACCGCAGTCAATGACTTGCAGTTTGGCATTGTATTCTTTGGCAATCACGCTGATACAGGCACCGCCACCAGTAAAGTTTTGCAGCATCTGCCGTGTTACAGCTTGCGGATAAGCCGAGATATTTTCTTCCATCACTCCATGATCACCAGCAAAAATGCTGATCCAGGGATGGTCGATATTGGGACGTGGATTATTTTGCAAACTGGCCAGTTGAATCGCAACATTTTCCAGTTCGGAAAGTGAACCGGTAGGTTTGGTTAACTGTAATTGACGCTCTGTAGCCTGTAGTCTGGCTTCTGCACTTGGCGTTTTACACGCATCTAACCACCAGTTCATTATTTCTCTCCTTTTAAAATCATCGGGAAACCCGCCACACAAAAAGCCACCTTATCGGCAATCTGTCCAAGCTGTTGATGTAAACGGCCAGATTCATCCACAAATTTACGGCTAATCTCGCCCATAGGAACAACGCCCAATCCGGTTTCATTGCTCACTAAAATGATCTGCGATTGTAACTTAGGCAGCACATCGAGTAGTTTTTGACATTCTATGGCTTGCAGATTTTCATCTTCATGCATCAACAGATTGCTCATCCATAGCGTCAGGCAATCGACCAGGATCAGCTGATTCGGCGCATCAATTTGCTGCAATCGTTCAGCCAGTGAGTAAGGTTCTTCAATCAGCTGCCAATGTTCAGGACGCTGGGTTTGATGATGGGCAATTCGCTGCTGCATTTCCGCATCTAAGGCTTGAGCTGTTGCAACATAGCTCACAGCCAGACCAGAATCTTTCGCGATTTGTTCAGCCAGACGACTTTTTCCGGAACGGACGCCGCCTAAAATAAGTTGGATCATGCATCACCCAATAAAAATTGATGGTACGGTGTTAATGGCCCCTGCAAAACCTGGGCATGATAAGTCCCAAAAGTTAATTGCCGGGTTTGAAATTCAAATTGCTGCTGTGAAATTTTTTCAATACGCTCAAAAACAGCATCACTATTCAAATTCTCTTTATATAAGCCCAAAGTAATATGAGGACAATACTGGAGGGGGGCAATTTCGTCTGAACAGGTATAGAACTGTTGGCGTATCTCGGCCAAACCTCCATCAGTATCTTCAATTTCAATAAAAAGCGCACTTTCAAAACTATTTAAGTGACCCGTCTTTAATTTAAATAAAGATTTTTGTGCTGAGTTTAAAGTTTCAATCTGTTGTTGTAATTGCTGCTGGCTAAAATCGTCATCCCAAGCAGGCTTGTGGACAGTCAAAAATCCGCAAATAAACAAGGTAATATGAAACTGGCGCGTATTGGGCGTATACAGTAGGTCGGAAAAGTGCTGACGCAAATGATGTAAATAATGCAGTAATTCAGGCTGCTGTATTTCCAGATACCAGAGTGAATAATGCATGCGCCCCTTATGCCACTCAGGATAATCCTGTGCAAGCGTGGGTACAACTGGCATAGAGGGTTTCAGAAACACGTAAAATTCACATTAAATTCAATCGGCTTATTTAACCATGAATTTTGCCAAATGAATCAAAGCTTTGGTTTAACAATATTCAGCTTATGCTGAAATTTATTCAGTTCCTTAACCAAATTCATATTTGATCGCTTTTTTGCAGACATATACTTAGGAGAGTCATTGCATCCAGTTCATACCGATGAGCCTTTAACTATCTGCCATATCATTCCGATTTAACGATATTTTCTTTTTGTCCTGCGCAATAACTATCATAGAAAAATAAATCATTAAACCTAGCATTAACAACAGCAAAAAATAATAAGGATAAGTCTTATGCCACTGATACAAGCCGGTACTCAAGATGAGGCCTAAAACAAAACTGAGGGCCTGGGTTGCGGTACACCAACTGGCGACTTTAGCTTGCATAGACTTCGGTGCATCTTTTGCCGCCCCCGTGGTAAATGCAGGAATTAAACACGCGACAGTAATCCCATAAAGAATATAAACCAACTGGAAAATACGGATATGTTCGGTCAGTACAGAAATGAGTAGTGCTGCGGTCAGGGACAAAATACCTACCCACAACAAACGATAGACTGACCATTGCAGATATCTGGAAATCAGGCTTTGCATGACCACCAGTGCAATACCCACAATTAAAGAACACTGGGAAAAATATACAGCGCCTTGCGCAATACTCATGTGAAAATGATCCTGGATATAAAAACCGGCAGTCAAATTCACAGTCACAATTGCCAGATATAAACTAAAGCCAAGCAGTAACCAGGCAGAACATTGATAAATGGAAAAATCTGTGTCTGTATTGACTGCATTTAGAGTATGTTCATGTTTAGCAGATTGAACCGTGCTGCTACGCTCAAATCCAAATACAATCACCAGACTAATCAAACTCAAAATGATCATCGCTGCCCATAACGGCGCCAGAATGCTCCACGCTAAAAGTAGAGTTGTTAAAAATGGACCGACAATCACCCCAACGCTATTTAACGCGCCAAATTTTGACATGGTCTGGCTGCGTTCTTGTTTTTCGCCATAACGGGTCATCACATAGGTTTGTAGCGCAATTTTCGGCATGGCCATAAATACCCCCGTTCCTACACGCGCCGCCATGAGCATGCCAAACAGGCTGATTAACGACACCTGAACCGATAGGCCATAGAGCAATACGGCAGTGAAAATACCCCAGGTAATGGTCATGCCAATAAAACCAAGGCTGAGCAACTGGTATATCGAAAATTTATTTTGATTTTTAGAAATATAAATGGCTGCTATCGCCATCAGTAATGCCCCACCCGAGACCATGGCACCGCCTTGCAGTTCCGACAGCTTTAACTGGCGAACCAGAGGTGCCAGCAAAGGTAAAATCATCGAAAAATTCGCCCCATTGGCCAGACTTGCCGCAATGAAGATTTTGTTATTTTTATCCATGCTTTATTTTTAATTCCCACTTGCGGTTTGTATTTATAAGAGACCAGACGCAACATACACTAGCTCTTTCGTGCTTTTTCAGAACGAAATTTAAGATTTCACACTATAGCTCAGGCCATAAGTTCGGCCTTGGACAGATAATACCAATGCAATAAATTGATTATAAAAAGATTTATAGTCAGTATTTCAGACGCTGGAATACTCAATCGCAGGTTCCCGAAGCCCACTTGGGTATTGGCAATCACATCCATTGTGGCAAGCCCATTGTTTCAGTTTGTAGCCGAGCTATATTTAATCGTATCTTGCCGGGCTTTGTCAGTACCGCCAATCGCCAAAGCTTGGACGCGCAAGATCATATTATTAAATTGTAAGACTGCTAGATCGGGTACCTTTAATGGCACGACACAAATTTCATCCAGTTCTTGCCAAGCCACCCTGAGTATTTTTTATTGATTACGAGTATTAGCCAGTGTCCACCCAGCGTCCCGTCTGGCATAATCTTATAACTTACATACATTTGATTTTTTTTACTATTCACCACGAATTCTGCGGTATCTCACGTAGCACATTAGGCTCTACAATCGGTTAAATAAGAACCTTTCAAAAAACTTCTAAACTGCTATTGATGATCAATTAAATGATAATTTTCTCATTTAGCATTGAGAAGCTAATTAAACGTCTATAAAAAAGCCCTAAATTTCTTTAGGGCTGATTAGAAGCATTGAAGTTGATTTTTATACATCTAGCACATCTGCAAATTCTGCGCCCAAGACCTGTGCTAAATCTTGTGGTTTTACTCCTATATCCAGGCCTCTTTTGCCGCCACTGACATATATTTTTTGCAACTGCTGTGCTGAAGTATCGATGACCGTTTTTAAACGCTTTTTCTGTCCAACCGGGCTAATTCCCCCGATCAAATAGCCTGTCAAGCGTTCGGCATTTTTAGGATCGGCCATCTGCAATTTTTTACAGCCCACAGCCGCTGCCACTTTTTTTAAATTCAATTGGTGATTTACCGGTAACACAGCCACAAAATAGTTCTTATCATCGGTCACCAACAGGGTTTTAAATACTTCTTCAACACTTAGACCCAGTTTTTCGGCGGCTTCCAAACCAAAACTTTTGGCATTGGCATCGTGTTCATATTCATGGATAGAAAATTCAATTTTATTTGATTTTAAAACTTTGCAAGCAGGTGTCATTTTTTGATGATATTAAGAACGAGATAAGTAAATTATATGCCTTTTAGAAATTAATGTTTAGCATGCTTAGGCTATTTTTAGATTCATATTTATCTCTAATCAATCTATAAAAACACTGAAAATCGTTTTAAGACGTATATTTTAAAACCAAATTATAGATGTGGCTAAAACCTATGCCTAAACAAGTATTAAGTGCACTCCCTATTCTACTGTCGACCACACTCAGCATTTCTGTAAAAGTCTTGATGGTGATAGTTGGTCTCTTTCTTCCTTTAATCGATCTATCTTTAATCAGGATGCTTTTACTTAAAAAACTGGTTTTATCCAAGCCACCTTCTATAGCAAGATACTGAGGTTTAAACCAGATTTCTTAAAAGTGTTATTTTTTAATTTTAAAAAATAGATCAGACAATTGATAGAGCGCGCGGACATTGCATCCACGCTTTTTTAATTAAATTGAGATTAATGTGCCAAGTTTCTGAAAATGAGTTTCAAACTATCTAGCATTTTTTCAATTTGTAATGGCGTTAAACCTTCAAAAGATTGATCTAGAACAATGTGACTAAGATCATTAATTTTTTGCACCATTTGCTCACCCAAATGAGTTAAAACGACCCGGGTAATTCGTGCGTCATCTTCACAACAATAAGTACGTACCAAGCCTTCATCTTTCAGACGGTAAATAATTTTCGTAGTGGTCGACATCTTGAAAATCAACATGTCGGATAAATCGGACACACTCGCGTTGGGTTTAGATTTTAAAGCCAGTAAAATACGACGACGAGAATTATCTAGACCATATTTTTTTAACGCATGATCCACATTCTGCACATATTGAGAATGTACTTGAGTAATCCAGTAGTATGGAAAATTATCTAGATTAAACTCAGATGCTGCAGAAAAAAATTTGCTGTATTTAGTTGACATGGTTAAAAACCTCTAATTTATTGTTGTAATTGAAATTATTTTTAAGCATCAGATACTATTCGAAACGACTTGTTTTAGCAATATATATTAAATTATTTTTATCGCTTATTGAGATTTTGAGTCTCTTATAAATTGAGTAAAAAATCTACAAAATATATTCAATGTTGTCTAACAAAATTCACATAAAATAAAAAAACCCGACAACTGGCCGGGCTTTTTTATATTTTCAAACTAGGTATGACTGCTGTTATACCTCACGTTCCTGGTGCAAGAATTGTTTTTTATTCCGGAACTTCCTGTTCCTGTATGATTTGATCATAGGATGAAAATACTGCTGCACCAATCATTCATTGAATAGTAAATAAATTAAACTTTACTTATATTATGAGTTACTACAACCTCTTAACCACAGTTATGTACCCAAATACCGTATTCACCAACAAAATAAGTGTGTGTATTTTCAACTTCTAGGTTATAAACCGTTGTGGTGACATAGCCTTCCCCTTCATCCCATTGAATGGTTTCAGGATTTACCCAGTCACCCTAACTAAAGCCATGGAAATATGCATTGGCTCGGTCTTCCTCAGGGAGTTGTTCAAGTAAGTCTTCTTTCCAATGGGTATTTTTGCTATATAACTTCCTTAAATTCGGATTATCCTTAATGGTCTCATTCCATGAAAGAATATTACCTGTAAATAAATCAACTGGTATTCCCTCACAACTTGATTCCAAACCATAATTCGGCATTATCCCTATATTTTGATCAGCAGTTGTATAAATCTCTGCATAAGGTTTAGCATTTTATCCATCAAAATTTAGGCTATATTTATTTCCATCTTTATCTACGACTACATCTTGGTTTGTTATTTGATTAGCAGTAACCCAACCTTTTCCGTCTACCCCAAAAAGATGTTCAGGTGTTACGACAAAGTCTACATGAGGAAGTGCTAAATCTGTAATACCAAATTTTGTCCGAACCTCTTTATCTAATTTTATTCTTTCAAATAAAGAAAGTTCTGGATTTATCTGATATTTAAATTTCATAAAGATTACAGGCTGATGTTCTGTTTTTATGACTTGGGTTACGGCTTGAAAGCTTTGCTGTCCTGTTACTGGATCAGCACTGAGTACCCGATCTCCTATTTGAATTTGTTGTATTTGAACCAGCCTATGCTCAGAACCAGTGTACCACCGACAAAGCAAGTATGATTGGATGTATTTGATGTCTGTATTTTTTGATAATTAATCGTAAAACTATCATTGGTCTGCTTTTCCATGGCTTGTTTAAACATATCACTATTTATAAAATCACGGCTTAGATTTGTGAGGTCTTTTACCATCTTGATATTCCCCCTCCTTTAATAATTGAGATACCTTCTAATGTTCCTTCCTATTTCCTCATTAAGGCTGTCTGCACTTATCTCTTATGATCTAAGATCATTAACTTCTCTTATATTTCCATGTATCTTTAATTGATGACTGTGAATTCATTCTAAAATCAACTTTATACACGTTATCCAAAACCATATATTTATATCACTTAGATTCTCAGATGAAGTGCAACAGAAATTAATTTAGCGAGGAAGCAAGATGAGATAGCATTTTGCTTCCAGACTGACCAAAGTCAAAGTTGCACAATGAACTATTCTCATCTCACTCAAGAAGAAAGATATCAGATTTATGCTTTATGACGTGAAGGTTTTTCCACAGGTCATATTGCCCGCAGATTAACCCGTGCTCCCTCTACGATTTCCAGGGAGATCAAACGCAATCGAAATGGCTACTTTGCCAAGCATGCTCACAAACTGGCTAAAACACGCCATATTTCGAACCATAGAACCATAAATTCCACTGTATGGAAACAGGTTGAAAGCTATCTTGCTTTGCAATGGAGTCCTGAACAGATCGCCTCTCAAGTTGCTGTCAGCATGCATTCGATCTACCGTTATATCCAACAGGATAAAATAAAAGGAGGTGACCTGTATTTGCATTTACGTTTTAGAAACCAGCGTAAAAGAAAGTATGGACACCCAGAAAAGCGCGGGAAACTCAATAACCGTAAAAGTATTCATGACAGACCGCAGATCATTGAGCAGCGGTCACGTTTTGGAGATTTAGAAATAGATACGATTGTCGGCAAGAATCATCATCAGTCTCTGGTTTCAATCGTCGATAGAAAAACCGGCTACTTATGGTTAAAGAAGTGTAGCACTCGTAAAAGTCAGGAGGTGGGTGAAGCAACGGTTCACTTGCTAGATCCAGTCAAAGAGAAATTACACTCCATCACTGCCGATAATGGTAAAGAGTTTAGCTTGCATGAACAAATCGCTGCTGAGTTAGGAATAGAATTCTACTTTGCCGATCCTTACAGTGCATGGCAGAGAGGGACGAATGAGAATACCAATGGTTTGATCAGGCAATATATTAGAAAAGGAAGTGATTTAAGGGACTATTCAGACGACTATATTACTGAGATTACTCACCGGCTCAATCATCGCCCAAGAAAAAGACTCGGATTTAAAAGCCCGAGTCAGGTATTATTCCAAGAACATGGGGTTGCACTTCAAATGCTAATCTAAGTCATATAAATCATTAGCTTAATCTTAACTAAAAAGCCCAATCTTTACAATTGGGCTTTTTAAAATGATGTTTCGTATTTCACACCTATTCTTTCAATCCATCTTAACTTTGTAGAGACAAACCAAACTTCTTGAATATGCTGGCACGGCGTTTTGGATGAATATTAGCTTTGCTTAAATCGCCTTTATAATGGTCGAATACGCGTTTATCCATCATTTTGAACCAGAGCGATGGAATCATTGCTGGCAAGAGCATGGTCGCGTAACCACTAGGCAATTCAGGCGCTTCATCAAAATGGCGTAAGGCCTGAAATGGTCGTGTCGGATAGGCATGATGGTCGGAATGACGCTGCAACTGGTATAAAAACAGGTTGGTGGTAATATTGTTATTGTTCCAGCTATGCTCCGGCATGGTACGCACATAAGTCCCATCTGGTTTTTTATCGCGCATTAAACCGTAATGTTCAATATAGTTAATAATTTCAAATAAGCTCACCCCATAAAAAGCCTGCGTGACTAAATAAGGCACAACCTCTTTACCAAATAATTTCAGCATGATGGCATGAAAACCAGCACTCATTGCCCAACCTTGAAATAGCTCATTTTCCGCACTAAAGAAAGATAATCCTTTGCGTTTTAAACGGTTTTTTTCAATTTCAATGGCCGACTTGATGCCGCCAAACACCGTTCTTGGCCAGAATTCATAGAAACTTTCCCCCATTTTTGAAGATGCCGGATCTTCAGGGGTTGCCGCACGCTTATGGTGTCCATAAGGATGTTCAACACGAAAATGATTATAAAACAGCGGGCTTAATGTGGCATGGGCAAGATAATGATCTTTCTTATGCGGTCTATGTGACAGCTCATGTGCTGTATTCACGCCCACACCATTAATCGCCCCCATGGAAATTCCCAACAGGATCTGATCGACAAAAGAAGTTTCTTTACGGCTCACTACATAACCGGCAAAAAGATTGGCAGCCATTTGTAAAGGAATGAATAATTTTACAATGCGGTCATAATAAGGATCTGCCACCAGCGATTTAATTTCGTCATCATTGGGATTATTACTGTCATTGCCCACCAACGCATCAATACTGGGAATAATCACGTGCAGCAATAAAGGGCCACCCAAGGCAAATATTTTTTTCGTAGCTTTAGGGCCAAACTGGTAACCAGCCAAAATTCCCATGCCAATCACTGGTAAACCCGGGCTCAGCAGCCACCAATAACGTTTTTTATCGAGTGCCAGACCTGAAGCAGTTTGCATGGTTAAAGTTGTTTTTTGATCAATTTGTACTGGTGCATTCATGCTCGCGATCTTCCTTATTTTCTGTTCTCCCTTTATATTTCTAGAAATGCAGCATCAAGAACAGTTGTAAACGTCCAAAAAACCTATGCAAACGTTCTTGGCGTAAATAGCCCAAATTTGTCCTATAAACACATGCTGCAATAAATTCAGGCTTTTTATAATTTTTAATCAAGATGAAGACAGAAACATAAGACATGGATGCCTTAAGTAAAATTTTTGATGATATTCATCTAAATAAATCTGAATATATTTATTTAAAACCGCAAGGTCACTGGGCCTATGTTTATCAGGAACAGGATGCCATGATTGGCTATGTGGTTCTGGTGGGCACGCTCAACATACAATTTGAATCGCAAAAAATGCTGCAACTGGAAGCGGGAGATTTGATCTTGATCCCTTCGGGACAAACCCATAGCTGCCACAGTAATGATAAAAAAAATTTAATTGAAGTAATTAATATTACAGGGCTTTTTGATGAAAAAAGGCAAGAAACCATTGAATTTGGCAGTGAGAGTAGTGGTGAACCTGCGCTGATTTTGGCCATCCGTTGTCATATCGATACTATTATGGCCCGGCCTTTACTGAATGCCCTGCCCGACTATATCCATATTCAGCATATTACCGGCAGTACCGCGCCTGAATGGCTGCAAATAGGCCTACATTTTTTGGCCGTGGAAGCCTATCAGCTGCGTCCGGGTCGTGACAAAATTCTCGACCATCTGGTGAGTATTCTTTTTATTGAATGTGTACGCGATTATATTGCCCGGTTACAGGACTCAAATAACTGGCTGCGAGCACTTTCCCATACCGAACTGGCCAATGCGCTGGCAGCCATTCATGGCAAACCTGAACAGCCCTGGACCGTTGAAAGTCTGGCCGAACAATGCTGTATGTCGCGCTCCAAATTTGCAACTTTATTTAGCACGATTGTTGGTGAAACACCGCTGGCTTATTTACAGCAATACCGCTTCCGTTTGGCATCGCAGCATTTGCGTGAAGGGCAACTATCTATCCAGCAAATTGCCCATCGTGTCGGATATTCTTCCGAAACAGCCTTTAGTCAAACCTTTAAACGACTGTTTAATCTAACTCCGAGCCAATATCGGCAGCAATTCCAGTAAATTATGCCTGATCAGCGACTGCATTCAAGGTATTCAGAATCGCCTGAACCGGATCTTCACTATTGCCTGCCAGCAGCTGCTTGTGCATGGTGATGTGCTGCATGGCCTGAATCTGTGCAGTCTCCCTGTTCATCAGTTTTTCAATTTCAGCCGCCAGATTTTCTGGGGTAGCATCATGCTGAATCAGTTCCCGAATGACTTTTTTTCCAGCAATAATATTCGGCAAGGAATAATACGGAATCTTGATCAGCAATTTAACCAGATGATAAGTCAGCCAGTTCAATTTATAGAAAGTAACCATAGGACGATGTAACAGCATCGCTTCCAGTGTGGCAGTTCCTGAAGCCAATGCCACAATATTGGAAGCATTCATCACTTGACGGCCAATTTTGGATTCCGTATCGGTATTTTCCAGCAAACACACTTTAGCCACAAAATCTGCCGGATATTGTTGCAGCAATGTCTCAATCTGCTGCTTGCGTGCATCATTAATCGCAGGAATTAAAAACACATATTCAGGATGCTTTTGACTGATGATTTGCGCTGCATCCAGCACCAAAGGGCCGAGACGTTCAACTTCACCACGGCGGCTTCCCGGTAACAGTGCAATATGTTTTTGTTCTACATTTAAGCCCAGCTCTTGCTTGGCTTCAATCAATGGATTTTGCAAAGGCAATTGACTGGCCAATGGATGCCCGACAAAAGCTGCGGGCACATCAAACTTTTTATAAAAGGTTTTTTCAAACGGAAATAAACACAACACTAGATCGATACTGGCTTTAATGCCATGCACCCGTCCCTGACGCCAAGCCCACACCGAAGGACTGACATATTGCACGGTTTTAATCGGCAGATTTTTCTGCTTTAAACTTTTAGATAAACGTAAATTAAAGTCTGGTGCATCTATACCGACAAAGACGTCGACTGGATCTTTGCTCCAGGTTTCAAGCAGTCCATCACGCACGGCAAAGAGTTTTTTAAGATCTTTAAGCACTTCCACAATGCCCATGACCGATAAAATATCCATCGGATAATAGCTTTTGAAACCTTCAGCAATCATCTGCGGACCACCGATGCCTTCAAATTCAGCATCAATGCCTTGCTCTCGAAAACGGCGGATGAGTTTAGCGCCCAGTGTATCTCCAGACACTTCCCCGACAACGATACCGATTTTAAGCTTCCGATTTTGCAAGACTTTTATCCTCTTTATGCCGTATATTTTGCAGTTGGGTCTATTTTAACATAGGCCTTTCAATTTAATTGATCAGCCACTAAGCTTTTAAAATAATTCAAAACAAGCGTTGTTTTATAAAATATCTATGTTGGGTTTAATTCAGCAATAACTTCACACAGAAGTCATTCAGCCACTACAAGCTACTTGGCAATAGTGGCGTAACCATTCTGCCTGGGCAATTATTATATCCATACTCATCCATATTGTATTATTTATTGTCTTTCCAAGCGTGTGGCTTTCTTCTCCTCCCAAAACGGTCCATCTCAAAATGGTTCATCTGAATCATCCCACTGCTTATGTACAGCACGGGCGATTATCACAGATTATTTTCAAACAACAACAGAAAATATGGCTTGCCAATTGTGCATTTATGCACGTAGCACTTCAGACTATTTGCCAGCAAAATCCTAATAAAACACAATTCAATGTGGTGCACGCCAATCTTCAACTCTTCACCCGTTCAACATGGAATTATGGCTAGAGTAAAAAACAGGTTTTTGTGCAAACCCTTATCATTCTGGATGCTAAAACTTCCAATACGATGCAATTATCTAACCCATGGCAGCAGTATTTGTAGCAATGGCAAAGCGTAATATCTTTGCCCATTTATTTACTTAGATTCTTTATTTTATGCAATTTTTTAGGTTTAACCCTCTTATTCCTCCAAAATTTCAGGCTAAAACCACAAAACTTATAAAACACTTTTCATCTTTATCTTTTTTTAGAATAAGCAAATCAATAATCAAGACAACGTCTTATATTGAAAAGTCATAACATATGCAGGTTTTTTGATATTTGGCATATATAACCATGTTTGGTTCAATTGAATATATTTTAGCGGGTGTTCTGGTTGGTTTCTGCGTCGGGATCACAGGTGTTGGCGGCGGTTCATTAATGACCCCGATCCTGATCAGTCTCTTTAAGATCGAACCGCACATCGCAATTGGAACAGACTTGCTTTATGCCGCCATTTCAAAATTTTGCGGTTCTATGGTTCACGCCAAAAAAATGAATATTGTCTGGCCGATTGTGATCTGGCTTGCTGTAGGCAGTATTCCGGCTTCATTTGCCACGCACTGGGTTTTAGAAAATTACCTCAGTCAATCTAGCAGCTATAAATCTGTTTTGACCATGGTGCTCGGTTTTATGCTGACCCTGACCGGTGTTTCCATCATGTTCCGCGGGCACATTGAACGCTTCTTTACCAAGTTCCGTAAAGATGAACCTCTGGATATGACCCAGGATTTAGAAAAGGTTAATTTTCAAGCGAAAAACAAACGTGCTTATATTGTGATTATGGGCATTATATTGGGTGTATTCGTAACCTTATCTTCAGTGGGTGCTGGTGCATTTGGAATCATGGCATTGGTTTTAATGTTTCCTAATTTACCCATGATCCGAATTATTGGTTCAGATGTGGTCCATGCGGTACTTTTGACTTTAGTCGCAGGTCTTGGACACATGAGTTCCGGTAATGTAGATTTACATTTACTCGGTTGGTTACTGGTCGGTTCAATTCCTGCCATTGTAGTTGGAACTTTAATCAGTTCTCGCTTGCCAGAAAAAATTATCCGTAAGATTCTCGGTATTACCCTATTCGCATTAGGCATGAATTTCATGCTTCATCCGGTAAAAGCAAAACCTGTTGAAAAACCTGCAACTGCTATGATTTTAACTGCTGAAAAATCAACCAATGGTTAAACTATCTATGCGATTAATCGGTTTTTTTCACGGATTTATTGGTGTTTTGTATAGCAACTCACTGCTGAAATCGTGTTATATTCAGGCTACTAAAAATACTCTTGTATGATCAAACCAGTGACGGCAATGAATACACTACAGTCAAAACCTATTACACAATCTGACATCGATGACGTGAATGTACAAAGCATTCAGCCTCTTGTAACTCCAGCTGAATTAAAAAAAGAGTTGCCTTTGACTGAACAGGCTTATCAAACCGTCCTGAAAGGTCGTGAAACGATTCGCAATATTCTGGATGGTAAAGATAACCGTCTATTTGTAGTGATTGGTCCTTGTTCAATTCATGACACTGTGGCTGCTCATGAGTATGCTGATCGTCTCAAAGTTTTAAGCGAAAAAGTTAAAGATAGCCTATATATCGTGATGCGTGTTTATTTTGAAAAACCGCGTACCACTGTAGGCTGGAAAGGTTTAATCAATGACCCAGACATGAATGACTCTTTCAACATTGAAAAAGGTCTTCGTATTGGCCGTCAGCTTTTGGTTGAATTGAATGAAAAAGGATTGCCATGTGCCACTGAAGCGCTCGATCCAAACTCGCCACAATATTATCAAGATCTGATTTCATGGTCAGCAATTGGCGCACGTACCACCGAAAGCCAGACGCATCGTGAAATGTCTTCAGGTTTATCTTCACCTGTAGGTTTCAAAAATGGTACTGATGGCGGCCTAACCGTTGCAACCAATGCCATGCAATCGGTTAAACATGGTCACAGCTTCCTTGGTCTGAATGACCAGGGTCAGGTTTCTGTGATTCGTACCAGTGGTAACCCATACGCACACGTAGTGCTTCGTGGCGGTAACGGCAAACCGAACTACGATGCAGGTTCTGTTGCAGAAGCTGAAAATGCTTTAGCCAAAGCCAAAGTCAGCAACAAAATCATGATTGATGCCAGCCATGCCAATTCCAACAAAGACCCGTACTTGCAACCGCTGGTCTTGAAAAATATCACTGAACAGATTCAGGATGGCAATAAGTCTATTGTCGGTATTATGGTAGAAAGTCATCTTAAAGGTGGTCGCCAAGACATTCCTGAAAATCTGGATGATCTTGAATACGGCAAATCAGTGACTGATGGCTGTATCGATTGGGAAACTACAGAAAAAGCCCTACTCGACATGCACGAAGCATTAAAAGACATTTTGCCGAATCGCTAAGAGCTAAAACGCCATCTAAACAGATGGCGTTTCTACTTTAACCTTAGGAAAAATTTTATCTTATGAATGAAATTGAAAATGCACTCAGTCATATCGAAAATTTCCAGTTTATTCACGAACACCTATTCACTTCTGCTCAGCCTACAGCGGAACAGTTAAAGCTGATTAAAGAATACGGCGTGACTAGCATTGTGAATCTGGGATTATCCGATGCAGCGCAGCATTTAGATCATGAAGATAAAATTTGTCTGGATTTGGGCTTAAATTATATTCAGCTGCCCCTTTCTCCAGAAACCCCTTCAGATGATCAATGCTTACTGGCATTAGATATGCTAGATCATTTGGTACAGGAACAGATGGTGTGGGTGCATTGCGCCACCAATTACCATGTCAGCAGTTTGATGTATTTATATCGTCAATATTATATGGATATGGACATGCCCACTGCGCAAGAGCTGATGCACAGTATTTGGGAACCAAATGAAACATGGACAGGTCTCATTCATGCAGTAGCCCTACAACTTCAAGGCCGTAAAGCTACCAAAGAATTACAACAGTCGTTGATCCATCCCGATCATTTTGCCTGATGTGAAATCAGCACCGTTGCCATCGATAGAATTCCTTCCTGACGTCCGGTAAAGCCTAATTTTTCTGTAGTTGTGGCTTTAACGCTAATTTGTGTGACATGTACATCCAGAACATCTGCAATACTTTGACGCATTTCTAAATTATGTTTCGCCAATTTTGGACGTTCACATGCGACTGTAATATCGGCATTATTTAACACATAACCCCGGTCTAAAATCAGCTGGTAAACATGTTTCAGCAATACCCGGCTGTCTGCACCTTTAAATTTTGCATCGGTATCGGGAAAATGCTGTCCGATATCGCCCAGAGCCAAAGCCCCCAATATTGCATCACAAAGTGCATGCAATATCACATCGCCATCCGAATGTGCTTTTAAGCCATGCGTATGAGGAATCTTAACACCCGCCAAAGTAACAAAATCACCTTCTTCAAAGGCGTGTACATCCATTCCCTGACCAATTCGAATTTGTGCGACCACGTTAAGCATCCTTAAGAAATAAATGATTGAGATGTTGTATTCACGCTTTCTATTTCGCTATAGTTACAGCAGCGCAACATAGTGAAATTATAAGCGATCATGCTGGTGAATACCGATATTAATCTCATTAAAACATTAGGCACATTATTCAGTATTGGCTGTTTGTGCTCAACCATGGTATATGCTCAAGACATTGACTGTACACAGCCCGATACAGCCTCAATGAAAAATATTTGCGCTGACAATTTTGCAAAATCACGAGAAAAACTCTCTAATCACTATATCACGGCTTTTTTAGTCAGCGATGCGCCGGTACATTTACTCGAAGATACACACCGTTTATGGTTTAAACGCTTACAGCAATGTAAAAGCCTGGACTGCTATAAGCAGCAATTTGAAATACGCATTGAAGATCTGAATTTTTATACTTCATTGAACCAGACTTTGACCAATCACTATTTAAAATTTGAAAATGGTCAATTTGCCAGTCAGCCTGTACATTTACAGGTGCATCAGCTCACTAAAGATAAAATTAAAATTGAGGGCGTGGCCTACCGTAATCCAAACAATAAATTAGAAACGCAAACCATTCCTTTTTTGGCTTACACCACGGCTGACCAGAAAAGTGAGATTGTGGATAACGAACACGATTGCAAATACCATTTCGATTTTAATAAGGCAATTTTATCGGTTACAACCAAACAAAAAGGCTGTGAACGGTTTGCAGGTATATACCGGCTTTATGATTGAAGATATCGGTTCTTTTGAATTTAGAAAAAAGACTCATCAATATTGGTATAACAAATCAAATGATTTAAGAGCCTCTGCTGGCGCGCTATGGTTTGCCATGAGGGATTCAGATAATAATATTGCTGAACATTTAAAATTAGGCAGTGGCTTTTCTATGGGGATCGCTTGTTATCCTGTTTTTCCCATGTTATGTGGACTTTCATTAGAAGTTCTTTACAAAGCTATCTGTGTGAGAAAAGATATAAAATTTAAATCCACTCACAACTTAATCATTCTTGCAAAAGATGCACAAATAGATATTACTGATGAAGAATCTAAATTTTTAAAATTTTTTACTGAATCCATTATTTGGAATGGTAAATATCCAGTTTCATCCGATAAACAAAAACATGAACACGATAAATTAACAGAGCTTCACTATGATCTCCTATTTGATAAAATCAAAATTGGTTCTTTAAATGGCTATACGCCAAACGGTAAACTTAACTGGGAAAATTTTAATAATATTTGGCTTAAAGGTTCTTATAATTATCATTTTTAGATCTCACAGAATTTAATTAACCAAAATAGATAGAATCATAAAAAGCATGAAGCCAAATAACTCCATGCTTTTGTATTCTCAAACAGGATACTGTAAAGCGATTTGCTGACTAATCATCACCGCTGTCGCTGCAGATAAAGTCCAGCCTAAATGACCATGACCGGTATTATAAAAAACCCGTTCACGGCGACCCCGACTGACCATCGGCATCATGTTGGGCATCATCGGGCGTAAACCTGCCCAAGGAACCACATCTTCAGTGGTAATATCAAAGTTCTTGTTCACCCAGTCGGTCAATGGCTGAATACGGTCAGCACGAATATCACGATTATAACCATTAAATTCGGCCGTTCCGGCAACACGCAAACGATCCGCGCCTAAACGTGAGGAAACGATTTTAGCACTTTCATCCAGCAAGCTGACCCAAGGCGCATTTTTGACACTATCTTCATCATTCAGATGCAGGGTAATAGAATAGCCTTTCACTGGATAGACATTGACCCGATCACCCAGTAAATTTGCCAAGTGATAGCTTCCCACACCGCCACAAACCACCACGGCATCAGCTTCCAGCGACTCCACCACAGCTGCATCTAGGTGCATATTTTCATTGCTGGCATGGTAAAGCACAGTGACACCTTTTTTATGGTGTTTTACATCCGTGACTTCCATACCAAACAGGTATTTTACTCCATACTTTTCAGAGGCTTCAGCCAAACCTTTGGTAAATTTATGAATATCGCCGGTTGCATCTCCCGGACAATAAAAACCGCCATAGTAATCCCCCTTTAAACTTGGCTCTATGGCTTTAATTTCTTCAGGGCTAATCGCCATTCTTTCCAATCCACCCTGATTCAACAGTTCATTCACTTTGGTGGCGATCTCATAATCCAATTTGGTGTGATAAAAATGCAGAATGCCGCGTTTTTCCAGATCGAACTGAATATTTTCCTGTTCTGCAATATCAAATAAGCGTTGACGTGCCAGCAAAGCCATTTTAACGGTATCGCGGGTATTGGCTTCATAATGTTTGATATTGCCCACGAATTCCATCAACCAGCCATATTTATGCAAATCAAAAGATGGGTTGAGTAATAATGGTGCATTTTTATTGGACATCCACTTGATACCTTTCAGTACGGTGGCTTTTTGATTCCAGACTTCCGCATTACAGGCCGAAAGCTGACCGCCATTGGCAAATGAAGTTTCCATGGCAGGATACAAATGCTTATCCAAAACCGTGACTTTATAGCCTAAATTGGCGAGCTCGTAGGCAGTGGTAACACCTGTAATGCCTGATCCAATCACAACAATATGACACATAGCACACTCCTTGGAAATGTAGATCTACATTTCTATGCGCCCCATCTGTCATGGTTACCTGAGAGCTTCGATCATGACGCTAAAATTTTAACGCTGACCATCCCCTTCGGTGAGCATATTGGCTGAATATGCTTCTCTCCAGATTTTTGAAATTACTACAGTCCTTTTGCCTGAGAGTTTCCGGGGTCGTTGCTCCTTCGGCGCGTTCACAGAAGAACGTCTCTCCTGCAATAATTTTCTTATATTAATATGAGCAATTTTTATACCATGCGCGAGCACTAAATTCATTTATTTGTTAAGCACAGTTATAGCAATATAAATAAATATATTTTTTAATTACTTAAAATTATAACCAGTTTAATTAAATGGTATAGCTTAGGCTATTATTTTAAGGTTATGTACTGTTTTGAGTGCTTAACTTATACCACTCAGCACCGGCTTTGACATCTGTTGTAATTGCAAATCAATCAATGGTTGTCCTACATTGGCATGAAGGGGATAAGGTTCGGTATGCTGCGTTTTAGCATAGCCACAACGTGCATAATATTGAATCAGCTCTGTTCTGCTATCCAGCACCCACATTTCATAATGACTTAATGTAGGACAGCGTTCTACTGCCATTTTCTCGGCATAATTTAAAACCTGTTTTCCTATGCCCTTATTCTGCCAATGTGAATCTACACAAAACGTTCCAATTTCTACGTGATCTGCTTGGAATGTTAAGCCTATACATGCCACCAAATGTGTTTGAAAATCTTCAGTAGCTTCTGCTATAAATAGATAAAAATTCTCTTGTGCTAAGGTTTTCTGCAGTTGCTGGGCATTAATCCGATCTCCAGCAACAATATTCTGTTCACTCGTCCAGCTATTACCGCTATCTGTACGATAGGCCTGATTGATCAATGCAACAAGAGTTTCAACATCATTGGCATTTGCCAGTCTATATTTTAATGCTTTCATTTTTTCTAAAAATTTCTGTTTCATAGAAATTACCACAAATAATAGATAATAGATAAAAAATCAGGCAATAAAAAAACCAGACTTGGTGTCTGGTTTTTTTAGTGAATCACAAAAGCTCATCATTTACTGCATTTGGGCAAAGCAGTGCTTTGTTTCTATTTATGGTTCATAGCTGACGCTATTCACCCACTGCGTTCGAGCAAAGCAGTGCTTTGCTCTTCACTTAGGCTCAATCGGAGTAAACGGCGCAACCACATCGGCATTTTGTGCACGATGACGCATGAAGTGATCCATGAGTACAATGGCAAACATCGCCTCAGCAATCGGGGTTGCACGTACGCCCACGCAAGGGTCATGGCGACCTTTGGTCAATACATCGGTATCTTCACGTTCGATATTAATGGTTTTACCTGGCGTGGTAATACTTGCAGTTGGTTTCAGTGCAATCGCAACACGAATGGTTTGACCACTTGAGATTCCGCCCAAGATACCACCGGCATGATTGGCCAGGAATCCATCTGTAGTCAATTCATCACGTGATTCATGACCAAACTGTTCAGCAACCGCAAAACCATCACCAATTTCAACGCCTTTCACCGCATTAATAGACATCATGGCATGTGCAATATCCGCATCTAAACGGTCAAATACCGGCTCGCCCCAACCCACAGGCACGTTCTCAGCAAGAATTTCCAGCTTCGCACCACAGCTTGTACCTTGTTCACGAAGTGAAGTTACTAAAGCTTCAAAACGTGGCACGGCATCGATATCACCACAGAAAAATGGGTTGTTTGGAACTTCATTCCAGTCCAACTTTTCTGCTTTTTCAGTACCAATTTGCGTCACATGACCGCGAATCACGATACCAAACTTTTCAGCCAGATATTTTTTCGCAATTGCACCCGCAGCTACACGCATTGCCGTTTCACGTGCACTTGAGCGGCCACCGCCACGATAGTCACGGAAACCATACTTTTGGGTATAGGTATAATCCGCATGCCCCGGACGGAAAGTTTGTGCAATATTGCCATAGTCTTTTGATTTCTGGTCGGTATTGCGAATCAGTAAACCAATCGATGTACCGGTGGTTTTACCTTCAAATACACCGGAAATAATTTCGACTTCATCCGGTTCTTTGCGCTGTGTTGCAAACTTGGAGGTACCCGGTTTACGACGGTCTAAATCTTTTTGTAAATCTGCTTCAGTCAGTTCGATCCCTGGCGGTACACCATCGACAATCGCCATGAGACCAACACCATGAGATTCACCGCAAGTCGTTACACGGAACAGTTGTCCAATACTATTACCCGCCATGTTCACAACTCCTTATGCTTGAACAGATTTTTCAAATAAATCACGATATTTACGGCACTGCTCTGCTGTCAAAGCAAAAATGCCTGAACCACCGTTCTGGAAGCTTAACCAATGGAAATCCACAGTATTAAAGTTCTGTTTCATCGCCCATTCAGAATTACCCACTTCAATCACAATCAAACCATCTTCAGTCAAGTAATCCGCAGCTTGCGCCAACATTTTACGCACCAGATCCAAACCATCTTGGCCGGCAGCAAGTGCAAGCTCAGGTTCATGCAAGAATTCCGCAGGTAAATCCGCCATATCTTCCGCATCGACATAAGGAGGATTGGACACGATTAAATCATATTGATTTTCAGCAGGAATTTTTGCGAATAAATCTGATTCCATCAACGCAACCTGATATTGCATGTTGTGATGTTCAGCATTAATAGAAGCCACTTCCAAAGCTTCTTTAGAAATATCGGTGGCATCCACTTCAGATTCCGGGAATGCATAAGCCAAAGCAATCGCAATACAACCCGAACCGGTACACATATCTAAAATACGACGCGGAGTTTGTGGCTGATCATTTTCAGGAAGATTGTTTAACGCTTCACGCATCTGGCCATGTTCATCTAGGCAGTAAGGTGCAAAGCGCTGATTAATCAATTCAGCAATTGGAGAACGTGGAATCAGTACACGTTCATCAACGTAATAAGGTTTACCACAGAAATAAGCCAAATTTAATAAATAAGAAGTAGGCACTTTTTCATTGATACGACGTTCCAGCAAGCTGATAAATTCTGCTTTTTCGCTTGGCAGTAATTTCGCATCTAAAATTTCAGGATTGGCATTCCAGTCCAATGCCAATGTTTGAAGAACTAAGGCCGAGCTTTCAGCAAAAAAATCTTCTGTACCTTGACCTAAGTGTGCATCGTATTGACGTAGAGCTGAAACACCAAAACGGATAAAATCGCGAATTGTGCTTAGGTTTTCAGCGGCTTCCTGTAAATGTTCAGGGCTAATAGTCAGTTGATCCACTTAAGGCATCTCCAAGGTCAATTTTTAAAACGCCTTATGATACCTTGTTTTGCGGGGTTTTATAATGTTTCGACCAGATTAAAAACAAATATCTATGGCGAATTTATTTGGTCTGGTAAAAGTAAGTACGCTCCATTGTCATTTCGAGTACACACTTGGATTGTTTAACGGCCATATAGGCAGAAGTTACTTTTAAATAGCATTTTTGATCTACACGGTTAAGCCAAAGTTTATGCTGTTGCTCAATACTACTTTGATTAACCCCATTCTTATTTATATAGCCCTTATAAGCTTTATTTAAAAGTTTTTCCTGATTTTTCAGTTCTTTGTCGACACACTTTTTGACTGTTCCAATTTCACCATAAGAAGTGTTGAGACATTTATTATATTCGTCAGAATAGCCTTGAGCTAAAACTGAATTTGACCAGAAAGCAGCCAGACTCAGCATCACTGATATTGTCAATCGCATAATATTCCCCTGCCCTATAAAAGACTTAATATCAAATACTATTATTGTGTTTATGCCGTGATACTACATCAATCATGTGCAAATTCCTATAACCCGATCATTTATTCCCCCACTCAAAAAAATCATTCATATTGCATATTGAATCTGGCTAAAATATCCCCATATATTTTCAATTCTTTTTCTACAAAATATTTTTATTGTTATGAGCTACAAACACAATAATTTAATGGCGATGCGTGAAAGCTACTGGAATGATACCAATTCTGCACAGGTACAGAAGGAAAAAAAATTCTTTCAACAAACGCTACTTGAACAGGCAATTCATAGCAGCCCATCAGAAGATGATGCCAAATATCTGTTTTTTAGTTTACCAAGCATCATTATTGTTAAAGGTTATGCACTTGGTTTTCAGCATGATGCTGTTCAAGCCATGATTTTTAAACATATTCAAAACCATAAAAATCTGTTAAAGCAAAAAGGCGATATTAAAATTCAATTTCGCATGTAAGTACTGCCAACCTGGCAGCAGTATATACCTGCCAGATAAACATCTATTCAGCGTGAATATCCTCTTATCTCCAAGAGTGATCCCAAATTCATCTGAATAGCTAATTTTGTCGCGCACAATGGCACTTTTTCAGAGCAATAACTTAAATATTAAACATATTTACTCTCCATTCAGCACGTTGAACTTTTTTAATACGCGAATACACGGTAATATCCGCTACAATTAATTATTCCGCGACTTGCTGATTAAAGGATTTTGTTTAATGTCAAATCAGAACGATAAGCTTAAACAACTCAAAACCTCATCTATGGATCGACGCTTATCTATCGCTAAAGCATCATTACTCGCAGGAACGCGTTGGGCTGCATCAAGTGCAACCACCATATTTTCAAGCGAAGCAGAAAAAGAAAAAAAACGTAAAAAAGCCATGAAGGAACAAGCTGACTATCTAGTTTCTGAAATTGGTAAATTGAAAGGCTCGATTGTGAAAATTGGGCAAATGATGGCACTCTATGGCGAACATTTTTTACCTGAAGAAATTACCCAAGCTTTAAATACTTTAAACAATCAGACTGTTGCACTTGCATGGCCGGCCATCAAAAAACAACTGGAACAGCAACTCGGCTCTAAGCTGCATGATTTGACCATAGATCGTGAACCTTTGGGCACAGCCTCTTTAGCCCAGGTACACCGTGCCACATGCAACTCAGATGGTTTGGAAATTGTATTAAAAATCCAGTATCCCGGCGTCGCTGATGCGATTGATTCAGATATGAGCCTGTTTAGAAACATGCTCAAACTGACCCGTATGGTGCCGCAAACCCGTGAATTTGATCAGTGGTTTGATGAAGTTCGTGAAATGATGCATCGTGAAGTCAATTATAAGATTGAAGCCGCGACCACTCGCCGTTTTGCCGAACGTTTAAAAGATGATTCTCGTTATATCGTCCCACAAATTGTGGATGAATATTGTACCGATCAAGTGCTGTGCATGACTTTTGAGCGTGGCGTACCGATCAATAGTCCGGTGATGCTGTCTCTTCCTCAAGAACGCCGCAATCAGTTAGGTGAAGCCTCGCTCGAGATCGCGGTTCGTGAAATTTTTGAATGGGGCGAAATGCAAACCGATCCAAACTTTGGCAATTATCTGGTCCGTTTGGGAGATGGCGCAGAAACTCAAGATAAGATTGTATTACTGGATTTCGGGGCAATCCGCCAGTTTGATGAACATTTGCTGAAAGTCGCCCGTAACCTGATTAAAGCCGGTTATGATCATAATATCGATGAAATGGTTCATGCCATGACCGGCTATGAATTTTTTGATTCCATTCCGCAAAGCATTAAGCCAGATATGGCTAAAGTGTTTTTATTGGCCACCGAAGCCTTTAGTAGCATAATGAATAATCCAGACTTGCCTGAAGGCGTAATGGATGACAATCAGCGCTATGACTGGAAAAAAAGCCAACTTCATAGCCGTGTCATGCAACGTGCTTCCAAATCGATGGCATCACGTTATTTCAGTGTTCCACCGAAAGAATTTATGTTTATTAGTCGTAAATTCATTGGTGCTTATACTTTCATGACCGTGATTGATGCAAAAACCAATGTGCGAAAAATGGTGGCAAAGTTTTTATAATATATGCTGACTAGAATGCGTTTATGTCATTCTAGTCAATTCTCACTTTTTAATCTGCGCTTTCAATTTTAAAAAATAAATAATATTCAAGTATTTAATTAAATTTAAAATTAATTTCTACCATTTATCCAAGTCAATTTTAATTGTCAGCGATGACATAGTTATTTTCATATTCGCGTGTCAGCATAAAAATATACAGAATCGAAAATCGATGGACGAAAAAAATGACCAATATGGTAAACAAGGCTCAAGGACTTGGGCTATCACTCATTACTAGAATTGCGGGTAGCAATGTACTTGACCAATTCAAACTGCGTAAATTTCTGGAAAAATCTCTCTATCAAAGTTCAAAAATGGGTTTTAAAACCTTAAGTAAAACCCAAAAAGTCTTTAAAGCCAATTCCGGTGTCAGTAAGCAACGTTTACCTAATCAGCAGAAATCGCTATTTGATTTGAGCCTGACCGAAGAACAGCAAATGAGCTGTGATGCCATGGATCAATTTGCATCAGAAGTGCTTTATCCACTTGCAACTGAAGCAGACAATAACGAACAATTTCCTGCAACGCTTTGGCAACATTCTGCTGACTTAGGTCTTAACTATTACGCACTTCCTGAAGCATTCGGTGGTGTAGCCGCTGAAAAGAATATCTTAAGCAATATTTTGATCGCTGAACATTTGGCCAAAGGTGATTTCAGTTTAACAGCAGGACTTCTTTCAACCTTCAGTGTCATTAATGCCATTACCCAATGGGGTTCTGAACAAGTTCAGTCTACCTATTTGCCAAGCTTCGCAGATGATTCAGAGATACAAGCTACCTTTGCCATCCAAGAAGCCACGCCCGCCTTTAATCCCCTGCAATTAAAAACCAAAGCCAGTTCAGTCAATGGAAAATACTGTATTAATGGCGAAAAAACTCTGGTGATTTTGGGTGAAACTGCCGATTTATTTCTGGTTAATGCTGAACTCAATGGCTCAGCAGAAGTGTTTATTGTTAAACGTGATAGCAGTATTACTGCTCAAAAAAGTACGGCCATGGGTTTAAAAGCAACCGAAACGGTTACTTTAAAATTCAACAATACCCCTGCTGAACTGTTGGGCGATGATGACTTTGATTATCTGGCATTTTTAGACTTAGGTAACTTGATGTGGTGTGCTATGGCGGTCGGCACTTGTGAGGCAGTCAAAGCTTACTGCATTCAATATGCCAATGAACGTACTGCATTTGGTGAACCTATTTCCCATCGTCAAAGCATTGCCTTCATGATTGCAGATATGGCGATTGAGATTGATGCCATGCGCATGCTGGTTTTAAATGCGGCCAGTCTTGCAGAGGCCGGCAAACCCTTCCATCGCGAAGCCTATTTAGCACGTCTGCTCTGTGCAGAAAAATCCATGAAAATTGGTACCGATGGCGTACAGATTCTAGGTGGTCATGGATTTACCAAGGAACATCCTGTTGAGCTCTGGTATCGCGATTTACGTGCCACAGCAATTTTACATTCAGGCTTACATGCTTAATCTGTCAAATCAGGAATGATAAAAAATGAATTTACAAAATCCTAAAAAATTTAAGATGTTGATAGATCAGGCTCATGAATCAGCTTTAAATGTACTTCGCCCGATTTCACGTAAGTATGACAAAGCTGAACACAGCTATCCTAAGGAACTCGACATGTTCGCTTCACTCATTGATGGGATGAATGATGGCGGTGAAGGGATTAATGCAGGTGCTGCGGTTGGCAAACGTGGCAACACAGAGACAGGCAATAAAAATGGCGTCAACATGTCCACCGTACTCGGCGTGATCGAGATGTGCTATGGAGATACCGGCTTATTGCTCAGTATGCCGCGCCAAGGCTTGGGGAATTCTGCCATTGCTGCTGTCGCCAATGATGAACAGCTAGAACGCTTTAAAGGCACATGGGCAGCCATGGCCATTACTGAACCCGGTTGCGGCTCCGATTCGGCAGCCATTCGAACCACTGCGATTAAAGATGGCAATGATTACATCCTCAATGGGGAAAAGATTTTCGTAACCTCTGGTGAGCGTGCCGATGCTGTAGTGGTCTGGGCAACATTAGATAAAAAACTCGGCCGTGCAGCGATAAAGTCGTTTGTTGTTCCTAAAGGAACACCAGGAATGAAAGTGGAGCGTCTGGAACACAAACTGGGGATCAAAGCATCCGATACTGCTGTCATTAGCTTTATCGACTGCCGTGTTCCTGCCGAAAATCTGTTGGGACATGCTGAAATTGATGTGGCCAAAGGTTTTGCTGGAGTCATGGAAACTTTTGACAATACCCGTCCTTTGGTGGCAGCCATGGCAGTAGGATGTGCTAAAGCATCACTGGAAAGAATTAAGGAAATTTTCAAAGATCAGTTAGATGAAAATTACCAGACACCCTATTTGCAGACCTCGCATATTGCAGCGCAGATTTACCGTATGGAGGCAGAATGGGAAGCGGCACGTTTACTTACCATGAAGGCTGCCTGGATGGCAGATAATAAAAAGCCGAACTCACGTGAAGCTTCTATTTCTAAAGCCAAAGCCGGTCGCATCTGTAATGAAATTACTTTGAAATGCGTAGAGCTTGCAGCCAGCGTAGGTTATAACGAAGATGAATTGTTGGAAAAATGGGCACGCGACTCAAAAATTCTTGATATTTTTGAAGGGACTCAACAAATTCAACAACTGATTATCGCACGACGTGAATTAGGTAAGAATTCAAGTGAATTAAAATAGGTTTGAAGCATTTTTAATACATAAACACCTTACAAGAGATGGATTTTTTGTTATAAGAATCCATCTCTTTTTTAATTAATTCATTTTAACTTTATGTACCAAATTAGGCCTATTCAAGCTCAAGACAATGCTGAAATTGCAGCGATCATCCGCGAAGTTTCCAAAGAATTTGGACTTGCTCCTGAATCAGGTTTTGCTGTGGCTGATCCAATTTTGGATCATTTATATACAGTTTATGATCAACCAAATGCAAAGTATTGGGTAATAGAAAATCAACAAGGTAAAATTGTGGGTGGTGGTGGTTTATCAACGTTAAAAGGTGATCCAACAATTTTAGAAATTCAAAAAATGTATTTTTTACCTGAAGTCCGCGGCTTAGGCTTTGCCAAACGACTTTTAGAAAAAGCCTTTCAGTTTACCCTCCTGCAAGGTTTTAAGTCTTGTTACCTGGAAACGACCAAGGAACTCTGGCAAGCGGTAAAACTCTATGAAAAATTAGGTTTTCAATATTTAGATCAACCTAAGGGTAACACCGGACATAGCCACGCCTGTGAAATCTGGATGGAAAAGCGACTGTAATTAATCATATTTTATGCATTTTTTCTGTCAGAGACCCTATTCATTTAACTCATCAGAGTTGCTATAACTTAATATAAATGCCTTGGTGTCTACTTTTACTTACACTGAAAGTATTCATTAACCTCTACAGCATACCCAGTTATCAATTTATGCTAAAAGCATCAGGAAACAGGAAGTTTCCATAATAAAAAGAATAAACGATGTAAGCAGGAAGCATAAAACTAAGACAGAAGTCATTCACAGTCACTAAATAAAATAAGCCTCATCCAGATATGGGGCTTATTTTTGTCGGCATCTTTCAAACCTTAACAAGAATAAGCTAAAAATTGTACAGCTTCATTTAGGCACTTTGTTAATGTCAAAGTTTAATATGTGATTTAGGATCATTAACATGACTAAAAAAGCACTATTTATTACTTCCAATATCGGTGTTGAACAAGATGAACTGATCAAACCTCTTGAATTTCTACAATCCAAAGGCATTGAAGTCATTCATGCAGCAGAAGAACAAAAGGAAGTACAAACAGTTAAGCATGGTAATGAACCTGCGGCTTCTTATATTCCTCAAACCAGCTTGGCTAAAGTATCAGCTGAAGATTATGATATTTTGGTAATTCCTGGAGGAACCGTAAATGCTGATATTCTTCGATTAAATGAAGACGCACATAAAATCATTCAATACTTCACTGACAATCACAAGCCGGTTGCAGCTATTTGCCATGGAGCTTGGGTGTTAGTCAATGCACAGCGGATTAAAGATAAAAATTTAACCTCTTATAAAAGCATCAAGTTAGATCTGGAAAATGCGGGTGCCAACTGGTTAGATGAAGAAGTACATCGTTGCAATACCAATAATTGGCCTTTGATCACCTCACGATGTCCAGACGATATTCCTACATTCAACCAAGCAATTTTGCAGGAACTAGATCATTAAAATATCTTTTAATAAATGTCTTTTAATAAATATGTTTAAATGAAAAGTCCCATTAAAATAATGGGACAATAAATTTCAGAGTTTAAGCAATTGAATTATTTTAATATAAATCGAGATTCTGAAAATAACCATAAAATTTCTCTAATTCAGCAAAATAACAACTATTGACTCCCCTTTTTCAGCCCACTAGCATAGCCGCTATAAAATTTTACTTTGGGTTTTGAACTTTGTTTTTTACACAGCATTTCTCATATTTATCATCTAAAAATTCAAACAATCATTTATATGCATTTAAATCTGTAGCTATCATTATGACTACTTTAGCTTTTGCTGGATGTTCATCTAGCCACTCAGTTGCTAAACGATCTGCAAAATTATCAACAAGTATTCAAAAAGCCTATTCAGTGGCACCTGATACTGCAAACCGTGTTTCACCGATGATTATTCAAAGTGCTGACAAATACAATGTGGATCCAATCTTATTGGCTGCTATAATTCGACAAGAATCCAGCTATAGAAACTCTGTGATTTCGCCCGCTGGGGCGATCGGATTGACACAAGTCATTCCACGTTATTGGCAACAGACTTGTCCAGGTAATCTGATTGAAGAAAATAATAATATCAATTGCGGGACTTATATTTTAGCCACATACAACAGCAAAGCTGGAAGTTGGCCAAAGGCTTTAGCTTACTACAATGTAGGTCCTGCGGGTTATAACTCCAGCCACAAGATGAAAAAACAAGGCAAAAAGTATGCAGAGCAAGTTAAGCAACATCATGAAACACTAAAAGGTGCCTTATAAATTTAACTTAAAATCTCCTCTCTAATGACAGATCATAGGAGATTTTTTATTTGTCAGACTTTTAATAAAGCCCGAAAACCACGAGCAGCATAATATGATTCAGCTCCATTATGATAGATGAAAACTCGACCATAACGCTTATCACCAAATAAAGCCCCGACCTTTTTACGGATATTTTCTGCGGTGAATAACCAGCTTGAAGTTTTCATATCAATTGAATCTATTGCGTGAAGCTCATAATAATCATGCTCTGTTAACAATTCGACACCCATGTGTGAAATCATGTCTAGCACAGAGTTCTCAGGCTTATTGACTTTTCTAGAATCTAATGCTTCTCGATCATAACAACAACTTCTTCGACCAGCTGGACTCTCTACACTACAATCCATAAAAATATAATGATCAGAGATATGATCATGCATTACCACATCGGGTTCACCACTTGTTCGCTCCATTTCATGAAGTGACCATACTTTATCAGGGCTTGCTTTCAGTTTGATTTTGAATTTTCAACCATTGCATAGCTTTATGCCTCTCCATATTTTGTTCAAATCTTTCTTTTAAAATATTTAAAAAATTTGCAGATTGTTGTTCATTTAATAATTTGTCTTTTGGCTTATCTTCTTTCATTTTAAACCTCTTCTATTTTTTATTTTAAAATATTGTGCATTATTTCTTTCATCAATAACAAGTTTCAAAATAATAAGAAATTGTACCTATAAGGTATTTTTTGCTTTTTT
>NZ_JAKLTP010000006.1:0-177455 GCF_022012365.1 Acinetobacter sp. SM34 | reverse complement strand
GTTCAATTGTAAAAAGCCCTATCTTCAAGATAGGGCTTTTTACGAGCAATAGTGTACTGAAAATGGCGTTGCTTAAGCAGGAACTGTGTCGGCAATGGCTTCGCGTGACCAGACCCGATGATGGCGGATCAGGGTTTTAAACTGTTCTTGCACAGATGCAAAATCCTCTGCATTTAAAGTCCCTTCATCATGCGGCAATTTAAGCTCATGTAAAAGTTTTTGCTTATCTCCTAACAATACAATTGGCTTCAGGTGCTTATAGGCCTCCAGAAGATAGTGTTTTGTCACCCCATCTTTTAGCGCTTGCGGGTAATTATCACCATCGACAATCACGACTGCATCATAAGCAATGGAAGGTTCTGCTTTTTGCATACCATTCGAGGCAACTTGAGCCTGTTGTTGATTCATCACAGGACCTGGCGTTGGAGTTAATATGTGAGCCATGGCTTTTTCAGCTGTAGCCCATTGTTGAATCGCATCGATACTGGCTTGATTAACCTGATCATGCACCAGTACGGCAATTTTTTTAGCTTTAATATCCTCAGGAATAAACGCCGTCATAGAAAGACGTGCCGATTTTTCTACCGAGGAAGATTTGGCCGGATTTTGTGGTGCAGTGACTTCTATACCCAAGTTTTTACCGACCTGTTGAGCCAGATCCAGATCAATATTGGCCAATACTTCTTGCACTTCACGTTGGCGGATATGTGGACGTTGCACTTTACTCAATTCGAAAGTATAGGCATCTACTACGTGCTTTTGTTCATGCGCTGCCAAGCTCTGGTAATACAGGCGAGCTTGCGAGAAATGATCTGAAAAAGACTCACTGCGCTGGCGGATTTTTTTACCATCGATTCTTTCCTGATAGCTCTCAAAACCGCCATCCTGTGCAGCGGGTGGCGTTTCAACTGGCCAGTTATTATCAATCGAATTCGGTTGGTAAGATGCCTGACCGCGATAGATATAAGTTTGGTGCATGGCATCACGCTGATTGTTATGAAAAGGACAAACCGGTTTATTAATGGGCAACTGATGAAAGTTTGGGCCACCCAAGCGGCTCAACTGGGTGTCGGTATAAGAAAATAAACGTGCCTGCAATAAAGGGTCATTGGTGAAATCTATACCCGGTACAATATGGGCCGGGCAAAATGCCACCTGTTCAATTTCTGCAAAGAAATTATCGACATTCCGATTCAGAACAAACTTGCCAATAGGCGTGACCGGAACCAGTTCTTCCGGAATGATTTTTGTAGGATCAAGTAAATCGAACTCGAACTTCATTTCATCTTCTTCAGCGACAATTTGAATGCCGAACTCCCATTCCGGATAATTCCCCGCCTCAATCGCTTCATATAAATCTCGGCGATGAAAATCAGGGTCTTTACCTGATAGCTTTTGAGCTTCATCCCAAACCAGTTGGCTTAAACCTTGTTTCGGTGTCCAGTGAAATTTGACAAATATGGCTTTGCCTTGAGCATTAATCAAACGGAAGGTATGTACCCCAAAGCCTTGAATTGAGCGTAAATTACGTGGAATGGCACGATCCGACATCGCCCACATCACCGTATGGGCAGACTCCGGTACCAAGGAGACAAAATCCCAGAAAGTATCATGGGCTGAACCTCCGGTTGGCACTTCAGTATGCGGTTCAGGTTTAACAGCATGCACAAAGTCTGGAAACTTAATGCCATCTTGCACAAAGAAAACCGGAACATTATTACCCACCAAATCGTAATTACCTTCCTGAGTATAAAATTTAATGGCAAAACCACGGATATCCCGCACGGTATCCGCAGAACCGCGTGGGCCTTGTACAGTGGAAAAACGTACAAAAATTGGCGTCTGTGTATTGGAATCGGTCAAAAAGCCGGCTTTGGTATATTGTTCATTACCCGGATAAGCCTGAAAATAACCATGTGCCCCTACACCTCGTGCATGCACAATTCGCTCTGGTATACGTTCATGATCAAAATGCGTGATTTTTTCTCTTAAGATAAAATCTTCCAGTAAGGTAGAACCCCTTACACCTGCCCTTAAACTGTTCTGATTATCTGAAATTTTAACGCCTTGATTGGTGGTCAGCGCCTGATCAGTAGCATCACTGCGTGAAGCATCCAACTGTTGAGTTTTTGCACTTTCATTGTTCTTGTCTAAAGTGTCAGTGCCTGCGACTTCACTTTTCTTATCTTGCTGATTCATGATTGCACCTCTTTTCTATTGAGTTAAAAATGTTGGATAAAATGGATGCGATGACCAATAGACATTAATCTTTATGGGGGAAATGATGATGTGACTTTCTGGGTACTTAAGAAGGGAAATAAAAAGTCGACAAAACGTTGCGTACACCAAAGTCCTATTTCACGATGATGAGCATGGGGTGCCAAGTAAGGCACTAGCTTATTGATTTTCATGGCAAGGTTGCCGGTTTCATAAATCTGGTGCTGAATATCTTCCAGCTCTCCATCCGATAAAAAACTGAACCAGAAATCATGTTGATTTTTATGGCCAAGATTGATTTTTCGTGTGCTTAAATCGGTATTTTGAGCAGATTCACCAGCGATCCAGTCATAAATAATCTGCTTTTCAGTAGAATTAAATACCCCGTACATTTTTCCATCTTCATGACTAATTAATTTCCAGAAATGACTTTCTTCGGGGTCTTTACCCAGTTTGATCCATTTTTTATCAATTAATATATCCAAAAAGGCTTCTACTGATTCAGGTGTTGCAAGCCATGAATTAATGGTTTTGCTATTAAACTGGCATTTTTCATTATGAATGACATTACCGACCAGGGCTTTACGCTTCAAAATTTTAACGACCAAAGTATCTAAATTAAGGTTTTTAATAATTTGCTTAGAAGACAATCCCTTATTGTTTAAAGCAAAGCCGATCTTTACTTTTTCTATAAAAGATTCTTTATCATTATATTTACTGTAAATTTTCTCGAAGGCCTTGAGTGATAAATTGGCATGGCCATTATCAATATTGTCGATGGTGATATGCACATTAAAATATTTCGAATCTATACCTAATTCTTGTAGCTCATAGTTGGTGATCAGCAGATGTAATGGAAGCTGTTCATATGCCAGATTAAAACCAATAATTTCAGGAATATACTCGGGTGGTGCATAAGCCAGTGCCAGCTGAATTGCAGGTTGATGATAATATTCATCCTCCAGATCCAATACAAAATGCTCCAATCCTAAATTCAGAATAAGATCATCGTATAGGCAAACATGATTGGATTTGGCCATTCCCAAGCCGAGTTCTTCTAAATATATTTGAATTAAGTCTCTGAAAACTGGATCATTCCAATAATGGGTCATGCTATATAACCAGGAACCATCTACCCGCTTTACCGGGGCAACTTTAATTAAAAATTCAAAGGCCTGACCGACATTTTTAAAATATTCGCGTTTTTCCCCGTTCTTCCTTCTTTCTAAATAGGCCTGATATTCAGTACATTGAGCCTTATTGTTGCTTAGCATCCAGTCCTTGATTTTGCCAATATCAGCCGGAAAGTCGACAGTGCTATAATTTAAGATTTGAATTTCTTTTTTTAAAAAATGTGATGCTTTTCTTTCCTTAGCACCAATAGAAACATCTGCATTGAGAAAAAAAGTGACTAAATCGCAATAATTTTGATGATTTTTATCAAGTAATTCTAGCAATTGCTTTTTTACTGCTACTGGCATTTTTTATTCTCCAAGCGGTAATTAGCATATGACCTTAATTCACTTATAATGCATGACAAAACCCTATAATTGTTATGATTCGTTTATATTATGTTTAATTCATTATTATCTATTTATAAAATTCAAACAGTTAAAATAAAATTACTTTAAAAAAGTGCGACACAAATCGCATTAACTTATTTTATATTGTTAATATAAAATTTAAGATAATATCCAGCAATTTTAACAAAGGAATAAATATGACTACTAAATGTTGTGAACTTCTAGCGAAAAATAAACTCAATATCACTTTTATTGAAAGTGCATCGGCGGGTTATTTGGCTTACCGTTTTTCACTGTCACCATTTTCAGGTGATATCTTAAATGGAGGACTAGTGTGTTACGATTTAAAGATCAAAGAAAAAATACTTAAAATATCGCCCAAACTTATAAAAATACACACCGCAGAATCTATTGAAATTACTGAAGAACTAGTAAAAAAATCAAAGAACATATTCAAATCGGATATATATGTAGGATGCACAGGACTACTCAAACGTGGCGGTTCTGAAACTCCAGAAAAACCTGTAGGAACTTTCTTTTATTCAATTTTATATAAAAACAAAATATATAGTTATCGATGCTTATGTAAAGGTAAAAAGAAAGACAAGCTCAATATACTTATTCAATACATATGTAAAAGTCTAATTAAAATTGTTAAATCTAAATAATTTAAATTTAAATTTGTTAATAGCGTTTATCCTAATTTTCGATATATTTCATTAGTATAATTTAACAACAGATCATTATAATTACATTCCAAACATTATGTAACATCCATTCTATTTTTTAATAAAATATTCATGCTAATAATAATTATATCTGGTTATACAGATTTTATTAAAAGCATATATGAGGTGTAGAGATGACTAATCCAAATCAAACCCAACAACAAAATGATCAACAACGCCAACAGCAGCAACAGAACGACCAACAACGTCAACAACCGGGTCAACAACAGCAGCCTGGTCAGCAACAGCAACAAGATCAGCAACACCAACAACCGGGTCAGCAGCAAGGCAACATGCCCCAAGATCAGCAACGCCAACAACCTGGTCAGCAGCAAGGCAACATGCCCCAACAGCAGCAACAAGATCAGCAACGCCAGCAAACTGGTCAGCAGCAAAGCAACCTGCAACAACAGCAGCAAAATGAGAATCAACGTCAGCAATCCGGTCAGCAGCAAGATTTTAGACAAAATCAGAATGACCAAAATAATCAACAGAAATAATGAGTTGATTAAGAATTCAATTTCGCACTCTAGACTGTGGAATGGTATTTAATTGCTTAGCGATTAATTCAAAAAAATTAGGAGCTCTACAGAATGACTGATCCCACTTTAGAAAATCAAAACCGTATCTCAAATAGTGAATCTGATCGGTATTGGCGTGAAAATTATACCAGTCGGCCTTATTATCAAGATTTACACCGTGATATTCCAGATATTGATTATGACAAGGATCTATCCTCTGCTTATGAATTTGGAAGAAATTCACGTTCTCAGTACGGCGAGAATGCCCGTTTTGAAGATTCGGAAAATGATCTTCAAAGCAAATGGGAACAGTTTAAAACTACCTCACGCTTAAAATGGGAACATGCAAAACATGCTGTAAAAGATGCATGGGACAGAATGTAGCGGAATAAAAAATTTCACTTCAATTTCCATTCATTAAAAAAGCACCCGAGGGTGCTTTTTTATACTGCTTTTTTATAGAATATTTTTCTGACTAATTGAACATTTGCCCAAATGCATAGATAACATACATCAGCATAAGCGCAGATGACGAAGTTACAAGGAGTTCTATCGCTTTCATAACCCACTCTCACTTCCTTATAGTGGAACACTCTTTATACACTGATAAATTTTGTCAGACAATAACAATTATTGACAATAATGTATCAAAAAATACCAAAAATATAAATATCACATTTTAAAATCAACATTTTCTCTTATCACAAATACAAAATTTTATTGCAAAATATGTCGTTTCATTTTTTAGTAGCATTTGATTTTAATATTTATATATTTTTCAATATTTTAAAAAATAATTCTTTAACTATTTTAACTTCTTTATCTTTGTTCAACTATGCAGATAGTGGATAGGGAAATTAACTTTCCTGTTATTTTTTGATACTCATTTTTGGGTGTGTTCGAGTCGGATTTAAAACTTTGCAACACTTGTCCGCTTCCTTCCCTCTAAACTCACTGCCGCCTACAGATCATCGGTTAGATATTTCATGACTTACTCTATATGAACTGAAAAATGGAATTTTAGGCATTAAAAAACCGCCTTAAAGACGGTTTTCCTTTTCCAAATAGTTATATCTTATTTACGGGAGTATTAAAGCGGAACATCTCATTAATACCCGTATAGAAACTGCGGCCATCAAGGTTCAAATTAATTTCAATACCAGATTCAAGCAAGACTTTCTTGCCTACTTCAACCCATTTAAACCCGTCACGGGTATTTTGCATTTTTTTAACAGGAACCAGCGATACTACAATTTCACGACCATTTACAGATTTTGCGACTAAATTTTCAGTTTTATTCAACATTTACACCAATTTTTTAATACATACAGAAACGCCACCATTGGCATTTCAAAACAACAACCTTAACTTGGGATCACTCAAATGAGTAGAAGCGTCTCTAGCAATTATTAAAAGAGAACATTTTCATGTAAGTCTTATTGTGGAATTTATTATAACAGAAATACTGATTTAATTCTCAAATACATATCAACTATATTAATTATAATTGTATTTAAATATTTCAAGTTTCCTTGTTCTATCTTCACCTATCAACATGCATGTAATTTACTGATAAACCCGCAAATAATCGGCAATCAGGCGTGTCGCCCAAGACTCTGGCTGTTTTACACCTTCATAAAAAATACAGTGACTGCCCTTTTTAGTGGTCACCACTACAATATTGGGCATCTTTTGAATGGCGTCTTTATAAGGTTCCAGATTTCGAATATGACAGACAGGATCATCTTCCGCATTTAAAATCATCAAGGGAATTTTGACATTTTCAAACACATGGATCGGATTTGTAGCCTGATTATAGTCTTCAAAGCTGCTATAGCCCGCCAGTTCAAAATAATGATACTGAAACTCTAATAAATCCTTGGCAGCAAGCACTTTGGGCAAGGAAGGAATTTGTTGCCAAGCTTCACTATAAGGATGAATAAATGCCTCCAACAGCTTTTTCGTCATCAACCTACTATAAAAAGAATGTACATTTTTAAAGCCAAGTTCAGTATCATAGCCGGGACATAATGCAAATGCCGCTTTAAATGGGGTGTTTTCACCTTCCTCCCCTAAATAGCGCACTAATAACCCAGTTCCGGCAGATGAGCCGACCGCATATAAAGCAGATTGTGAAAACTTGGTCTGAATATATTGAATCTGTTCACGCAAATCATCGGTAGACCCAAACATGGAAATTTTGGGTACAGGCATGGGTAAATTGGCATGACCACGGCGCAAACAGAGGGCGATACGCCATCCGGTATGACGGTGTAAGTCACCCACCAGTTCTGCCATGCTTTCCGGTGTACCGGTGAGCGTATGCATTAACACAATGGTCGGGGTATCTGCTGGCAGATGAAGGCCGTACCAAGCAATGGCAGTCACTCCGCCATCCAGCATCTGTAACTGTTCGATGGCATCATAGTGAAGCTGAATGTTTTTCTTTTTGATTAAATCGAAATACAGCAAATGTACATGCGTATTTGCTAACCATGGCGTAGGACGATATTTCTGTTGTAATTGCGGTAAGGCATCAAGCTTTTGCCGGACTTCACCTTGCGGATCACCATACAGTATGGGTAATTCCGCACCGGTAACCTGATCGACAATATCCTGCACAAATTGGCTAATTTTATTGGGCATAAACTTCATATTCGTTTTACCTCATAAAATGATGTAACTCAAAATACTTAGTACGTGTCGCTCCACTCAACCGTTTATATTTTTACTATACTCCTTATGTTTTGGGCATAAAAGCAGCCATACGTTGCCCCATCTGTGCTGCCAATGCTTCCAAGCCGCTCTTGGGACGTAACATCACTTCAAAATCAATAATTTGACCTTGTTCATTAAAACGAATCATGTCTATGCCTTTGAGTTTTTTTTCACCAACATTGGCGGAAAACTCCAGCACTACATTTAATCCATCTTCTGTATAGAATTCACGGTGATAAGTAAAATTTTCAAAGATCTGAATCACGTTGCTCAGAATAAAAAATACCACCTGCTTACCTGGATAAGGCTGATACGCCACAGGTGAACGAAACACCACATCTTCAGCCAGCAGCTCATTCAGAATAGACATATCACGTGTTTCCAGCATGGCATGCCAACGTTGTACCGCTGCTTGAGTCATTATTAAAGCCATTTTTATTTTCCTTATGCTTTTATTTATACAATCCCTCCCTTGCGAAACAATGTTTCTCACCCTTTAAAAAGGGAGGAATAAAGTCCCCCTTTATCAAAGGGGGATTTAGAGGGATTAAATCACGGCTGCCAAATCTGCACCTTGACGAATGGCACGTTTGGCATCCAGTTCACCAGCTTCTTTGGCACCACCAATCAAATATACATTTTTGCCATCGGCTTGCAGCTGGTCAAACATTGCGGTAAAAGGTTCCTGACCGGCACAAATCACCACATGATCCACTTCCAACACGCTCGGTTGACCATTCACCACAATATGTAAACCTTGATCATCAATCTTTTCATAACTCGCACCCGCCACCATTTTTACATTGCGGTGTTTTAATCCGGTACGGTGAATCCAGCCTGTAGTTTTACCCAAGCCTGCACCGACTGAGCTAGCCTTGCGTTGCAAGAGATAGATTTCACGCTGCGATGGTTCTACTTGAGCTGCTTTTAAACCACCGACATTTTCATAACCGGTGTCAATGCCCCATTCATTATAGAATTTTTGCGGATTCAGCGTGGCGCTCTCACCTTCATGGCTTAAATACTCTGCTGTATCAAAGCCAATACCACCTGCGCCAATAATGGCAACACGTTGCCCCACCGGCTTACGTTCTTTTAATACTTCCAGATAAGTCAGTACTTTTGGATGATCAATGCCGTCAATTTCTAAATGACGCGGGCTTACCCCGGTTGCCACCACAATCTCGTCAAAGTCAGACTGGCTTAATGCTTCATAGGTCGCTGAATGATTTAAGAGCAATTTAATATTGGGTTGTAATTCAATTTTACGTTTGAAGTAACGCAAGGTCTCATAAAACTCTTCTTTGCCCGGAATGGTTTTGGCAATATTAAACTGCCCGCCAATCTGGTTAGATGCTTCGAAAACAGTAATTTGATGTCCACGCTCGGCGGCATAAGTGGCAAAACTTAAACCTGCCGGACCCGCACCAATCACCGCAATCTTTTTAGCCTGTGTCGTTTCCTTGAATATCAGTTCGGTTTCATAACATGCACGTGGATTCACCAGACAAGAAGCAATTTTCATCGAGAAAATATGATCCAGACATGCCTGATTACAACCGATACAGGTATTGATTTCATCACTGCGGCCCTGTTCTGCTTTTTGCACGAAGAATGCATCGGCAAGCATTGGACGTGCCATGGAAATCATGTCTGCATGACCCGAAGCCAACACATGTTCCGCCATTTCCGGGGTATTGATACGGTTTGAGGTAATCAATGGAATTTTGACCAAACCTTTTAATTTTTCAGTCACCCAGGTAAATGCAGCGCGTGGCACTTTGGTTGCAATAGTCGGAATACGCGCTTCATGCCAGCCAATCCCGGTATTGATAATAGTTGCACCGGCTTTTTCAATTTCTTTGGCCAGTTGCACTACTTCTTCAAAAGTTGAACCGCCATCGACCAGATCCAGCATGGATAAACGATAAATGATGATAAAGTTTTCACCCACGGTTTCACGGGTACGCTTGACGATTTCAATCGGGAAACGGATACGGTTTTCATAACTGCCGCCCCACTCATCATCACGGTGGTTGGTGCGTGTAGCAATAAACTCGTTAATCAGATAGCCTTCCGAACCCATGATTTCTACACCGTCATAACCGGCGTATTGTGCCATCTTTGCACAATGGGCAAAGTCATCAATGGTCTGTTGTACCTCAGCAGCGCTTAAGGCATGGGGCTTGCTTGGATTGATCGGTGCCTGAATGGCAGACGGCGCAACCAGCTCAGCCTGATAGGAATAACGTCCGGTATGTAAAATCTGCATGGCAATTTTGCCACCCGCGTCATGCACCGCCTGAGTAATAACTTTATGTTTTTCAGCTTCTTCTACAGAGTCTAATTTCGCCCCGCCCGCAAAGGTCAAACCTGCATCATTCGGTGCAATCCCACCTGTAACAATTAGCCCTACGCCGCCTTGTGCCCGTTCTGCATAAAATGCAGCCATGCGTTCATAGCCACGTGGCGCTTCTTCCAGACCTACGTGCATAGATCCCATCAAGACACGGTTTTTGAGTGTGGTAAAGCCTAAATCTAAAGGGGCCAACAAATGAGGGTAATTCGACATATGATCTCCTTGGCGTGCTTTCTCAGCTAGCTATTCGGGGTGCTTAATGCAACTTGTTGCATAATTTATATTCCAGATTTGATTTTTATGCAACATGTTGCATAATGTTCTGGTAAATTTTTACTGACTGAGCCGTTTATGTCCTTAGCCCATGTTTTATTGACCAGCCTGATTGAAAAACCCAGTACCGGGATTGATTTGGCTCGTCGCTTTGACCGTTCTATGGGCTTTTTCTGGAATGCGACCCATCAGCAAATTTATCGTGAACTCAGCGCCATGCAGCAAAAGAACTGGATATCCACGCTTGAAGATCACAGTTCCAATACCCGTAAAAAAACCTATCAGGTTGAAGCGCTGGGACGTGCCGAACTGGCAGACTGGATGCTCAAACAAAGCGCTCCGGCGCAATTACGCGATGATTTAATGGTGCGGCTGCGTGCTGAAGCACAATTGGGTGGCAATACCATACTGCCTGAATTAGAACGGCATTTGCTGTTACACCAAGAAAATTTAAAAATTTACCAAACGATTTTTGCCAAAGACTTTGCCGATGGGCCTGATCAAGACCGTACCCAATTTATTCATAAAATGATTCTGCAACTCGGCATTGATCTGGAAATAGGCTGGATCAAGTGGCTCGAAACTGTTATTCCGCAATTAAAAGCCTTTGAAGATAAGACCTAAATAAAGGATAAGCGTATGCCACACTACCGCATGCCTGATAATGAGCAACTGTTTGTTCGTGAATTTGGACAAGGACAGCCTGTATTGGTCCTGTCAGGTTTAGGCATGCAGAGTTGGCAATGGCTACCTTTTTTATATCCCCATGCCAAAAATCATAAATTTATTATCCCTGAATGGCGTGGTTTTGGCGCGTCCAGTAATTGCCGTATTCCAGATATGGATGCCATTTCCAGTCACTGGCAAGATGTACAATCCGTTATGGCCCAGTTGCAACTGGACAAAGTGATTGTGATTGCCTATTCCATGGGAGCAACCACGGCGATGCATGGCATGCAATATGGCAACTTTGCCGAACATATCACAGCCTATTTGCATATTGACCAGACCCCTAAAATTCCGGTGGATGACAGCTGGGCTTATGGACTGTTTGGCGAGCATCATCCGGTCTTTATTTCTATTCTGACTGAGCTATCGCAGTTGCTATCTCAGTACCAAAACATCAAATATTTAAAAAATCTGGATAGTAAATCCCGCCGGCAAATTGCCAAACTCTGGCTACAGTTTATGGGCCTGCAAAATAGCAATAAATACAGTTTAAAGGCCTTTGAATGGGTGTTAAATCAGCCGCGATTACAAAGTTTATTACTACCCTCTAAGCGGCTCGACTATACGGCCTGGTATATCAACAATTATCTGTATCATCAGGAAGATTACCGCGAGGTGATTCAAAAACTGCAATGCCCGGTAACTTTCCTCAGCGGTACTCCAATCCAAGCTTTATCCTGTAGAAGGCCAAACCTTGATTGCACAAAGTATTCCACATGCCAAACAGGTTCATTTTGAAAAATCCGGGCACACGCCATTGCTGAGTGAACCGGTTAAATTCGGTCGTGAAATTACCCAGTTTCTTAAACAGTCCAGGTAAATCGTGATGCATCCTAAAAGTAGCAGCATTAAAAAATGATGCGGTCATATTTAATGGCTTCCAGATCATAGACCTGATAAACACTATCGATTAATGCACGGATATAGTCACTTTCATCATTGTTACGCAGAATTAAAAATACCGGACTGACAGCTGCATCATCAATGATCGGCACATAATCTAAGTGTTTAAATTGCATGGTTGTAGCACTCTCCGGGACAATACAGAGACCTTCACCAGCAGCCACCATACCCAAGGCCAACTGGATATCTTCCACCACAGTTAAATTTTGGGGATTAAGACCATATTCAGAAAACAGGCCTTTCATTTGGGTCGAAAAACTGGGTTTGGGCAAATTGGGATATAGAATTAAAGTTTCATCGACAATATCTGCAAGTCTCAGCCCTTCTTTATGCTGTGCAATAGCATGACTTGAATGCACCGCAACCATTAAAGGTTCTTCACGCAGTAAAATCCGTTTTATATCCGGGTCTGATATACGCACCCGGCCAAAGCAAGCATCAATACGCCCTTCTTTCAGCGCATCGATTTGCTGCATGGCATTCATCTTGACCATTTTGATTTTCAAATGTGGGTGCTGCTGACGAAATAAATACACCACTCGAGGCAACAGTCCAAACAATAAGGAACCACCAAAGGCAATGGTCAGCGTTCTTTCAATCATGCCTTCACGCATGGTCATGGATTTAAGCTGCTCAGCATTGGCTAACAGCTTGAGCGCCTGCTGATAAAAAAAACGCCCGATTACAGTCGGTTGCAATGGTCGGCTGCCTCGTTCAAACAGCTGAGCACCGAGTTCTGTTTCAAGATTTTGAATTTGACGGCTTAATGGAGGCTGAGCAATAAATAATTTTTCTGCCGCTTTGGTAAAACTCTGTTCTTCTACTACCGCAACAAAATAGCGTAAATGTCTTAATTCCATGACATTTTTCCTTTATTGATCTCTATACATCCAGCCCAAAACCAGCAAGGCAATTCACCGTAGCCAATTCAAAGCACTGAAATTGAACCATAAAGAAAAGCGCTGTTACTGACTATTCCACTTTAGCCTTGCTCTTTCGCTTGCTCTTTTGATAGTCAGATAGAAGAAGATGATTTTATTTTTCAGATATTTATGATTTTCAAATCTTCAATAAAGCAAAGCGGATAACAGCTGATCACGGCGCAGAATAAAAATATAAACAATGAAGATTGAGCAAATTTGAAATTGACAAATTGCAACGATACCTCTTTAATCTTAGATATTGTTGCATAAATGGAATTCTTAAATGCTGTCTGATCTTGATGATTTTTATTGCTTTGCATTGGTGGTTGAACATGGCGGGTTTAGTGCAGCAGAACGTGCCACGGATATTCCAAAATCAAAATTAAGCCGTCGCGTTTACAATCTTGAAGAACATTTAGGCGTTCGCTTAATCCAGCGCAGTTCCCGCCATTTTGCCGTGACTGAAATTGGAATGAATGTTTATCGCCATGCGCAAGTGATGATGAATGCTGCTCAAGCTGCACATGATCTGGTCGATCATTTAAGTATTCAGCCGCGTGGAGTAATTAAAGTCAGTCTGCCGGTTTCCATAGCGCAAAATGAAATCGCCAAGATTCTGCCAAAATTTCTGAAAACCTATCCTGAAATTAAAGTACAGCTGATTGTCAGCAATCGCCGTGTAGACATTATCAATGAAGGGATAGATGTGGCATTACGGGTACGTTCCAATTTGGATGATGACCCGAACCTGGTTTTACGCCAATTTGAAAATATCGAACAGCATTTATTTGCCAGTCAAGCCTACCTGAATGAATTTGGGGAGTTAAAACAGCCGGAAGATTTAAGCCAGCATCATATTCTTAGCATGTCGGATGAACATTTAGACCAGTATATCGTTGTACATGATGATAAAAACCAGCAGAAAAAAATTAAGGTCAACCCTATGGTAATGGGTTCTGACTTGATGATGCTGGCACAACTGGCACGACAAAATTGCGGTATTGTCTTGTTGCCCGACACCATTGTTCAAGATTATGTTCAAAGTGGTGAATTGGTGCGTGTACTGCCGGACTGGAAAGCACCTCACGGTATTTTCCATGCAGTTTATCCTTCACGCCGTGGCTTATTACCCGCTGTCCGTGTCTTTATCGACTATTTGGTGGAACAGCTCAGTAAGCATTAATACTTATGCCTCTGCTTAGAAAAGCAATAAGGCTATCTTTAAACAATTGGAAGATGCCTTTGAATTTTTGATTGCCTTACCATAAAACTACCAACCTTGTCACAAAAATATAAAATTCACTTGAGTAATACAAAATTTTAGGCAAAAAAAAGCTTATCCGAGGTGGATAAGCTTATAAACTTTAAATAAGAAACTACAGCTAGAATCTATAGTTGTATAGTACAAAAAAAAAATATATAAATCTAATATCTAAAATATATTATGAAAAAATAATAAAAATAAGTTTTCATTTAAAATCATAAAATTAGTCTTTAAAGTAATAGATTTTAAAACTTTGTTTGAACATAAAATCAACAATTCTATACCAAAGTATAAAACTATCTATTTCATTTAACTCTTCTCACTTAAATTACAGGATATGTACCTGTACCTTCTGGCCAAGGAGATAGAAGTTCAAAGCCGGTATCTGTTACTGCAACCATGTGTTCCCATTGCGCTGTCAATGAACGGTCAGCAGTCACTACAGTCCAGCCATCTTTAAGCTCTTTGACACGTGCCTTGCCTGCATTGATCATCGGTTCAATGGTAAAAACCATGCCTTTTTTAAGGATAAGACCTTGTCCTGACTGTCCATAATGTAGAACATTCGGTTGTTCGTGATAGACCTTGCCAATGCCGTGACCGCAGTATTCACGGACGATGCTATAACCTTCGCGGTGCGCAACCGACTGGATGGCAAATCCGACATCCCCCAAAGTTGCGCCCGGTTTCACTGCATGAATACCGGCAACCATCGCTTCATAAGTAGTTTCAACCAGTTTTTTGGCTTCAGGCTTCACCGTACCGACATAATACATGCGGCTGGTATCACCAAAATAACCATCTTTAATGATCGCCACATCAATATTGACAATGTCACCATCTTGCAAAATGGTACTTGCAGATGGAATACCATGGCACACTACTTCATTTGGGGAAATACAGGTGGTTTTGGTATAGCCGTAATAACCCACATTGGCCGGAATCACTTTTAAAGTGTTCACAATGAAGTCGTTACAGATGTCATCCAGATATTCTGTGCTTACTCCCGGCTTGATATACTTCCCTATCATTTCTAAAACCTGAGCAGCCAAACGCCCGGAAATACGGAGTTTTTCTAAATCTTGCTCAGTTTTGATGGTAATAGTGGAAGCTTTCATTGCATCATCCTCAAGAATAAGGCTTATGATTATAGTCCTTTTACTTTTATTTTGTTTAATTAGAACAGATAAACAGGAGCGTTTTGACTATTTTTGCAAGTTGGGTGATTGTTTTACATACATTTAACCAATCATTATAAAAAAATTAAAATCTACTTAAATAATTAAAAAAGAATAATATTTTATATTTTTATTTTTTTACCAATTAATCATATATATAATTAAACTTAATTTTTTCCAATTGTTCATTTAGGTAGGTTTTTAAATCACTAAAGTTCATAACCTTCATAAAATAATCTACAAAAAAACGTTCATATCCTCTAAAATTGCCTCTTTTGATCAATCTATCTCCCCTCTATGACAAGTCTCCGTACAAGAGATATTGTTGCCTTAGGTTTTATGACCTTTGCACTTTTTATTGGTGCGGGCAATATTATCTTTCCACCTATTGTGGCTCAACAAGCCGGTGAACATGTATGGCTAGCTGCTTTAGGTTTTCTTATTACCGCAGTTGGTCTGCCTGTTATCACCATTATGGCGTTATCACGTGTAGAAGGATCCATCCAAAATTTAAGTTCCCCTTTAGGTAAAATCGCAAGTCTGATTTTAACTATCGTGTGTTACTTAGCTGTTGGTCCTTTATTTGCAACACCACGTACCGCAACGGTTTCTTATGAAATCGGTTTTTCTTCTTATTTTGGTACATCAAGTAGCAGCCTGCTCATTTACAGTGCGATTTATTTTGCGCTGGTGACGGCTATTTCTTTATACCCAAATAAACTCTTAGATACTGTTGGTCATTTCCTTGCACCGTTAAAGATTGTTTCTTTAGCTGTATTGGGTATTGCTGCATTTATGATTCCAGCCGGATTTATTCCGCCTGCAATTGACAACTATGTAACTGCCCCGGTTTCCGAAGGTTTTGTCAATGGTTACTTAACCATGGACACCTTAGGTGCTTTGGTTTTTGGTATTGTAATCATTAACGCGATTCATTCACGTGGAGTAATAGATAAAAAACTGGTCACCAAATACGCCGTGATTGCGAGTTTAATCTCGGGTGTCGGTTTAACCCTGGTTTATTTAAGCCTGTTCAAACTTGGTTTAGGTAGCCACGAAGTTGCACCAAATGCTGCCAATGGTGCAGTGATCCTGCATGCATATGTACAACATGCTTTTGGTGATATTGGCTCTCTGTTCTTGACTGGAATGATTTTCCTTGCCTGTATGGTGACAGCGATTGGCTTAACCTGTGCATGTGCAGAATACTTCTCAGCACTGACTAAAATTCCTTATAAAATTTTCGTTTTTGTGTTGGTAGGCTTCTCTTTCATCATTTCAAACCTGGGTTTAACCAAACTGATTGCCGTATCTGTGCCTGTGTTGAGTGCCATTTACCCACCAGCCATTGTGGTGATCCTGCTCAGTTTCTTGTGGAAGTATTTCAATAAACCTGCCTATGTTGTTGCCCCGGTAACCGCGATTGCATTTTTATTTGGCGTGCTTGATGGACTTAAGGTAGCAGGTTTCAACTTACCTGAAATCATTCAACATTTACCTTTAAATGCGCAAAATTTAGCCTGGCTTATTCCATCTACTATTGTGCTGATTATGGCTATTTTGATCGACAAAGTTAAAAAATAACCTCAAGTTGATGTCATTAAAATTGCGTTTTACCCAAACCTGATTTTAAGCGTAATCAATAAAATGTCATGTTTTACCCAAACAGAATTTTATTGTTTACATTCACATCGGCTTGATATGTTTTCTAACAACTTAAAATTAAATAAAATCAATCACTCCCTTTTTAATTTCTCTCCGTCTGAGCTATAGCAGATTTTTTGCTTAAAGCTTGGCATCAATATTGCTGTTTTTATATCGACTATTGTTGAATATCTTCAATTTTTTTTATTTTGATAATATGTATGAACAGTACAATATTTGATCAAAAAATAGCTCATATTCATATTTTGAATAAGATAAGCATATAGTTTTATGTACTAGCATTGTTTTATGACAAAATAATGACATTGCCTATTGAAATGAGATGAAATTCGAAGTAAAACATTAGAAACTAATCTGACTAAAACAATTAGGTTTAGGTCATAAAATAACCGGAGGGGTGGGGATGTTAACATTACATTTCAATAAGGAAATCTTCATTAACGCTCTAAAAGCAAACAAGAACATGGTTACTTATCTAAGTACCTCAATAGCTTTAGTGGTGACACTCATTATCCATGGATTAATTCAGGGTAATTTAAAGCCTGAATTCTTTATGTATGCTTTTATTGTCTCGGTTGCCTTTTATATTTGGGCGGTGGTCGACCAAAAATATCGTTACCAGAAGCAGAGTAATTCCACAGAATAAAAGATGGGTGAACCCTCACCCATCTTAAAAAAGAACAATAATAAATATTAATCAAATACTTATTTAAAAATAAAAATCATTAAATTAAAATTTCCCTAATCCCAGCATAGTTCCAAGTAACAATCCTGCTGTCGCACCCAACTCCCCGATCACCAAAAAAATCATCGCACTGCTCAGTATCCATTTCGGCAAATGCCAGCGCCCCATTTGGTGCGGTTGTTTAAATTGATTGGTGGTATCTTTAAGCCAGCCATGTAAGACATAACTTAAAATTGAAAAACTAAAAAAAAACAGATTGATCAGCACAAAAATTAAATTAAGTCCCTCGCTCCAAACTGAAAAATAAGCTAAAACTGCAATAATCAGGCTGGCTGGTGCATAGAGCAAGCTACTTCTATGGGCAATATCGACATAATAATGTGCACGCGCCTGTGGAGAATGCCGAATTTGATAATATTTCCATACGCCTGTAAGCATACCTACCCACAGAAAAACCCCACTAAAGATGATTGCCCAGGCAACCGACTGATTTAACATTCCTGTTTCCATTCATATATATCCTTATTTTTAGAGCACTATTTGACTTTAAAGTCATACATTTTACAAGTTTCTTTTTGGAACTTATGTAAAGTAAAACAATGACTTTATGACATTGCTCACTGGAAAATCATGTCTCAATACGAAAATTTAGAAATCCAATGTCAGGATGGCTATACGCTACATGCCCGCTTTTATTCACATCAAACTGCGCATGCAAAGTCCTTACCGGTTTTAATTTGTCCAGCAACCGGCATTACAAAACAGTTTTACTATGCCTATGCAACATGGCTGGCTGAGCAAGGTCATGATGTTTTAGTTTTTGATTTTCGCGGGATTGGGGATTCACTGACAGGCCCACTGAAAAAATCCAAGGCCAGTATAGTGCAATGGGGACAACTGGACATTCCTGCTGCCATTGATACCTTACTTACCAAAACAACGGCCCAAAAAGTGATTTTATTAGGTCATAGTGCGGGTGGTCAGCTTTTGGGCATTGTACCTAATTATGAAAAAGTGGCCAAAGTTGTCGCGGTTTCAGGTTCAACTGGACATGTGAAAGGACTCAAAGGTAAAACCAAACTGCTTGCACCAGTAATGTTCCGCGGCATTTTCCCACTTTCCCGTTACACCTTAGGTTATGGCCCGACTCAAGCGATTGGCATGGGTGAAAACCTGCCTAAAGATGTCGCCAAGCAATGGGCACAATTTTGTAGCAAACCGGGTTATGTCATCAATGCCATAGGTAAAACGGTATTTAAAGATTATCACTCAGAAATTAAATGTCCGATTACGGTACTGTGGTCTTCAGACGATGAAATTGCAACCGAAGCTAACGTAAAGGATTTATTACGTTTGTACCCAAATGCAGCGACTGAAATGATTGAATTAAAGCCTAAAAGCTATGAACATAAAGCCATTGGCCATATGCTGATGTTTAAAAAATCGCATCAAAATTTATGGCGGGTAATTGAAAAAGAACTCTCAGCTTAAGCATTTAGACATCGCTAGTTTGATAAATTTGTGTTTTAATACGCTTAGTATGAGATGAGCCTCTTACAGTATGTGCCTTAGATGTGCATACGACTAGCCCCTAACCATGGGGCTTTTTAATTTTTGAAATCAATAGCTTAAAATTAATGGGCGTAAAACTGGCGTAAATACAAAGTTATCCACAGGTAATAACTGCTTATTAGTGTTAATTATATCATCTGCTTTATGAGCGGAATATAGAATTATAAAAATGAAAACATACCTATATTCTCACATTGAACACTGCATGAAATTTGCTGAGCCCTGGAATAAAAAATCTGGTTGGCGGTGTGGCATAGTTGTTTTGATTATGAGTATGGGTGTGGTAGTGGTTTTTTGATTTTGAGTGGGGTGTGGAGTTAATCTCGATTAATTTAAATCGCAGGGATAATTATGAAAATTAATACGAAATACCTTTTAGAATGTTATTTTTAAAATCCCACCACTTATTCCAAAAATTAGAAATGAATGAAAAAATGCCACAGACATTGTAATTATTTTATGTATTAAATAAGTCTAAAGAATTTCACACTATCAGGCTAAAAATTAAAAATGATTCCAGCTTTATAGCAAGGAGACAATCAATGCCGAACTTTATAAGACCTGTATATTTGGGTCTACTTTTCCACCCCATGATGGCAATAAGTATTTGTACTGCTGTACATGCTAATACGCCCCCTATGGCTCTTAGCTCTCCCAAAGATAGTGTCTACCCAAATATAGATCGGGGTTTAAGTGAAAGTCTTTATCCTAATGAAGCAACCACAGCTGAAAAAATTGCAGACATCATTGAAATGTCGATCCGGAAAGAGTATTCCACAGGGTTAGCGCTACGTGATGCACACCCCAAAGCACACGGCTGCGTACGTGCAGAATTTAAGATAGATGAAGCACTCCCAAAAAACTTGGCTCAAGGCATTTTTCTTCCTGGAAAAACATATCAGGCCTGGATTCGTTTCTCTAATGGATCTAGTGATGCAAAACAGGCGGATATTAAAAAAGATGCTCGGGGCATGGCGATAAAACTTTTGGCAGTACCAGGGAAAAAACTTTTAGATGATGCAACATCCACGCAAGATTTCATTATGATCAATCATCCTGTTTTTTTTGCGAATGATCCAGCTCGTTATATGTCATTTATGCAGGATATAAATAGTGACAGATTTCTTAAAAAACTCCATTTTCCTTTTGCATTAGGGGCTAAAGGAACTTGGATTGCATTAAATTCTAGAAATAAAATTTCAAATCCCCTGCAAACTCGATATTGGTCCATGGTTCCCTACCAGTTAGGACTAGGTTCTGATCGCCAGGCGGTAAAATACTCTGCTAGAGCTTGCTCAACAGTAATAGACCCTATGCCAGAAAAACCGAGTCATGATTTTCTGAGAGATGCCCTACGAAATAGCCTGCAAAAGGGCGATGCATGTATGGAGTTTTTAATACAACCTAGAACATCAAGTACCATGTCAGTCGAGGATTCCATGACCGAATGGAAAGAAAGCCAAGCACCTTTCTATAAGATAGCAACTATTCGTATTCCCCAACACGTTTTTGATACGCCTGACCAAAATAAGTTTTGTGAAAACCTCTCCTTTACACCATGGCATACACTACCTGAACATAAGCCGCTTGGAGCAATAAACCGAATGCGTAAAGTGATTTATGATCGTATTAGTCAAGTTAGACACGAGATGAATTCTACCAACAGATTAGAACCGCATTGATACCTAAATAGTACTTATAAGAAAAGCCCTCACTTGAGGGCTTTCATTCTATCCAATATTATTTTTGTTGTTTTTGGGGGTTTTGAGATTGTTCATTTTGTTGCTTTTTAGGGTCTGATTGTTGTTGCTGTTGTTTCTGATCGTTCTGTTGGTTTTGCTGTTGCTGTTGATCAGATTGTTGGTTTGGTTGTTGATTAGCCATTTTAGTTTCCATCCTATAGTTTTGGAATACGCTGCTTTAATAGCAACGTTATCAGGCTACTCTTTAAATTTGCTTATCCAATACCTTGTCTGTATCAATTTGCGTGAATGTAAGTTGAATAAATATAGTGGACTGATCTTTAACAAAACTTTTTAGATGAGGTTAACAATCATTACCTGAATCTCTTATTTCAAAAGCTCCTTTTCTGGCCAAACGTTACTCAATCTTTCGACATCAATTGCGTGGCCATCTGCTTTTTCTGCCAAGCTTCGATTGATGTGTGCTGAATTAACAGGATACTTCCACTTGGTAGATTCTATGCAGCCAACTTGTAAAAGTCTGCTGCCATTTGATTTGGTGTTTTAAAATCTAATCCTTTTTGAATTCTCTGCTGATTATAAAATAGCTCAATATATTTAGTAATATCTGCTTTAACTTCTTCTCGTGTTTTATAATTACGATGATGAACCAATTCATTCTTCAGTATGCCCCAAAAGCTTTCAATAGGTGCATTGTCGTAGCAATCTCCTTTTTTGCTCATTGAACCTTGAAAACCATATTTTTCAAGCATAGTTCGATACTCATGACTGCAATACTGACTTCCTCTATCTGAGTGAACGATTAAACCTTGTCTTGGCTTTTGATTACGAATAGCCATACTTAGAGCATTGCAAACAAGCTCTGCTGTCATACGTTCATTTAAACTATAGCCAACGACCTGTTTCGTATAAAGATCTTTTAAAGCAGCTAAATATAGCCATCCTTCACTTGTCCAAATGTAGGTAATGTCACTTCCCCACGCTTGATTTGGAACACTCATGTTGAATTCTTGCTCTAACAGATTGCTGTACACAGCACGATTGTGATTACTATTCGTCGTTCTTTTAAAGCGTTTATAGCGCTTACAATAGAGTTGTGTAAGTTTCTTTATGCTACGTACTGCATACTGACTAATTTCAATGCCTTGAGCATGCAAGTACTTGGTCAACCGAATTTAACCATAGCTTTCATTGGTTTCTTCATGAGCTATTTTGACCAATATCGTCTGTTGGTTTCTTTGAATAGCACTTTTGCTCAAGCCACACTTCAACCAGTCATAAAATCTTGAAACTGAAACATGAAGTAGACGAGCCATCATAGCTATTGGGTATACATGTCTTTGCAGTTTCATATATGCGTACCTTACTGACTTTCTTTTGCAAAGTACGCTGCTGCTTTTTTTAGAAATGCTTTTTCCATTTCAGCATTTTTGAGTTGTTGCTTCAGCTTCTTGTTTTCTTCAAGCAGGGCTACAAGATCTGGAGAATATTGTTGTGTACCAACTAATGTTCCAGATTTAGCTTTATTGTACCAATTTGAAAGTGTTTGCATGGATATGCCGAGCTGCCTTGCTGTTTCTGAGACATTGCCCTTATTTTCTTCAATTACTTTTATGGCTTCAGCTTTAAATTCTGACGTGTAAAAATTTTGCTTTTTTCTCATGGTAAACTCCTGATGAGTAAGTATAGTTTACCAAGTTAAAGTCTCCGCTTTTTTCAGCACATATCAATCATAGTTTCTTTCTTTTATATATCGATCTAAATCACTTCTAATATTACGTAAATCAAAATATGTAGAGCTAATAAAAATTCTTGGTTTTGTCATTTTTATTTTAAAATCAAAGTATTAAGTTAGGCTTATTTTACATTTTATATACCTTAAAAACAATAAAATTAAAAAATAAGGGCTGATTAATCAGCCCTTATTTTTTATTACTTAACGCTTAATTTTCAAGTAAATCAAAAACTTACTCTTACGCTAGGGAAAAGCCTTTCGGCTTTTCTTTATCCTAGCTCATTAAGACAATTGAGCAGCAGCAATTTTCTTGGTATCAACATCTTTAGCAGCGTCAGTATAGTCGCCCATTTTGTCGAAGCTTAAGTATTGATAGATGTCAGCAGACATGCTGTCAATTTGAGCTGCATACTGTTGGTATTCTTCTGGAGTTGGTAATTTACCAAGTACAGCAGCAACAGATGCAAGTTCAGCAGAAGCTAAGTAAACGTTCGCACCTTGACCTAAACGGTTCGGGAAGTTACGAGTAGAAGTCGATACACAAGTTGTGTTCGGAGCTACACGTGCCTGGTTACCCATACACAATGAACAACCTGGCATTTCTGTACGAGCGCCAGCTTTACCATAGATGTTATAGAAACCTTCTTCCATCAATTGACGTTCGTCCATACGAGTCGGTGGAGCAATCCACAAACGAGTAGACAATACGCCACCAGGAACTTTCTCAAGTAACTTACCAGTTGCACGGAAGTGACCGATGTTCGTCATACATGAACCAACGAATACTTCGTCAATTTTCACGCCTTGAACGTCAGAAAGTAATTTCGCGTCATCTGGATCGTTCGGGCAGCACAGAACAGGTTCAGTGATTGTAGCAAGGTCGATTTCATACACTTTAGTGTATTCAGCGTCGGCATCAGCTTTAAGAAGTGATGGGTTCGCTAACCATTTTTCCATGTTCTCAACACGACGAGCCATAGTACGCGCATCGCCATAACCTTCAGAAATCATCCATTTCAACATAGTAATGTTTGATTTAAGGTATTCAGCAACTTTCTCTTCAGAAAGAGTGATTGAACAACCAGCAGCTGAACGTTCAGCAGAAGCATCAGACAATTCGAACGCTTGCTCAACAGTTAAGTCAGTTTCCATTTCTGTTAAGTCGATCTCAAGGATACGACCAGAGAAGATGTTTTTCTTACCTTTCTTCTCAACAGTTAAGTCACCTTGCTGAATCGCAACATAAGGAATTGCATGTACTAGGTCACGTAGAGTGATACCAGGTTGCATTTTACCTTTGAACTTAACAAGAACAGATTCAGGCATATCAAGTGGCATAACACCAGTCGCTGCAGCGAACGCTACAAGACCAGAACCCGCTGGGAATGAAATACCAATTGGGAAACGAGTATGCGAGTCACCACCAGTACCAACGGTATCCGGAAGAAGCATACGGTTTAACCAAGAGTGAATAATACCGTCACCTGGACGTAAAGACACACCACCACGGTTCATGATGAAATCAGGAAGCGAGTGTTGCATTTGAACGTCAACTGGTTTTGGATACGCAGCTGTATGACAGAAAGATTGCATAACAAGGTCAGCAGAGAAACCTAGGCAAGCCAAGTCTTTCAATTCGTCACGAGTCATAGGACCAGTGGTATCTTGCGAACCAACAGTCGTCATCTTAGGTTCACAGTAAGTACCTGGAAGTACACCTTGACCTTCAGGAAGACCACAAGCGCGACCAACCATTTTCTGTGCTTGAGTGAAGCCTTTGCCAGTAGCAGCAGGTTGAACTGGAGTACGGAACAAAGTAGATACAGGAAGACCTAAAGCTTCACGCGCTTTAGTAGTCAAACCACGACCAACGATCAAGTTGATACGACCACCCGCACGAACTTCGTCAAGAAGAACTGGTGTTTTAAGTTCAGCTTCAGCAATAACCGCACCGTCTTTAGACGCAGTCACTTTTGCAGCAGCATGATCGATGTTAAGAACGATTTCATCGCCCATGTTCATGTTAGCAACGTCGATCTCGATCGGTAACGCACCAGCATCTTCCATGGTGTTGAAGAAGATCGGAGCGATTTTAGAACCTAAGCAGTAACCACCGTCTTTTTTGTTCGGGATGTGAGCGATGTCGTCACCAAAGAACCAAAGAACAGAGTTAGTTGCAGATTTACGAGATGAACCAGTACCAACAACGTCACCTACGTAAGCAACTTGGTTGCCTTTCGCGATAAGTGCTTTAATTTGGTTTAATGGACCAACTTCACCTGGTTTTTCAGGATTGATACCATCACGTTCGTTTTTCAACATCGCATTCGCGTGTAACGGGATGTCTGGACGGCTCCAAGCGTCTTGTGCAGGAGACAAGTCATCTGTATTTGTTTCGCCAGTTACTTTGAAAACTGTCAATTTAATTTCAGATGGAACGTCTGGACGTGTAGTGAACCATTCAGCATCAGCCCAAGACTGCATAACAGCTTGTGCATTTGCATTACCTGCTTTTGCTTTATCAGCAACGTCATGGAATGCATCAAATACAAGAAGAGTTTTCTTAAGCGCTTCAGCAGCAAGTTCTGCAAGTTCAGCGTCATCAAGAAGTGCAACTAAAGGTGCAACGTTGTAACCACCAAGCATAGTACCTAGTAAGTAAACAGCACGTTCTTTAGTGATTAAAGGAGATGTTGCTTCGCCTTTTGCCAATGCAGCCAAGAATGCAGCTTTTACATAAGCAGCTTGGTCAACACCTGCAGGAACACGGTTTTCTAGCAAATCAACTAAAAATGCTTCTTCTCCAGCCGGTGGATTTTTTAATAGTTCAACCAAGTCAGCTGTTTGAGCATCGTCAAGTGGCTTCGGTGGGACTCCGAGTGCGGCACGTTCTTCAACGTGTTGGCGGTAAGCTTCTAGCACGGTGTTATTCCTCTTTTTAAAAAATTATCTACGAATTCCAGCTTATTCAAAGCTTCGCAAATAATATGGACTGCTAAATTTTACTAAAATTCCAGTTAAAAGTTAATGCAACTAAAGTGTTTCTTTGTGATGTCCATTATTTTGTAGCTAAATGATGTTCATATTGGTTACACATTAGGCAAATACTTCACTTTCAAGGCTTTTTAATAGCAAAAAACTGAGTTTTACCTGAACATTAAACATAAAAAAGACAACCTAATGTTGCCTTTTTTTCTTCTATAAAAATATTCAACCTTAGTGGACTGTGGTTTCGGACAAATATTGCTGTAATTCTGCACGATTGCCTGAAAATTTAAGCATGCATTGGTCTTCAAATAAGTCATTGTGATTAGAACTTGCAAATGAAATATCTACCATATAGCGTGGATTGTTTTTCCCATCAATTTTTCTGCGCAGAAATACTTTATCACCTACGCTGAGCACATAATTTCCACCACCAATAATAGCCATGCCTTGCTCATCTTCCAAAAGCAAATCTGCATGATGTAAGTAGCCGATCACATCCATTTTCCTGCTCCTACGTTATTGTTGTAGAGTTCATTATTTAATAATAAGATAAGCTTTTCCATATTTTTCATTAAGTAAATGTCACAATTTGTACCAAATTTTGCTTAGGCTATTTTTTATTATTCGGGAATAAAAAAAACCGTTCCTTAGAACGGTTTGTAATTTGGCATTTTGTCATGCGGTGTAGAAATACATTTTTCAGTAATTTTTTGCTTGAACTGATTACGGCTTGCTTCCGGATCTTTCGTTATCTCTGCTAACGGTAATGCATAAACCTGCTCAATAATATCCAAAATAAAGGTTTTGGTGATTTCATCTTCAATTTTGTTGGCATGTTCTATGGCAGCTGCTTTGGTAATGGTATTTTGACGATCATACATAATGTTGTTCGCAGCATTACCCATACTTGTACAATAGCCTTTCCATTGCTCTTCAGGCGTTAACGGCTTTTTTTCAGCACATCCAACCAAGGCAACCAATACCGTCAAAGCAAATAATTTTTTCATCAATGTTCTCCTGTTGCCCCCTATGATAATCAAAGTTAAAGAAAATACGAAATCTCCTGGCCCGAAATCAGAACAACCACTTCAAAATAAACCTAATACATCAAAATACTGATTGATGATTGATACACCCCTATGTACGCTTATTGAATATGCTTATTTTTCATAACAAATTGATTGCTTTTATAAAGAAACGATTAATTACGAATGAAATAAATAACTGCAGAACTTATCTCGTTTATTATTTCTACAAGCTTACATCCTATTACAAATATTAAATTATTGTTTTTATTAAAGGTATTTATATAATTACAAATTATAGAAGATAAAAACCCGAATAAATAGATATTCGGTTGCATAAAATGAAACATCGCTATATACTTAATCCCAACTAGAAAAATAGTTTGTTCTGGTAAATCTTTTAGTATTTCGCAGTTTTAGTCATAATCCTTCGTTTTTTCAGATTTAAAGTTCCATTCTTCTTTTCAAGTTAAATCATCAAGCTTTTCAATAAGCTAAAAAATATTTTCATAGGATTTATATTATGTCTAACACTGTAAAAGGTACTGTAAAGTGGTTTAACGAAACTAAAGGTTTCGGTTTCATTCAACAAGAAAATGGTCCTGACGTTTTCGCTCATTTCAGCGAAATCACTGGTAACGGCTTCAAAACTTTAGCTGAAGGCCAACAAGTTGAATTCAGCATCGCTCAAGGTCAAAAAGGCCCAAATGCTGTAAACATCGTAGCACTATAATTTTATAATCACGCTTACAGCAGTAAGCCGGATTAGAAAAAAAGCGAGAGTTAAACTCTCGCTTTTTTGTATTTAGGTTCAATAAAAACTTAACCTATTTTCAAGGTGTTTTATTTAATAATTGATCCACCAGCTCATTGATTTTAGTCTCGGTACTTCTCCATTTATTCAAAGCCAAACCTCCATTTCCTTTTAATCTAAAGGAAGCTTCAGATACCTGACGACCATCTTGAATCAGATTGAACCGTGCCGACACCATATATGGAGCCATATCCCAAGCTCTTAGCGCCGTATAATGCAGTGTGGTTTGACAGAAGCTTAAATTATCCGTCTCTTTATAGGTTTGTGCCTGAATGTGATAACGCGCAAAACTCTTTGCAACCAATTGATCAAAATCCTGAATGATGACTTTTGGATTATGAACAATACACACCTGTTTAATCGACTCTGGATTAAATCCAGTGCTGTTATTCACCTGAATGGCTGTACAACCGGTCAATCCACTTGCTACTATCCCCGCAATAAATAATTTTTTCATTCTAATTCCCCTTTATAATTAATAATAAACCAGCAAAAACACTATTTTATATCATAAAAAACCGCCCGAAGGCGGTCAATGATGAAAAGAAGATCTCATCGCTAAATTTAGAAGCGCCAATTATAGAACACGTCAATGGCACGTTCCAGCGATTGACTTGCTTCCAGATATAAACGCTTATTCATTTGATAACGTAAGGTCAATTTATTCACTGGTGTAAATACCCCAACACCATAACGGATAAACAGATCCGGGGTAATATAACCCGTCACACTCACTTGAGTATCATCACCTGTTCCCTGAGCATCCAGAGCCAAGCCACTTAGACCAAAAGTACGTCCAATCTGGTTGGTTAGCGCACGAGTACCGCCTAAACCCATACTGATTCCGGCAGCAGCAATGGTATTATTTACATCGGACTTGAAGCCTTCTGCCTGACTAATACCACTGGTACCTTCATTAATACGACCAGTAATTAAGGCGTTCAATGCTTCTTGCTCAGACAAACCGGCATCGTTATAGACCTGAATATTTGGAGTGGTTGCTGTACCGGTTACCCGTACCCCAACCAAGCTACCTTGTACACTCTTATTGGCATCGATATCTAAAGTCGGATTATATAAAGGCCCGTTAAAACGTGCAATCGCACGATTTAAATCCAGACTTTGCCCATAAGCTTCAATTTTTACCCGCTGGCTCACCCCTATAGCACCATTGGCACGCATAGCCGTTTCAAGCCCACGTTGTGAGAGGTACAAACGTCCTGCCAGTGGAATACGGCTATCAAAACCTTGGAAAATCACCTGATTACCCAAATTTACCAAGACATCGGCACGAATATCCCAAGGTCGGGCAGCTCTTAATATGGCCAGCTGATCCTGTCCTTCACGCACAATCCGTACATCTGAAGATACATTGACCACCGGTGCTGAAGCTTCAGGCATAGAAATTAAGGCACGTGGCACATCCACCTTACCGTTTAAGGTCAATTTTTTCTTAAATGGCAACATATCCAAAGTCAAATCTGGCGTAACCACGGCGGTAATTAACGGTGCCTGTCGAACAAGCAGGTTTTCACCTTTTAAATGCAATTGAATACGCGGATCATCTTTCCAGTTTACGCTGCCGGTTAATGCACCGGCACCTTGTCCACTATTAAATGCTCCATTAATGGTGGCGTGATCTTGGCGTATAGAAGAATAAACTTGAATATTGGTTAAATTCACCGGCAATGAGATCATGCTGATTGCCCCATCTTTCAGGCGCATTTCACCATTCACTAAAGGCTGCGTCAATGTACCGCTAATTTTTCCGGCAAATGACAAGTTACCAGCCAAAGAACGGATATCTTGAATAAAGGGTTTAAAGACTTTCAGCTGTACCTGATCGAAGGCAATCTCACCACGCATCGGCATACTGTCTTTATAAGGATCAATAATTACATTGGCATAACCGGTACCAATTTCAGGTGTTTTAACATCTAGACGAACTTGTAAACCTGTAGCGACACTTTTTGCCACTACCGCAATTTCATTATAATTCAGCGTAGAACCGGTATCTTGTGGATCTTCGGCCGCAAGCCCAATCACGCCATTACGTGTCACTAGTCTGGCATCAATTTTTGGCTTACCGCCTTGTACCCAGGCAGCTTTGGCATAGCCATTGACTTTACCGGTAATTTCCAGACCTTCAGGCATAAAGGCAGCAAAATCATTTAAGTCGACATTTTTGGTAATAAAGGAAACATTACCCTTGGTTTTGCTCACCCGAATCGGTTGGTCAAAACACAACTGGCTTTGCTGGCTCGACCAGCAATGTGCGCCTACAAATAATTCACCTTTTGCCGAGCTATAAATCACAGAGGCATTTTGACGTTGCACCAAACGTGCACGCAAAGAGTCAAAGTCACCGTTCTGGATTTGTCCCAACCAATCATTCTGTGCATTAAAACCACCGGCCAATTGCACATAGAATTTGGAAATTCGGTTTTGCGCCTGTACTTTCAAGATGTGAGCTTTGCGGGTACCGGCCAGTGAAATTTCCCCCTGCTGAATCTCACGCTTACCACTGCGCAAGTTTTCCATTTTCGCAGTCATCAGCGTCGGGGTTGATTCCGAAGTCGGCAGCTCGCCCTGTACCCGCAATTTTTTTACACTAAATAACTGGTTAAAACCGAAATCATCTACTGCCAGATTTGCAGTTGCTTGCAAGCGGGGCTGTGATTGCACATTCAAATAGCCATAAGCACGACCACGCAGACCACTGTAAATTTCATACAAGGCAGGCGCATTGATTTTCAGTCTTAAGTTCTGTGCATTTCCTGTGGCTTGAACCTGGTTTTTGGCATAAGAGAGATAGAGGTTATTTGCTTCAAATTGTTGTGGCAGGAAGCCTTTTTGATTTGAATCAATCACCACAGCCAGATTACCGGTGCCCCGTACAGGTTTATTGTTGATGATACCCGCTAGATTGAGTTTCTGGATATTAATGCGTTTTAAAGCATCCGACCAAAGCCCTTCAGTTTTCACATTGCCGGAGAGTTCACCACGTAAAGAGGAGACAAAATAATGCGGTTTAAAGCGTACCAGAGAGGCATTGATATTCCAGCCAATGCCATTGTGCAAATGGATCAGACCACTGGCATAAATTTTCCCGGCAATACCTGAATGTTTCAGTTCATCCACTTTAATCAGTTCCGGCGTACCGGAGACCTTAAACTTGAGCATGCCTTCACTGGCAGGAAGCTGACTAGCATTGAGTGCACCATCATAATTCACGGCAAAACTTTTAAACGTACCACCCGCTTTCTGATCATTAAACAAAATCGCTGCGGTACTACGACCGGTTAAGCGTACAGTTTCGTTGTTATTTTGCTGTGCTAGACGACCGGTTAAATTAATCGCATCCAGATGGATAATTTGCTGATTCGGTTTGGCGAAACCATTGGCTTTGACCTGTCCATTAAGCAAATTAACTGGTGCAGCTTCTACAACCGTTTGCGGATTAAAATCTTTGGCATTAACAATGGCATTCCATTTCAATTGACGTTTTTTAGTCGGCAATTCTACTTTTGCATTACCTGTTAAACTACCTTTGCCAGCCACATAACTAAAACTTGGAATATTTAAATTATCATTTTTTAGATTGAGCTGTGCGGTATACAGGCCCTCAGGCAGCATGCCTTTATCATGTTTTGACACCGCTGTGGCAACATGAATATCCTGCTTGCCTTCAACCAGTGCGAGTTTGACATCGCCAGATTTACTGCTTAACCAGCCCACATAAGGCACGGCACGATCAATATTTTGCCAAGCCACATTTAGCAGCATCGGATTTGGTTTTTTGCCTTTCTGCTCCGCCTGATCGAGTTTTAAGTTCCATGTTTCATAAGGGTCAAAATCCACCAATGCGGTTAAATGCATGCCATCTTGCAAATGCCCTTTAGAGGCAATTTTGGCATCCAGACTTGGCGGCAAAAAGTCCTGAATGATTTGCGGAATCAGTTTGTCTTTGGGATTGATTTTATCGACACGGCCATTCATATCCCAAGTCACATGATCTTTCCAGCTCACTACACCAGCCACATTCACCGCACCATTCATCAGCTGGCCATTTAGATTGCTAATGTCGAGCTGATGTACCAAGTCAGTATGCATGCTGCCGTTATATTGACCTTGCGGAATATTCTTGCCGCTTATGTCCGTAATCGCATCAATATTTAAACGCTGAATATCACCATTAAATTTCGCCACACCATTCTTGGTATATAGTTTTTGTTCAGTCAGTAATGGCCAATGGTATTTTTTAAGCTTCAACTCACCAAACATGGGAACATGCTTACGCACTGGATGCAACACCACCCAACCGGTCAACAAGTCTGGAGTATTGGTGGCTACACCGGCCTGAATGGTATCCAGTGAACCTTGCGCCACGACTTTAATATCATGAATATTCAGATTTTTATGAAGTGCAGGAATATTCAGGTCACCCACGGCATTTAAAGGATATTTCCCTTCAAACTTCATGTTTCCGCTGGCATTTTTCACAGAAAGATAGCCCATATCCATCCGGGAATCTTCAAACTTCAGTTCAGTCCCCGACCACAGGGCTTTATTCAGGTGAATATCGTGAAACTTTACACTTGCCGTAGCAGTCTTAATCAGCAGATGATCGACATCTGCGGTGTCTAGACGCAACACAAAGGGCAAGCGAATTTCATTAAATTTAAATGGTTTATCACTCGGTGGATGTTTGCTAATAATTTGTAGATTACGCACATCGGCACGATTCAGGTGAATTTCTTTTTTAAGGATGGCACGCCAGCCCAAAGTGACATCTGCTCGGTCAATTTTAACGTCTACAGGTTTGAGCGTGACTAAAATATTTTTTAGGATAATGCCGCTTAACAGATTGCCGCCTTCATATTCATAATGAATAATGTGCTGACGCTCTAAAACACGATCCAGCAAAAACTTGCTGCCTTTATCGGTACTAAACATTACAGCGAAAGAAGCAATCAGCAAGACAAACACAATAAGCAGTGTGAACAGCACACTCCTTAGAATACGACGCTTTTTAGGTCTAGGTGTTTCGGTCTCTGGTTGCTGTTCTACTTCAGCCATAATACTCTCTAAAAACTAAGATTTATAAAAACCAAGATTTATAATTGTGAACCAATAAAGAAATGCAGACGTATTGGATGGTTGTCATCAGAAATACCTGAAGCCACATCTACGCGAATAGGGCCAATCGGCGATGCCCAACGCAGCCCCAAGCCCACACTATATGCTGTAGGTGTATTAAGGGTTTTATCGTAAGCATTGCCGACATCGCTAAAAATGGCTGCACGCCAGCCTTCTTTAAACTGATAGTTATATTCAAGTGATCCCACAGCCAAAGCTTGGCCACCGATTTTAAATCCATTTTCTTCTGGCGATAAACTTTTATAGTCAAAACCGCGTATAGTCTGGTCACCACCGGTAAAGTAACGCAGATTATAAGGCACCTTGCTAAAGTCTTGGGTCAAGATATAACCTAAATCACCGCGTCCTACAAACTGGTGATTGTCATTTTCACCCAAAGAGTAAATAAAACGCCAGCCTGCATTGAGAATGGCCATATCCGCATCAGACAATAACGATTCACTGCCGAGTTCCACTTTATAGGTCTGCTTAAAGCCTTTACCTGGGTTAACACGTTTGTCACTGGTGGTACGAGACGCTTCATAGCCAAACAATAAAGATTGTTGCTGTTCATTGGAATTAGCCAGGAAGGTGTCCGGAATTTCACTCGCGGCAATTTCACCATTTTGGGTCAGCTGGTCCAAACGGTAACGAAGACCAAAAGTATGTTGCCAGCTACCGCGCGGTTTTTTAATAATTCTGTCCACACCAGCCACGGCAGATTCAATCTGCAAGCTATTGCCTTGGGCAACATTATCACGTTGCTCATGCTCATAACCACCCACAATACTGATATAGTCATTGATTGGATGGTGATAAGGAATATTATAATGCCCATCTATAGACTGACGAATTTGAGAGAGTTCGACGTTGGCATCAAAGGAATGCCCACGGCGGTTAACAATGGCACGGCGGTACTGACCACGTAAACGCGTACCTGTATCTGTACCATAACCCGCCCCCAGCTCTGCACTATTCAAACGGTCTGCGTTTAAAGTCACAATAACCGGAATTTTTTTCTCTTCACGCGCCTGAACTTTTAAACGTTCCTCTTCAGAATCTTTCATTTCCTGCTCTGCACGCATTTGACGCAGATTTTCATCCCCTTCAGTTTCACCTTTACCGGCAAATTGGGTTTCATCTGCTACCGATTGCGTTACCTCTTTTGCAGAAGCGACCCGTTTTTTATCCTGCACAGCCGCTTCGCTTTCAGATATTTTTTGCTGATCAACCAAGGCCTGAATATCTGGTGGTAATTCCAGCGATTTTTCAATTGGATCTGGGTGTACTGCATTCACCAAGGTGTAATTAAAATAACGCGAGTTGGTGAGGTTATTGGCTAAACCATTGACACGCCAGAAGGTATAGTCCGCACCATCTTCCCAAGAGACCATGCTTTGCAACACATCCATATCGATTGGAAGTGGTTGTGTCGGATCACTCATACGAAACTCAACAGGGCCTAACTTATAACGTTCGCCTGTTTCATAACGTAAATTCACATCTGCCGTGTTTTGTGGCTGGGCCACTTTAACATCATGCAAACGCCAGTAACCATCAAAGAAACCGTTATTGGATGCGGCATCGTTAATACGGGTTTTGGTTTGTTCATATAGACCATGATTGAAAATATCGCCTATATCCTGATCAGGTAAAAGCCGGATCACCTGGAACTGGGGCTGATTTTCCCCTGCACCACTCAATTCAATATTCTGCTCTTTAATTTGTACCGGTGCATTTGCCGTCACTCTGACCCGAACACGGTTTTCACTGAGTTTCTCGAATTTAAATTCAGCATTATAAAAACCCATAGCCTGTGCAGCCTGATTGGACAAGGTCCTCAGCTGTGGCAATGCAGATGGAAAATCGCTAAATGATTCCTGAGTAAAACTGGAAAGTTTAGCTTTGAGATTTGTTTTCAGATTTTCCAGTGCTTGTGCATAAGCTTTAGCAGAAACGTCGCTGCTGTTTGGCGTAGCAACCACAATCACATCCGCACTGATACGATCTACCTTAGCAGTATTGAATTGACGCGGCGGGCGTATTTTGTAGAGCCAGCGTTTAAAAAAGTTGGGTTCTTCGACTTCATCTGCCGGGGCTAGTTCAGGCAAGGTTTTGCCCGCTTCATTGGCTTCAACGATAATCTGGCTGTCGGCCTGAATAGTCGACATCAGCTGATCTATATTCACCGGTGCCTGATTAATTTCAACCAGTTCCTGTTGTGTGGCATCAGAAACTACCGCTTCTGTGCGCTGACCTGCACGGTATTGCTGGGCCTCTTTTTTCGCCTCTTCAGCGACACGAAAAATTTCATTTGTCATGTCTGCACTGACAGGTGTAATCGGCAGTTCTTCTAGATCCTCAAATTCAATCGGTTTGAATTCTTCCAGAGGCTGTGTTGCCTGTTCTTGCTGCTCCAGCATTTGCAGGCTATCAGGTTCAGTTTGATTTTGGATACTTTCTAATTTTTTCAGCTCTTCACTGCTGCCCACACCCTGTTTAACAGCTTCATTCTTGAGCTGTTGTTGAAATTCTGCTTCAGTGATTGGAGTATTTGGCTGAGTCACTTGTGCAAAACCGTGTTGAGCCAGTAACATGAATACCAGACTGAGTCCGAATCGTTTATGCTCATTGTTCCACTGTAAAATGGAATTAACACTTAAACTAAGTGTCGACTTTTGAAAATTCAGTTTTGAAAGCATAAAAAACTCTAAACTCATATAATATTTGTAATGGAAATGCCCGATGAAAGCTTGCTAACAAACTCAAATCTATTGGAATTTTCCCAAAAGTATAGGTTGAAAACATCATACATGATTTTTATTGTGTTTTACCAAATGCTCACATTTCTTAATAAAACTTAATGAAGTCCAGAAACCATGGAAAAAAATGAACATCTTCTAGGCACACGTCGATTCCTACCGATGTTTGTCACTCAATTTTTTGGTGCCCTGAATGACAACGTCTATAAACAGGCCTTGTTGCTGGTCATTACCTATGGTTGGATCAATCAGCAAAGTGCCAGTATAAGTACACTCAACAATCTCGCGGCCTTGTTGTTTATTTTACCCTATTTCATTTTCTCTGCGACAGCCGGACAGATTGCCGACAAATACGAACGCTCACAACTTGTACGGGGAATCAAGATTCTCGAAATTGTGATTATGCTGATTGGTTCTGCTGGCTTTTTACTGGGTCATTTGTGGCTTTTATTAGTGGCTCTATTTTTAATGGGCACTCACTCTACCTTTTTCGGCCCAATCAAATACGCTATTTTGCCGGAAATTTTAAAGCCTAATGAACTGATGTCGGGCAATGCCTTATTTCAGTCAGGAACTTCAATTGCCATTTTAGTCGGGATGATTTTAGGTGGCGCAGTAATTTCCGCATCAGACGGTAATTTGATCTGGATTAGTCTTACTATAGTGAGCATTGCAGTTTTAGGTTATTTCTCCAGTCGTTTTGTATTAGAGCAAAAAGTGACTGCAGCTGATGTACACATTGACTGGAACTTTTTTAGAACCAGCTTTCAAACCCTGGGCTATGCCAAAAGTTTACCGGTCGTGTTCCTAATTTTACTGGGCAATTCCTGGTACTGGTTTTATGGAGCAACCTATCTCACCCAAATTCCACAACTGACTCAACAGAACCTGCACGCCTCTGAAAACGTAGTCAGTTTGCTATTAACTTTCTTTTCTGTAGGGATTGGGGTGGGCTCATTATTGTGCCGCAGAATTGGCGGTGCAGAAATTAATTTGAAGATGGTTCCGATTGGGGCGATTGGCTTAACCGTATTTGCTTTTTATCTGGCCGCAAGTTTGGCTTTTGTGCCTGAACGTACTGGCGAGATGCTCGGCTTGAAAGATATCTTTACCCAAGGCTGGAGCTATTACCATGTCATGCTTGCTGTGACATTGCTCGGCATGAGTGGCGGTTTTTATATCGTACCGCTTTATGCCATGATGCAGGCCTTTTCACCACAATCACATCGTGCCCGTGTGGTTGCCGCAAACAACATTTTAAATGCCGTATTCATGGTATCCTCTGCAATATTCTCCATTATCATCTTAAGTGTACTTAAGATTGATATTAAAATACTTTTTAGTATCACAGCAATTCTAAGCGCCATTTTCACTACATGGCTCCTGTTTAAGCTCAAGCCCATGCTTGCAGCACAGCAACAAGATGCTTTAGAGGATTAATTTTATGCGCCAATATACCGGTATCGACAAATTTATTCATTCGTTTGACCAAGCGCTACGCAGTCTGGTTCCCGGAACAACCTCTGCCCATCGTGAAAATCCAGGCCATGATGTAGAAACCAAATTAGGCGTCAGTGAAGCACGCCATGTCGCAGGGTTAATGAGGGTCAATCATAGTGGTGAAGTATGTGCCCAAGCGCTATATCATGGCCAGGCGCTCACCGCCAAACTCCCCAATGTACGCCTTGAAATGGAACAGGCTGCAATTGAAGAACAGGATCATTTGGCCTGGTGTGAAGACCGTTTAAAAGAACTGGATAGCCATACCAGTTTGCTCAATCCGGTTTGGTACGGCCTGTCTTTTGGTATGGGTGCGATTGCCGGTATCGCCGGTGATAAATATAGTCTGGGCTTTGTGGCAGAAACAGAACGTCAGGTCAGCTTACATTTGCAGCATCACATCAGCCAGTTGCCTGAACAGGATGATCGTTCACGTAAAATATTAGTGCAAATGAATGAAGATGAGTTGCACCATAGAGATACCGCGTTAAATGCTGGAGGTGTAGATTTACCTGCACCAGTACGTATTACCATGACGGCAATTTCCAAACTGATGACCAAGACCAGTTATTATATTTAATCAACATATTCATGTTTTAAGCCTACTTTCAAAGTGGGCTTTTTTATGCCTATTCATCGCATTTTTTTATATCGGATGACAATGGCATACATGATCCGAAGCAATAAAATACAGGCCACCACTGCAAGAATAATATAAAGATCATGATGATAAGGCAGTATTTTTGCCCAAAATACATGTAACCAGTAGCTAATCTGCAATCCCACACTCACAACAACAAAGGCCCAGATTAAACAGGCCAGCAGATTAATCAGCATATATTTCCACAGCGGATAAGCTTTAATCCCTATGGATATGGGCAGAATAGTTCTAAGCCCCCATGCAAATCGCATCAATAAAATGGTCAGCACCGGATAATGATCGATGATGATGCTGGCCTGGGCAAATTTTTGCGCCAATTGCGGCTTGCTTTGGATGATTTTCTGGCCATAGCGCATACCTATTTGATAGTAAAATTGATCGCCAATAAAACCACCTGCCATCGCGACCATAATGAGTATCCAGAAATGGAAAATATGCTGATGCACCGCATAGGCTCCCAATATCAGGACGGTTTCACCTTCTAATAGAGTTCCAATAAAAATGGCAAAATAGCCATAATGTTGCAGTAGATCAGTCCAGTTCATTTTTTTAATGTGTCTGATAACAGTTTTACTATCTTCACCAGATCGCTATTCATTGCAAAGACCAGTCTGGTTGCTTTTTTCAGCATTTATATTTCATCAGTAAAATAAAGTGATTTCTCGGCCGATATCATCTCATCCATATTTGTTACTTTTAGCTTTGCCTCGGGCATGGCATTATTTATATATTTGTTATTCATCTGCAATAAACTGTTTTTAAAAAGCTTTTTTCATTCAAAAAAATGAATCCAAAAATATAAGAGATAAACCTGTTTCCTTGTAAGTTTTAGCTTACAACACTTGTCTAAAATTTTATTGGCATAAATAAGCTTTTATAGCGCCGTATGAAGCTTTTATTCTTGTAAAATTTATACAATACGATGACCAAAACATATAAAAAAATTGATTCGTATACTTTATAAAAATAAATATTAGCTGCACAAACAACAAAAAAAACCAACAACAAAAATAATTTAAGGAGCAAGGTATGTCTACTCAGTTCAATTTTGTCTCTGTCAAAAAAAAATCAAACATTCATTTTGATGGCTGTTCTGTAAGTCATGTGATTGAGTTGAAAGATGGAACCAAAAAAACCATAGGTGTGATTCTTCCCACAGAACGCCCTCTTGTTTTTGAAACTCTGGTTGCTGAACGCATAGAAATCGTTTCAGGCAAGTGTCTGGTTCAAATTGGTAAAAGTCGAGAGAGTCAAACTTATCATGCAGGTGAATCTTTTTATGTACCTAAAAAAACTCAATTTAAAATCATCACTGATAATATAATCGATTATGTTTGCCATCTGGAAGATCGTTAAGATTGTCTGCAACCTGCATTACACAGTAATTGATCAACAATAAAAAAAAGCCCGACATCCTGTCGGGCTGTTTCGTATTGGTTCGCTCGGTATAACTCCTGTCCTACCTTACTGTCCTTGTGCTTGTCTATTGTTATTCTTGTGTGGAACTTCCTGTTCCTGATGAGTTCATCATTGAAATTCCCACTATTCCAACCAGAAGCTATAACCTTGAATTCATGTGAGCAAATGCGTACAAAGCCGATTAAAAATTGTCCCAGGTTTATCCGCAGAAATTGGGGATAACTTTTGCCTTGGAAAGGCCGGAAATATTGAAAAAAGTTTCAATTTGATTAAAAAATGACCTTTTTTTATTGGCAAAAGATTCCACTTTTGACTAAAAAGAAACCTACTTGTTTCAAATCCGGTTTTATTAGAAATTTCATATTTGCTTAAGTATTTGAAATTTAATATTTAAATTAATTTCGTTTCGTATAAGCACCATTATGTTAAATAGAGGTCATTTGGAAAAGCTATCTAATAATTAAAATGAAGAACATTCCTGTAAAAATGGTTCCAATTATGAAATATATCAAAGGCACAAAATATCTTTGATACCAATGTGGGCTTTTCCCTTCACTGTCTATAAGACATCTTTCATTCCAAGTTGGTATGAGAAATATTAAAGCACAAGATATGAAAACAACTATTTTATTAAAACTAGATAAATCATTAATATAGTTTAAACCACTGTGTCTTTGAGCGAGCAGAAAGAACATAATTATTGGATAGAGTAGGAATCCCAGTAAGAGCCCTAACCACGTTAATGCATTATTACTCACAAAAAACTCACTAAATTTTAGTTTTTCTAAAATTAACATAATACACGTTATGCGAAGTTCAAAATTTATTTTTATAAATCATTAATTTAACATAAATCAAAAAATCCAATCCTTATAGAATCGTCTTTTTGATTGATTTTTAACGTTCCACGCCTAATATTTGATCATTTTTTCATAATTTAAATAACTTAGACTTTATAAGCACTCACCTTTTGTCCTATGTTTATTGCTTGATTAAACAAATTAACTGTTCAGGTTAATCTTATTTAGCTTAGGCTATTTAATAAAAAAGACTATACTTGATTCATCGAATAAAAGTTATTTCATCCAATTTACCACTGGAAATTGATGTTTTTCGTGCTGAAAGTCGTTACTTTGCCAAATATCCCACATTGGAATTTTGACATCTAAAGCCAAAGGCAATTTTTTTGGATTAAACTGCATGTGCTGTAAATCACTGCCCCAGGCAATTAAATCGACATCCAAAGAAATTTGATGTGAAGGTCGTACACGGCCAGAATCCGCTTCCATTTTTTTTAATAGCGCAATGATATCATCCACCAATATGGCTGATTTTAACAAACATGCCGCATTCCAATAGTCTGCACCTACTGCATCCCGGCACGGGATCACATAAATGTTCGAGAATTGAACTTGTCCAATTTCAGCAATCTGGGCAAATGCCTGCTTAAAATGAAGTTCAGGATTACAATTACTCGCCAGAGCTAAGGCGAATATCGTTTCGGTGGCGTTCAAGACGAATTCCTACAGAATTTGCTTGCGCGATAATGGCAGGCTTACGGATAGTAATCATAATCGATTCTATGGCCGGAAAGGTAGTAAAAAGCGCATTGAGCACAAGTTTTGCCGCATGTTCGATCAATTTTGGCTGGGCATTCTGAATGACCTTTGCTGAAATCTCGCAAATTTCCGCATAATTCAGGGTATGTTCCAATTCATCCGAACTAGCGGCTTGCTCCAGACTGGTCTGAATGGTCATATCCAGCATTAAAGGCTGCATGATTTGACGCTCCCAAGCGAAACATCCCACTACAGTATCAACCCTTAAACCTTCAATGATAATTGCGTCCATTTTTAACCTTTCATTAATTTATAATCCCTCCCTTGCGAAACAATGTTTCTCACCCTTTAAAAAGGGAGGAGCTTTAAGCTGGCTCAACAGAAGTTGAATAGTCAAAAAGTCCCTCTTTAATAAAGGGGGATTTAGGGGGATTTTCTTAAAAATACTTTAATGCTTTAACAGCAAATTCGGATCCAGAGTTTGCACCATTTGCAGTCTCTGGTCTGCATAAATATCGGTATACGGTGCCAGAATGCGCATAAAGCGATCGAAATACAGCATTTGCTTAAACAGCAAGGCAAAGTCACGCGGGAAACGAATACCATGACGCTCCCCTACATCCACCATATCCATCATGATGTCATTTAAATCAGCAGGATTGGAAGTCAGCAATTCTTGAGGATCGGCCATAAGCACGCCACTAAATAAGCGCTCTAAATCAGCTGCGAGTACTTGAGTATCAATTTTCTTGTCAGTCATGCCCATTTTCAGCATGTTTTCTGCCATCAAGGTGTAATCGGTGTTTTGCAATGCATCCATAAAGGCAATACATGCGGTCCAAACTTCAGGTTTCAGCTGACCGACGATGCCAAAATCGATAAAACCAACACGACCATCTTCAAGCAGCATCAGGTTTCCGGCATGTAAATCGGCATGGAAGCTGTTACACATCATCAGGCTACCGAACCATGTATTCATGGCGGTAATGAGCACTTGAGATGGATCTTTAGCCACCTTTTTTACCACTTCAAAATCGGTCAATGGCACGCCATACAAACGCTGCATGGTTAAAACACGGCGGGTTGAATATTGGTGATAAACCTTTGGTGCTGTGGCTTTCTGATTTTGCGTCACATTCAGATAATTGACAAAATCATCCAGGTTTTGTGCTTCTTCAATAAAATCCACTTCACGCACCATACGGCTTTTAATTTCATCGACTATATCGGCAAGTGATGCAAATTTTACTTTCGGCACCGCTTTTTCTAAAATTTTAGTCGCCCAGTGCAATACATTTAAGTCGGTGTACAGAATGGTTTCTACACCCGGCTTTTGCACTTTAATCACCACATCTTCACCGGTCACCAGTTTTGCTGCATGAACCTGAGCAATAGAGGCTGAAGCTAATGGTTTTTCGTCAATTGAGGCAAACATTTCATCTAAATTTCGGCCTGCAAATTCAGAAGCCAATACTCCTTGCACATAATTGAATGGCAGAGATGGTGTTTGATCTAGACAGCCCTGAAATTCTTCCACATATTCACGTGGAAACAATGAAGGTGTACTAGCAATAAACTGTCCCAGCTTGATATAAGTTGAACCTAATGATTCAAAGGTTTCACGCATCAGTTTGGCGTTACTTGGTTTTTCTGTGGCGTATTTAATGCCGGCTTTAGCTGCAATAACAGCAGTTTCCCCAACACGGGCAACCGAACGCAGTCCATCTAACCAGATATTGTTTTTCATAATGTCAGCTTAGAATTAAATTGTAGTGAGTGTAGCAAAAAAAATTAGCCTTGCAGTTCTATCTTGCCTGACAGATTGGACAATCTGTATCTTTTTCGAAAGCAAGTAAGCGCTGTTTCATGCTTAAACCATCCCAAAGCATCAGTTTTTGCTTCAGTGGTGTTTTGCCCAAACCCAAATAAAGCAAGGCATGATGGGCTTGCAAGCTTGCCATCACATTAGGCGTAGTGGCTAATACGCCAGAATCGGCACAGCGCAGGTTTTCATTCGCATGCTGTTCTTTGGGAAATAAACATTCATAACAGGCAGATTCGCCTTCTACCATAAACAGTTGTCCCTGAAAACCAATGGCTGAGGCACTGATTAAAGGTACATTGAATTGCTTGCAGATTTGGTTAACTAAGTAACGGGTGGTGAAATTATCGCAGCCGTCTAAAACCAGATCTTGATTTGAAATCAGTTGTTCTGCATTGCTTTGATCCAGTTTGACCGTTTGAGATTCAACCCGAATATACGGATTAATCTTCTGTAAGCGTTTTGCCAGTATTTCAGATTTATAGAAACCAATATTGTCTTCCACATAGGCTATTTGCCGTTGTAGATTACTCATTTCGATCGTATCAGCATCGATTAAGGTAATTTGTCCCACGCCTGCACGTGCAAGTAGTTCCGCAGTTGTACAGCCAATTCCACCACACCCCACAATCAAGACATTGGCAAGTTTAAGTTTTTCCTGTGCTTCAATATCCCAGCCATCTAACAAAATTTGACGGCTATAGAGATGCATTTCTTCATCAGTTAACTCTAGGTCCATATCGAGTGGGTTGGTCACTTAAAATTTCCATCATAAAAACAGACAGTATTATTTTATACCATCTGTTTTTTAGAAACAGATAAAATAGTATTTAAGGTAATAAAGCTTTTATAATTGGTATCAACCAGTTATCAAGTTTAAATTCTATCAAAAGTAAATTTATGCACTTAAAAATTTCTACTACTAATTTAATATAAGCAGTATGTTTTTCAATCTTCAGTTCCATAAATTTTGATTGAGAATTTAAGTTTTTGACATTACTGTTTTTTGGCTTTTTCTTACGTCTAGCCATTTATATTTACTCCGAATTAAGAGCATTTTGGGGCTACACGCTTGGTATCAATAATAAACAGTAATGAATCCCAAACGTGTAATTAAATTACGTTGGGACATTAAAAAAAACCTATTAAGCAGAAATAGCTATTTGTTTTTGTAGGGAAAAAATACGAATAGTTTTAAATATTATTGGTAGGTAAATCATATCTAATTGTTTAATAAATACTGAACATATAGTTACTAATTTCTGTTTTAACAATCCTTTAATTGAAGAAAGTAAAAAATAAAAATTAATTTTTACATTAATAATTTCTTGAATTTCTTCAACATGAATCGTACCGCCTGACGGTAACCGACGGTTAAACGTGTTCATGACCATTTCAGTCAGTTGTTCTATACGATCATGAATACGGCTTGAGCCTGTTCTTTGTTGGCCTTCAACAGCTAAAAAAGCCTTACCTATGGTTACAGAAATTTTTTCAGCATCAAAAGCGGCAATATCACCGGTACGTTTAATCACCTGAAGTTGACCAGGAATTGAAGTGATTACGCTCATGTTGGCATAGCTCCATTATCATCTATTGTTTTATGTATATGGATCATTTAAATTAATTAAAACTTGTCATAGTGTTCGAGGAATAAACACAAGAACTAGTGTTTAAAATAAAATCAACCACAAGATAAGGGAAAAATTAGGATAGATCAATATTCACTTTAAATAATTAATCAATAAAAAAGCACCCTTTCGGGTGCAAAGAGCATGAAACTTTTTTAACTAGAGATTGGCTTATCCCACTTTTTGAATTCCCTGTATTTTGGCAATTTCCTGTTGTTTGAGTAAATTTCGCTGAATTTTACCACTTGACGTTTTAGGAAGACTCTCCACAAATTCAATTTCTTTAGGATAAGCATGTTTGGACAAACGTGAACGCACATATTCCTGAAGTTTACGGCTTAACTCCTCTGAAGCTGAAAATTGCGGTTTGAGTACCACAAAGGCTTTCACCACTTCTGTACGCTCCGGATCTGGCTTACCAATTACTGCCGATTCCAAAACCTGTTCACATTCCAGTAAAGTACTTTCCACATCGAAAGGACCTACACGATAGCCTGACGTTGTAATGACATCGTCAGCACGTCCAATAAAATCTACCCCACCAAACTCATTTAATTTAACGGTATCGCCGGTTAAATAATAATGACCCACAAAAGATTTAAGGTTATGACCGTCATAACCTTTAAACCAGGCCAAAGGTGATTGTGAGTAATCGATGGCAAGTGTACCAATACCACCTTTTTCAACCTCTTTATGATCTTTATTCAATACCGTAAAACGATGTCCGGGAATGGCATAACCTGCTGAACCGACTTTCTTTTCATGCTCTAAAGCATGATGGTTAGCAATCACCATGCCCAGTTCAGTTTGTCCATATTGATCATAAATATTCACATTCAAATCATGGTTAAACCAGTGAATCACTTCAGGGGTTAACGGTTCACCTGCACTGCTTACCACACGTAAATGCGTTTTAATGGATGGATCAAATTTTTCTTTAAATCCAAAGAACATACGGAATGCAGTTGGCGAACCGGTTAAATTGCTCACTTTATATTTTTTAATCACTTGCACGGCGTTATCTACACTAAACGCACGTTCATCCATAATAATACTGTGGCCCAAACTTAAAGGTCCGGTAATACCGTAATACAAGCCATACGCCCAACCCGGATCAGCCAGGTTCCAGAAAGAATCATCTTCACGTAAATCGACAGCATGGGTCATATAACCTTTAAATGCCAATACCGCTTTTAAAGGAACAGGAACGGATTTTGCCAATCCAGTCGTGCCAGAAGTAAACATCATCAGAAAATCATCTTCAAAGTTTTGCATCACGGGTGCAAAAGACGAAGATTGCTTGTCGAGTTCTGTCCAAAAATCATCATCCTGACGATTTGAATGATCTGACTGATGCACGGTTAGAATATGCGGGACAGCGATACTATTCAGTTTTGGACGCTGCTCTTGATTGGTCACAATAAATTGAGTTTTAGCAGTATTCACACGATGTTCAATCGCTTTGGATTCAAACGCGGTAAACAATGGCTGATAAATTGCACCCATGCGCCAGGTGGCTAAAATGGTAATCAGAAATTCAGGGGTACGTGGCAATAAACCTGCTACACAATCACCTGCTTTCAAGTCACGCGAAGTAAAGTAATTTGCCAATTTCCCAGAAGCATCTGCCAGTTGTTCAAATGTCCACTGTTCAGATTCGCCATTTTTGCCTTCCCAGATTAATGCTGTTTTATTTAAACCGAGATAACGCTCACAACATTCGATATAGGCATTAACTGCCTGAGATGTACCGACCAGTTGTTCAGCAAGAAAATTATCAAAATTAAACTCTTGATGTGCTTGTTGTAGTGTCTTCATAGCGACAGCCTCTCATCCGTTATTTTATAAACAAAGCTCCTGCCTTGTTTGATCCATTTTGCTTATTGTTCTCAGTCTAAAAATGCCAAAATTCATTCAGCATTTTTAATCTTTTTACTTCAATATCGACTTAAATAATTACTTAGATAACTTACTTTAGATAATCATGATTGCTGACATCCTGCAATTTCCGAATCCATCAAAAAATGTGCAGGATTTGAGCACCCACTAAAGTCTAAAATTTAACCACCATTAAATTACTATTCAGATTTTAGTGACTTCTCGGGCAATGACTAGGCGCTGAATGTCAGATGCACCTTCATAAATTTGGCTGACCCGTACATCACGATAAATTCGCTCTACAGGAAAATCAGAGACATAGCCATAACCGCCATGAATTTGAATCGCATCAGAACAGACACGTTCTGCCATGGTTGATGCAAACAGCTTGGCCATTGAGGCCTCTTTTAAGCACGGTAAACCTGCATCTTTTAAAGTCGCAGCATGGAAAATCAGCTGACGTGCAGCTTCAATCTGGGTGGCCATATCTGCCAGACGAAATGCCACCGCCTGATGCTGAACAATCTCTACACCAAAAGCCTTACGCTCATTGGCATATTCCACTGCAGCATCCAAAGCCGCACGTGCCATTCCGACTGATTGTGCCGCAATACCAATACGTCCTGATTCCAGGTTAGATAAAGCAATTTTGTACCCTTCGCCCTCTTTACCTAATAAATTTTCGGCAGGAATTCGACAGTTTTCAAAAATAATGGTTGCGGTATCTGAACAGTGTTGTCCCATTTTTTCTTCAAGTCGGGAAACGATATAACCTTGGGTATCTGTTGGTACAATGAAACAGGAAATGCCTTTTTTCCCCGCCGATTTATCCGTCACAGCAAATACAATCGCAACTTGGGCATGTTTGCCTGTGGTAATGAACTGTTTAGTGCCATTCAGTACCCAAAAATCACCATCACGTTCTGCTTTACATTCCAGCGAACCTGCATCTGAACCGGCTTGCGGCTCTGTTAAACAGAAACAGCCTAACCATTCACCGGTGGCAAGTTTGGTTAAATATTTTTGCTTTTGCTCTTCTGTACCGTAACGTTGGGTAATTCCGCAAGGCAATGAGTTTTGCACGCTCACAATAGTAGAAATCGCCCCGTCACCTGCGGCAATTTCTTCCAAAGCAGCCACAAGGGATACATAGTCCAGACCTGCACCGCCCCATTGTTCTGAAACCGTCATGCCTAAAGCACCCAGCTCACCTAGTTCTTTCAGTTCTTGCGCGGGAAATTGAGCGGTTTTATCACGTTCTGCTGCGGTAGGTTTCAGCTTGTTTTGCGAATAATTGCGCAACATGTCCTGAACCATTTTTTGTTCATCATTTAAAATCATTGAGTTTCCCTCTCATGGTCAGGTTTTTATTAAATTTTTTAAAATTTGATACGTGAAAAAGTCATTTGCAACTGTTCGAGACAGGATTACATCATTCTGTAATGTTTCTGCGAGTTCTTGATCACAAGACGCAATTTAACGAGTTTTGCAAATGACAATGGTTTTGGTTACTTTTGCCGAAACAAAAGTAACGGAATTAGCTGCTGCAAAATAATTAATAAAGGTATGACTCCGTAGTGACATACCCCAAAAAAAGTTATTTAGGCTGCATACGAATCGCCCCATCTAGACGAATCACTTCACCATTCAGATAACTGTTTTCAAAAATATGCCCCACCAGATGTGCAAACTCTTCCGGCTTGGCTAAACGTGATGGAAACGGCACCATTTGTCCCAAAGCATCCTGTACATTTTGTGGCATCGCCTTGAGCATAGGCGTTTCCATAATGCCCGGTGCAATGGTCATCACACGAATCGCTTCACGTGCAAGCTCACGTGCCAAAGGTAAAGTCATGGCAACCACGGCACCTTTCGATGCTGCATAAGCGGACTGACCAATTTGACCATCAAATGCAGCAACTGAAGCTGTATTTACGATGACACCGCGCTCTTCTTCACCCGACTGTAATTGATATTTCGCCATCAAGCTTGCCGCAAAACGAATCATGTTGAATGTGCCATTCACATTAATATTCAACACACGTTGGAACATGGCAAAATCATGAATGCCATCACGGCCCAGCACTTTGGCAGAAGGTGCAATACCGGCGCAATTCACCAGACCATTCAATTGGCCATATTGCTGAGCTACATTGTCAAAGAACACCTGAACTGCATGCTCATCTGTAACATCCAGCTTGACAAATGCAGCATGCTCGCCTAAACGCTGCTGCATTTCCAGGCCTAGCTCATGATTCATATCGACCATAATCACTTTAGCGCCCTGACCCACCAGATATGTTGCCGTCGCGGCACCCAAACCTGATGCACCACCGGTCACTACGAACACTTTTCCTTGGATTTTCATTTTATTTTCCTGTTAATTCTTTGAATAAACACTCGACTTAAGATGCAGAGTAAATGCAGTTAAGCTAGAGTACAATTTCCAAACGTTGCATCCTCTATGATGGATTTGGACAATCCCAGCCACGGCAGCAAAAATACGGAATATGGATAACGGCGCATGAATGAACAGGATTTAGACTACAGCAAAGGTACGATTTCAATCAGCCTGGTGCATGAGGCACTGCTCAATGCGCAGCAACAAGGTCTGGACATTCAAAATATTCTGATGAAATCAGGCATTCCCGATGAATTGATGCACTCCAGCAAAGCCCGAGTATCCGTTTCCCAATACGCCCAGCTCTGGACCGAGCTTGCCGATGCCATGAATGATGAGTTTTTTGGCATGGATAGCCATCCCATGCGACGTGGCAGCTTTAAGCTCTTGTCGCAATTGGTTATGCAAGCGGAGACTTTAGAAAAAGCCCTGCAACATATTCTGCAATTCTTAAATCTGCTGCTGGATGATTTTGTCAGTCAGTTATTTGTGCAGGAAAACTATGCCTATATTGTGATTTATGAACAAAAACAGACCAAAAGAATGTTCAGCTATGCCACCTATTTAATGCTGATTCATGGCTTGATGTGCTGGTTAAGCGGACAAAGAGTTTTACTGAATCAGATTCAGCTTAAATGTGATGCACCTCTGGATGATCAGGACTATAAGGTGCGATTTTGTGAAAATATCCAATACAATAGTGATGAAAATTACATCCAGTTCGATGCCAATTATTTAAAAATCCAGATCAAACAAGATCAGCAATCATGGTATCAATTTATCAGGCAGACCCCGCAAAACTTGCTGGTGCGTTTTAAAAACCCGCATGCCATCAGCTCCCAGATCCGTAAACATTTAATGCATGTTCCTCCCGCTGAATGGCTGGAACTGAATGAAATTGCCCAGCGTTTGAATATGTCGGATGCCACCATGCAACGGCGCTTAAAAAGCGAAGGTGTCAGTTATCAGCAACTTAAAAATGATATCCGGCGTGATACGGCCATTGAATTGCTGACCAAAACAGAAAAAACCTTGCAGGAAATTAGCGATGAATTAAGCTTTCATGATCCGAGTGCCTTTCACCGTGCTTTTAAAAAATGGACCGGAGTTAGTCCCGGTGCCTATCGGCAGAACCAAGATCAATAAGTTAAATCGCTTGCTGAAAAAATGAATCTTTTATTGAAGATTTAATAATTCTTTGCTTTTCATTATCTTAAAAAAATGACACATTTTTCGTCGGAATCTAGTTGCAAAAAATACCAAATTAGATTACTTTTCAACCAATTTAAAGGCATATCTTTATGCCATCCCTGCTGTACTCCTCCCCATGAAACACCTTAGATTAAAGGTTCTGACATGCTTAAGATGATTGATGTACTAGAGCAAAGCTTGGTGCAAAATTTTACTCATTCTCTCAACGCTCAAACTGGCCAATTCGATGAATTATTCAATCAGGGCATTTTAAATAGTTCTGATTCTGAACTGCAAAAAGCGGTGCTCAGTTTCTTTAAACGTGCTGATGCCATTGAATCCGCTCAGGCTCTTGATATCAGTGCCGACCGCATTACAGCTTTACAAGCGGGTGTGGCATTGAAAGATGATCAATATCTTGCAGATACAGCAAAAATTGTCGCGCTTTGTTTAGCCCTTGAAACCAACAGCTTAGAGCAAGTTGAAGTTTCAGACTGCTTACAAGATTATCCGATGTAATCTTCCTGTATATAAAAAACGGCTCATAGGAGCCGTTTTTTAATGCACATCATTGCTCAATCTTTAAAACTTGAATGAAATAACCATGCTTCAAGCTTTAACAACTTAGTGCGGTTCTGGGTTTGATTCTAATTTTGTTTGCGCAGCTGTTTAAGCTTTCAGGTCTAATACCTTATTTGAAAAGCAGTGTTCCGTCACAGCTCAACCTCAGTAAAATGCTAGGATCATTCACAATTCAAACCTGTCGGCAATTTAGCGGTATTTTTATTATTTCAGATTTCTTCTCATAAAGCCATTTGTCATTACATTGAAATTACTATGAAATAACAAAAGCCATTTACAATCTAAAAATTTCTTTATTTTCCTTTTATTCATGTTGATGTATGTTTTTCGTATAAAATGAAAATATAAGAAAATTAAAAATAAATTTAATTATTTTTCAATTACTTAATGTAAGTTCATCAGCATATCTGGAATTAAGATAATTTTATAAAAATTACTTTTTTGTCTTATCTCTTCACTCACTGGCACTATTCGCTGCATCTCATTCAAATCATTTAATTGGGGCTTGTATGCAAAAGTCTGGTTTTAAAACGAAAATATTCTCTGCGATAACATTGGGCCTGATCAGTCAATATAGCTTAGCGGCTCTCCCGGATACGCTAAAGCTGGATTATGCTTATTATGCTCCGACCAGTTTGGTGGTGAAGGAACAAAAACTTTTAGAAAAAGCTTTACCTAATACCCAGATTAAATGGGTATTTAGCCAAGGCAGTAACCGCTCTCTAGAATATTTAAATAGCGGCAGTGTGGATTTTTCCTCAACCGCCGGTTTGGCTGCCGTCTTGAGCCGTGCCAATGGTAGTCCAATTAAAACGGTTTATATCCAGAGTCAGCCTGAATGGACTGCCTTATTAGTTGCAAAAAATTCTCCAATTAAAAGCCTAAAAGATTTAAAAGGGAAAAAAATTGCCGCCACCAAAGGTACAGACCCATTCCTGTTTACCTTACAGGCACTGGAAACTGCAGGCTTGAATAAGAAGGATGTTCAGCTTGTACATCTGCAACATCCAGATGGTAAAACCGCGCTTGAACGTGGACAAGTCGATGCCTGGGCAGGCTTAGATCCGCTGATGGCTGCTGCTCAAGTCCAGTCGGGTGCAAAACTGCTGTATCGAAATGTCGGTTTTAATAGTTACAGCGTATTAAGTACCAAGGAACAATTTGCCAACCAGAGTCCTGAGGCTATTGAAGCGGTGATTAAAGCCTATGAACAGGCACGTAAATGGGCCAAAGCCAATCCGGCTAAACTGGCCGAATTGCTGGCGCGTGAATCGAAATTGCCTATTGCTGTGGCAAAACTGCAACTCAGCCGTACCAATTTTGAGCAAAATATTCCAACAGCCAAGCATATTAATGCCCTGAAAAAATCTGGAACCATTTTGACTGAAGAAGAACTGGTGCGTAACGGTACCAACGTCAATCAAGTCGTGGATCAACTGTTTGATGCCAAATATGCACAAAAGGTTGTAAAAAAATAATGAGTTCGTCTGCAACAACGAATAAGGCGCCGGTTCAACCTGAAGTTGATAGAGTCCCAGCGCCTGGCTTGCTTAGATTATTAAGCAAACTGAAGGGGCTGGTCATCCCAGTTTTTGCGTTGATCCTGTGTGAAATTTTGGTTAGAAACGGTTTTATAGAGCCCTACCTGCTCCCCGCTCCCAGCAGTTTATGGCAATCACTTTTGGAGCTATCTTCTGGCGATTTGTGGTTGCATATTTGGACCAGTACCTGGCGGGTATTTCTAGGCTTCTTTATCGGTAGCGGGCTTGCGCTGGTTTTCGCAATTTTTGTAGGCTTAAATAAACAGGCTGAAGAATTTTTAGAACCTTCTTTTTCAGCGATTAAGTCGATTCCCAGTCTGGCTTGGATTCCGTTGTTACTGCTGTGGTTAGGTATTGATGAAGCCTCTAAAATCACCTTAATTGCCATCGGTGCATTTTTCCCGACCTATACCAATACCGTGGCCGCGATTCAGGGCGTAGACCGTAAACTGATTGAAGTGGCGCAAGTTTACCGTCTGAAATACTTTCAACAGATTAAGGAGATTGTGCTGCCTGCGGCATCCCCTGGTATTTTAACCGGTTTACGCAACAGCTTAAGTTTATCCTGGATGTTTATGATTGCCGCTGAACTGATTGCAGCCACTCAAGGGATTGGTTATTTACTTAGTGATGGACGGGAAACCTCGCGACCTGACATTGTGATTATTGCGATTATTTTATTGGCCATTTTAGGAAAATTAACCGATAGTTTAATGAAGCTTGCTGAAAACTGGTTATTACGCTGGCGCGATGTGGTCAAAAAATAAAGCGCTTTTGAGCGCTTTATTTTTTAAATTGATTGCTTTTTCAGCTATCTTGAACAGCCGATCGTCACACGGTTATTGCCGCCGTAATCTTTAATGGTTTGAATATCTTTATAACCATATTTTTTAAACAGTTGATACACTACACCAGCTTGATCATAACCATGCTCAAGTGCAACCCAACCATTAGCAGTTAACCATTTTTTACCATTTTGAATAATAAATTCAATATCGGCCAGACCATTATTTCCTGCCACCAAAGCACGTCTAGGCTCAGAGCCTAAATCTTTCATATGCTTGTCTTGCGGATCAATATAGGGTGGATTCGACACAATTACATCAAAGAACTGGTTTTTTTCTAGCGCTTTAAACCAACTGCCTAATGCGAATTTCACCTGAGCTAAATCATGCTTTTCAGCATTAAACTGTGCAACTTCCAAAGTTGGCGCATAGATATCCGTTGCAGTAACGGCCCATTCAGGATGTTCACTGGCAAGTGATAAGGCAATGGCCCCGGTTCCGGTGCCCAAATCGACAATACGGGCATCTTCAGGGAGTTCCAGACGTAATACTGTTTCAACCAGTACTTCAGTATCAGGTCGTGGCACCAAAGTATCTTTGGTGACTTTTAAATCTAAAGTCCAAAAGGGTTGTGAACCGGTGACATAAGCCAAAGGTTCGCCATCTTCTATTCGGTTTAAACCATCAATATAAGCATGTTCTTGCTCTGCAGTCAGCTCTTGGTCTTTCTTCATGATCAAATCAAAAGAGTCGATCTTGGTAATGTGTTCTAGCAACCACGCATTTTCTTGACGTTCGTAGCTTTCTGGTTCACCACGTAAAGCCAAGGCTTGTAAAATATTCATTATCCACCATTCTGCTGTGCAAGCATCGCCAACTGATCTGCCTGATATTCGCGATGCAAACTATCCAGCAATTCGTTCAAATCACCTTCCATCACCGCATCTAACTTATATAAGGTTAGGTTAATACGGTGATCGGTCATCCGACCTTGCGGATAGTTATAGGTACGAATACGTTCTGAACGGTCGCCCGAACCAACCAGGTCACGGCGCATTTCCGAAGTTGCGGCATCTGCTGCTGCACGTTTGGCATTTTCCAGACGGGAAACCAACAGCGCCATGGCTTTGGCCTTGTTCTTATGCTGTGAACGCTCATCCTGACATTCCACCACAGTACCGGTTGGAATGTGGGTAATACGTACCGCAGAATCGGTTTTGTTAATGTGCTGACCACCCGCACCCGATGCGCGGTAAGTATCGATACGCAAGTCTGCCGGGTTAATATCGACTGAAGTGTCTACATCGACTTCAGGCAAAATGGCAACGGTACATGCTGAAGTATGTACTCGACCTTGAGACTCGGTTGCAGGTACACGTTGTACACGGTGCGCACCACTTTCAAATTTCAGTCGACCATATACGCCTTCGCCATTAATCAGGCAGATGACTTCTTTATAGCCGCCATGTTCGCCTTCATTTTCCGACAGAATTTCCAGACGCCAGCCTCGACTTTCCGCATATTTACTATACATACGGAATAAATCTCCCGAGAAAATCGCAGCTTCATCACCGCCTGTTCCGGCACGAATTTCCAGATACGCAGAGTTGGCATCATTTGGATCTTTCGGAATCATCAGGATATTTAGATCTGCTTCGAGTTGTTCTAGCAGTGCTTTATTGTCTTTAATTTCTTCCTGCGCCATCTCCTTAAAGTCAGGATCTGACAGCATGGCTTCGGCAGTTTCAATGTCTTCTTCGGCCTGACGGAATTTAGTCCAGACTTCGGTAATTTCGGATAAATCACTATGCTCACGAGACAATTGACGGAAGCGTTTGTTATCTGAAATCACTTCAACGTCGGCAAGTAATGCATTTAATTCTTCGTGACGGTCAGAAAGTTGATCTAATCGTAAACGCAACGATTCTTTCATTTGCTAAAATATCTCAATAAAAAGGCCATCTCCATGTCGGACTAGACATCGATCAGCGCAAAAAAATTGTGCCTAGTGTAACGATTCTAAGGGCTAAATGACATAGATATTGTGCGGACAAAACCCCTTACACACTGAGATTTTTTTCAACCAAGCTTTACTTCGCTCCTCGTTTTCTTCATATTTTAATTGCAAATGCATACTTTCTGATCGCTTTTCAACATTGTTAAAGAAACTTTACAAAGCAGACACTAAACGCCACAACTATGAACTATCCTCTCCACATTGTTGGAAAAAATTTTTGTTACATTTGCCGCCATCGAAATAACTTACTGACAATGTCCACTTTTGGACACGGAGTTAACTATGAAACTTAATGCACTATTACTCAGCGCAACATTAGCCACTGCATCGATGTTTACTGTGACTGCTCATGCAGACAACTCTACTCGTATTGCAGCAACTTCTGCATTAGGTAGCGTAGCCGGTACTGCTATCGGTAAACAAATGGGTGGTAACACTGGAGCAATGATTGGTTCTGCAATCGGTGGTGCGGGTGGTGCTGCTGTTTCAGCGGATAGACGTGACCGTACTGGCGCTGCAATTGGTGGTGGTTTAGGCGGTGTTGGTGGTTACACTGTAGGTAAAAGCATGGGTGGTACCACTGGCGGTTATGTTGGTTCAGCTCTAGGTGCTGCGGGTGGTTCAGTTCTTGGTAAAAAAGTATCACAAGACCGTCATGCTGATCAACGCAAGTACAAAAAACACTCTAAAAAATATTATCGCAGCCATCGTTAATACATCATTAACTGACTGGATAAAAAAGTACCTTCGGGTGCTTTTTTTATTTATTCTTCTTATTGACTGTTAATTATGAATAAATGCGTCAGAAAAAAAATACAAATCATAAACAACTCATCCATTTTTATTTCTACATCTTTTATTACATTTAAGCCAATAGATAACAAAAGCTTCCCTCTGGAGTTTGCCATGAAATTTAATTCAATAATTCTAGCTGCTGTCGTAACAACATCTGCTTTAACAATGACAACCGCCAATGCAGGCAATACAACAAATACAGCCTTAACTTCTGCCCTAGGTGGGGTGGTTGGTGCCGCAGTAGGTAAACAAATGGGTGGTACTACAGGTGCCATGATTGGTTCCGCCATTGGTGGTGGTGCCGGAGCGGGTGTTGCTGCAAATAAGCGTGACCGTACTGGCGCTGTGATCGGTGGTGCTTTAGGCGGTGCCGGTGGCTATACCGTAGGCAAAAACATGGGCGGTACCAACGGTGGTTATATTGGCGCTGGCTTAGGTTCTGCCGGTGGTGCAGTTCTCGGTAAAAAAGTCAGTGAAGACCGCCGTTATGATGATCGCGATGAGGATCGTTATGATCGCGATGACCGTCGTCGTTATAATGATCGCTATGACCGCCGTAATAATGGTTACCGTTACAGTGACCGCCACGACAATGGCCGTCATTTAGGCTGGAACAAACATCGTTAATTTTAAAAATTCAATTTAAAGCACCTTCGGGTGCTTTTTTTATAGTTGCGATGAGCACAACCCTATTTACACAACTCACCCATATATCGAAAAAAAACGATATACAAATTCAGGCAAGCATCGTATGCTTTTCTTAGCCCTGATATTAGAGAAAACCAATGCGTTCTTTAAAAGATACCCAATTTTCAATTCTGGACTTAGTTCCTGTTCGTGAAAATAAAAGCATTCAATCTTCATTGCATCATGCACTTGCTTTGGCTCAACATGCCGAAAAATTAGGTTATAAACGCTTATGGCTGGCTGAACATCACAATATGTCCGGTATTGCCAGTTCAGCAACTTCTGTTCTCTTAGGCTATTTATTGGCAAATACGCAAACTTTAAAAGTCGGTTCAGGCGGTATTATGCTGCCGAACCATGCCCCTTTAATAGTTGCAGAGCAATTTGGCACTTTAGCAACACTCTATCCAAACCGTATTGAACTTGGTCTTGGTCGTGCACCGGGTACAGATCAAAATACAATGCGTGCACTGCGTCGTGGTCAGCAAGAAACTGAAGATCAATTCCCGCAAGATGTACTGGAAATTCTGCAATACTTTAAAGACCCACTACCACAACAACGTATTGTGGCAACTCCAGGCCAAAGTACCCATGTTCCTGTCTGGCTATTGGGCTCTAGTTTGTTTAGCGCACAACTGGCTGCAAAATTGGGACTGCCCTATTCATTTGCCTCACATTTTGCGCCGCGTATGCTGGATCAAGCCATCAAACTGTATAGAGAAAACTTTGAACCCTCAGAATATCTGGAGCGACCTTATGTGTCGATGGGTGTACCTACTGTCATAGCTGATACAGATGAAGAAGCGCAATATTTAGCAACATCACCCTATCAGCGTATTATCTCAATGTTCCGTAACCAACGCGGCAAGTTGAAACCACCAATCGAAAATATTGATGAAATTTGGACACCATCTGAGAAAATGTCGGTGCAACAGTTCTATGCCATGGCACAAATTGGTTCTAAAGAAACGGTAAAAGCAGGTCTTGAACGTCTACTTGAACGCTATGAGGTGAATGAGTTTATCTTTACCTGTGACATTTATGACACAGAAAAACGTATTAAAAACTTTGAGTTATTAATGGATATCAAGAATTCTTGATTCTGGGTCAAAAATCTAAAAAGCACCTGTAGCGGTGCTTTTTTTATGCAAAAAATTCAAGTAAATGAGCTCCTTCATTTAAAAAATGAGTCATAACAATAATTGCGAAATGCTGGAGCTTAGGCTTAATAGCTGTATAAAAAACAAACTCATATAAAAATGGACAATAAAATGAATCAATATATCAATAAACCTAGCTCTGCATTTATTGCTGCAAGCTGGCTGGCGCTGATCGCAGGTGCAGCAGCCTACATAATTGGTCTCTGGAATGCAGAAATGCGGTTAAATGAAAAAGGCTATTATCTGATCCTGATTTTGTATGGCCCATTTGCTGCAGTATCATTACAAAAAATTGTCCGCGATAAACTCGAAGGAATTCATGTCACTGGCATATATTTTGGGTTGTGCTGGGCCTCCATTGCAATCTGCATTGCCTTATTGACCATAGGTTTGTGGAATGCTTCACTACAATTGAGTGAAAAAGGCTTTTATATTATGGCTTTTTTACTCAGCTTATTTGGTACTGTTGCCGTGCAAAAAAATATCCGTGATTTAGACTATCTACGCGTTTATAGCTAGCCACCGAGTATGCCAAATTATTCAACTACAGAATTGCACTCCCCAGAACAGGATAACGAAAAAAACTAACTGCTTTTAGAGGTGTTTTATTCCCAGCAGTACTTTCCTTATCATTAAACAATCCCATACATTTTAAAGATAAGACTTGGCCCTTAATGACAAGTCTTATATTTAATATCAAATAGTTAAATAAATTATTCCAATAAATCAGCAAACTAAATAATTAACAAAAATGCTCACCTGATTTTAAGCATTTAAGAAAATTACATTGTCAGGCTTTTTCATACACTTGTAATTAAATAATGATTTTACAGGTATACAGGATGGCTTCACTCGACTTGGAAAAAATGCTGGATAAAGTCAAAAATACCCAATAGACCTTATCTGATATTGACTGGGATGCACCAGGAAAAGAATTGATCATGGCTGAACAATGGCCAAATCTTAAAGAATTTATGACCGATTTAATGTGGATTGAACATGCCGGTGCACGCGCTTTTGCGGCCATGTCAAAAAAAGCGTCCAATCCGGTGTTGGCTGAAATGTATGCCCTTTTATATTTTAGGTGCGGTCATTCCCATGCTGGAAGTTGCCCTGGATGGTGCCTTATGTACTTTTTTACTGGACAGTGTAGATGATCCTGTTTGTCATCAGGCATTTAAATTGATCAATGGCGATGAAGCTCGTCACCTCGGTGTGGGTTTTTTAGTGTGATGGAAGCGCAAGGCTATAATAAAACTTTTATTCAACTGGCGCAGATGGCTGCCAAAGCCGTAGACCCGCGCATGTTGCTCGGTATTTTAGCCTATTACCCCTGATCAATAAAATGCGTGACAATGTGATCAAATTAGGGCTTGCAGAAGAAAAACTCTATGCTGCCATGAACAAGTTTTCCAGAATTGGCGGCCGAACTGCAGCCGGACGTCGCAATCCCTGGTATCAGATTATCCAGTTCCATGCTTACAAAGTGGTCGACCGCAAGCAAAAATGGTTCCATATTCCAGTAGATGCCATGGTAACGATGACTGACAAGATTCCAGAAAAATCTTTACCAAAAGTTCCATCTTGGATATACCAGTTAACTGCAGAACCAACTGCAACGAAGTAAAAATAATAAAGGATATGAAAATGGTTAACAAGAAGAAGAGTCCATTGGATGGTTTCTTTCAAAATTCACCCGAGTTTTTCCAGAAATTCCAGGGAAAAATTGTCGCCTCTGAAGATATTAAAAACTTTGATTTTACAAATTTAAATGTGGCTGTTGTGAGGGGCAACCAAATGACAATCATGCATCTGGAGCAGATCTGCAGTACTGCAAAATTTGTGAAAGTATTCCAGAATATGCCTTTGTTTATTTTGCCGCAAACTGAAAAAGGCATTCACAAACTGCTTTCACATCCTTTAATTATCAAGAATCGTCGTTTGTTTAATAACCGCGTTAAATCATTATTGGCGATTCGCTATCTTGAATCGCAAGTTCAGGATACCTGGTTAAAACGCCAACTCATGCCCAATTCAGCTTCTGAAAACAAGATTTTTTTCAAATCTGATAGTTATTACGCTGCACTACAACGCGAGAATTGCAAGCTGATTACCTGGCCTGTGGTGAAAATCACTGAAAATGCCGTACAAAGCATGGAAGGTGTTGAACATCTGGTAGATGTAATTATTAGCACCTATTAAGGGCGAGTATTTGCCATCAAAAATTAGAGGCTTAGAAGCCTCTTTTTTTATTGGTTTTATTGAATAGCCTTTATTTGACTGTGCCCATATATCGATAATAATTTTTATCCTTTTGATAACGCAGATAATTTGAAGTTAACTCACCTGAAGATTTCACCACTAAAATATCGATATTTTTTAAATCCTTAGATACCCGAATATAGTGCTGATTCATATCAAAAGGCTCTATATTTTTGGGATAATAATTGCAGTCATAATCGACATCGATATGGTTCATTGTTTGAGTTCTGGTTTTAAACACATCAATAGCTTTATATTGCGCATTTTTGATTTGTGCTGCCTGTATAGCATAAGCCCCGACACAACTACTGCCTACATAAGTACTGGAAATGAAATAAACCGCTTGCTGATTCAATTGCGTTTGCTGAATGGATCGAATAAATCCACCACCCTTTACGGCTTGAGTAATGACTTTATTGCCCTGTTTAAATTGCACATAGGAATCAAATTCGCGCATCGTACCGCCTGCAGAAACATCAAATGTATAAAATTTAAGCTTTCGATCAGGACTATAATTTACAAAAACCATGCTTTTGCTGCTTAATTTTTTAAAATCATAAGCAAAACTTTGCGGATTCTGTTTAATAAATTCCTTTATTTTTAATGCAACTTCCTGGTTCACACCCTCATTTTCATAGCGGTCAGTTAAGCGGATTTGTTCATATTGATTGATTATTCGGGTTTCAAAATCAGCCACAGATGCTGCAAAAATTGAGCTATTTGCCAGACTGAGCCAGGCAAACAAAAAGACCATTATTTTTGGCTTTAATATTTTATTCATATAATAACCATTTTTATTTTCGATTATTAAAACATAGAGTTAAACCTTGATTTAACTCTAGTTTAAAACTTTTCAATTAACCAATACGACGTTTCAGGCCAGTCATTTGCAAAACACGGGTTGAAATTTCTTCAATCGACATTTCAGAAACGTTCAGATATTTAATGCCTTCTGAAATATAAATACCTTCTACCGCACGCAGTTCCATCTGGCATTGACTGAAACTTGCATAACGGCTGTTGGCTTTACGCTCGGTACGAATCGCGACAAGTCGCTCTGCATCAATCATTAAGCCAAATAGTTTATGTTTATGTGCTCTTAACACCGCAGGTAAACGGTTGTCATCCAGGTCTTCTTCAGTCAATGGATAGTTTGCAACACGAATTCCAAATTGTAATGACAAATAAATTGAAGTTGGTGTTTTACCGGAACGAGATACCCCAATCAGGATCAAATCGGCCTTGTCATAATGACGTGTGCGTGCGCCATCATCGTTATCCAGGGCAAAATGTACCGCATCAATACGTGCCTTATATGACTCGGAATCGGTCACGGCATGGGTTTGTCCGACTAAAGTTGTAGGCGCAGTACCCAAAACCTCAGACAACTTACCAATAAGCCCTTCAAAAACATCAAGATTTACTGCATTTGCAGTATTAATAATATCACGTACATAAGGGTCTACCAGAGTATCAAACACCAAAGGTTGTTGCCCGTCTTGATCAGCACGCTGGTTAATTTCAGCTACAACATTCATTGCAGCTTCTTCGGAACTGATATAAGGAATAATATGAATGTCAAAATCTACATGAGGAAACTGCGCTAACAGTGAGTGTCCAAGGGTTTCAGCAGTAATTGCAGTACCATCGGAGATAAAAAACACACTGCGCTTAATCTGTTTACCTTCTGACATTAAAATTCTCCTTAAATATTTGTCTTAGTGCTATATAATCTTTATAGTAAACCATCTTACATGACTGTCGCCCAGTAAATTCTTAAAGCTCGGCGATTTGCTATAATTTCATGCCAAGATAGTGATTAATACTGCATAAGTGGAGTAACAACTTTGGAAGCGCGCGTAATTGGTCTAGAAAAATTAGGGAAACACGACGTTGAACTCGTTGGTGGGAAAAACTCATCATTGGGTGAAATGATCAGCCATTTGTCTAATGCTGGTGTATCGGTACCGGGTGGTTTTGCAACCACAGCTGCTGCATATCGTGAATTTCTCGAGCAAAGCGGCCTAAACGCTAAAATCAACGCAGAGCTTGCAGCACTAAATGTTGATGACGTAATAGCTCTAGCAGAAACTGGCGCTAAAATCCGTCAATGGATTGTCGAAACTCCGCTTACGGCAGAACTTGAAAAAGAAGTTCGTGAATCTTTCGCAATTCTTTCAAACGGCAACCCCGACATCGCGGTTGCCGTTCGTTCATCTGCGACTGCAGAAGACTTACCGGATGCTTCTTTCGCCGGTCAGCAAGAAACTTTCCTGAACATCCGTGGCATTGACAACGTTCTTATTGCAATTAAAGAAGTATTTGCATCTCTTTATAACGACCGCGCAATTTCTTACCGTGTACACCAAAACTTTGCACATGACGTGGTTGCCCTTTCTGCTGGCGTACAACGTATGGTGCGCTCAGAAACTGGTGCTGCAGGTGTAATGTTCACTTTGGACACAGAATCTGGCTTCCGTGATGCAGTATTTATCACTGCGTCTTATGGCTTGGGTGAAATGGTTGTTCAAGGTGCTGTAAATCCTGACGAATTCTATATCTCTAAACCACTTCTTAAAAACGGCAAACATTCAATCCTGCGTCGTAACCTTGGTTCTAAACACCAAAAAATGATTTATGGTGAAGAAGGCGCTGCAGGTAAGTCTGTGGTTGTAGTCGACGTTGAAAAACAAGACCGTCAACAGTTTTCTTTAAATGATCATGAACTTCAAGAACTTGCAAAACAAGCCTTGATCATTGAAGAACATTACGGTGCGCCAATGGACATCGAATGGGCAAAAGATGGCGACGACCAACAGCTTTACATCGTTCAGGCACGTCCAGAAACAGTAAAAAGCCGTGAAAATGTCGGCACTATGGAACGCTACCTGTTGAAACAAAAAGGTACTGTGCTTTGTGAAGGCCGTTCAATCGGTCAACGTATCGGTTCTGGTAAAGTCCGCATCGTCACGTCAATCAAAGAAATGGACAAAGTACAAGACGGTGACGTGCTTGTATCTGACATGACTGACCCGGATTGGGAACCAGTAATGAAACGTGCTGCTGCCATTGTCACTAACCGTGGTGGTCGTACTTGTCACGCTGCCATCATTGCACGTGAACTCGGTGTACCAGCAATTGTCGGTTGTGGTAATGCAACTGAAGTATTAACTGATGGTCAAGAAGTGACTGTTTCTTGTGCTGAGGGTGATACAGGTTTCATCTACGAAGGCTCTTTAGATTTCGAAGTTCAACGCAACTCTATCGAATCTATGCCTGCGCTTCCATTTAAAGTCATGATGAACGTGGGTAACCCTGACCGTGCATTTGACTTTGCTCAAATTCCAAACGCAGGTATTGGTCTTGCACGTCTAGAATTCATCATCAACCGTATGATTGGTGTGCATCCTAAAGCATTATTGAACATTGACAGCCTGCCACGCGAAACTCGTGCTGCTGTAATGGCACGTACTGCAGGTTACTCTTCGCCAATCGAGTTCTATGTAGAAAAATTGGTAGAAGGTATTTCTACCCTTGCTGCTGCATTCGCTGACAAACCTGTGATCGTGCGTATGTCTGACTTTAAGTCAAATGAATATGCAAACTTGATCGGTGGTAAGTTATACGAACCAGAAGAAGAAAACCCAATGTTGGGCTTTCGTGGTGCAAGCCGCTACGTTTCTGACAACTTCCGTGACTGCTTCGAACTTGAATGCCGTGCGTTGAAAAAAGCACGTGACGAAATGGGCTTAACCAACATTCAAATCATGATTCCTTTCGTACGTACAGTTGCTGAAGCGAAACGTGTGATTGAATTATTGGCTCTAAACGGTCTTAAACGCGGTGAAAATGGTCTTAAAGTGATCATGATGTGCGAATTGCCAACCAATGCATTATTGGCTGAACAATTCCTTGAACACTTCGATGGTTTCTCTATCGGTTCTAACGACTTGACTCAGTTAACACTTGGTCTAGACCGTGACTCTGGTATTGTTTCTCATTTGTTTGATGAACGTGACCCAGCGGTTAAAGCGCTTCTTTCTATGGCAATCCATGCATGCCGTAAAGCAGGTAAATACGTAGGTATTTGTGGTCAAGGTCCTTCTGACCACCCTGACCTAGCTAAATGGTTGATGGAACAAGGTATTGAGTCTGTTTCTTTAAACCCGGACTCAGTTTTAGATACCTGGTTCTTCCTTGCTGAAGAAAAAGCTCAACAAGCGTAATAAAACATGTTAAAAAAGACCCATTCGTGGGTCTTTTTTTCATCTGCGATTTTTTATATTTTTAGATTTATTTTGAGAATTTAGTTTTATGCAAATTTACTTGGCGAGAAATAATCAACAAGCCGGTCCCTACACCCTGGAGCAACTGAACCAGATGCTCGCCAGTCAACAAGTACTGCTTACAGACTTGGCCTGGCATCAAGGTATGACCGAATGGAAGGCTTTAGGTGAATTAACCCAAGGTAAACTTGTATATGAACCTGAAGGATATACCTCACCTCTATCCTCTCCCGAACAAAGCCCTTTACAGAATTCAGCTATTCGTAAAATTCAGGTTGAAAAAAAAGCCACTGCCCAAAAAGAACTGGCTTCAATTACAACCCGCATATTGGCAAAAATTATCGATTTACTACTGTGGTTACCTGCAGCAGCAATTCCTTCATTTTTTTTAAAACCTGAACAATTTAACCAGCTCTCCGAGATTCAGCAAAAAATGCAAGAGGCTCAGAGCTCAACTCAAGCCGTTCAATTGCAACAGGAATTATTTGCCCTTATTCCCCCTGAAGCATGGCAAACCATGTTTGTTTACATCATCATTATGCTGGGTATACAGGCATTTATGCTGGCAAAATCAGGCCAAAGCATTGGTAAAAAGCTGACTAAAATTAAAATTGTCGATGCCGACAGTGGCGAAAAAGTCAGTCTGATGCGTGCTTTCACTTTACGCAGCTTTATCTTTATTGTTTTAAATTTGCTATTTATGCCGTTTATTACAATTATTGATCATGTTTTCGCAATCACTGAAAAGCGTCAAACTTTGCATGATAAATTAGCCAAAACCAAAGTGGTTAAACAATAACTATTTAATTAGACAGGGATTGTTTTTACATCCCTGTTTTTCCCCAGAATATTGATATTAAAATAAAATTCATATAATAAAAGTTCAATTCCGAGTAAAAAAATCAGTTTTTATAACAGATATTTAAAGCCATTTTACATATAGCTTAGTTGCTCGATATGAGGCATAATGCCCTACAACGTAGCGGTGTCTCATGATTGGGAAGGATTTTCTATGCTTGGGTTTTCTAAGCGAAAATAAACATTTCCAATCATGCGACACTTTAATCGCTATCCCATATTAAATTAGGGAATGGGACTCTTCACCGAGGTTGTAAAATGAGACAAACGATTTTAGCTGTATTGTCTTTATCTGCGATTGCTGCACTCTTGACTGGGTGTGGTGGTGATATGGTACTTCTAAACTCAAAAGGTCCAGTAGCAGAAGGTCAAAGTGGCCTAATGATGACTGCGATCTACTTAATGCTTTTGGTCGTAATTCCATCAGCAATTATGGCATTGTGGTTTGGTTGGAAATATCGCGCGTCAAATAAAGATGCAGACTATAAACCTACATGGGCACACTCTACTGCAATTGAGATTGTAGTTTGGGGTATTCCTGTCATTATTATTGGTATTTTAGCTTGGTTAACTTGGTGGGGCTCCCACAAGTATGACCCATACCGTCCGCTAGAATCAGATAAAGCCCCTTTAACTGTTCAGGTTATTGCTGAACAATTCAAATGGATCTTTATCTATCCAGAACAAGGCATTGCGACAGTTAACGAAATCCGCTTCCCGGAAAAAACTCCGGTCACCCTGCGTTTGACATCTAACTTCACAATGAACGCGTTCTTTATTCCTGCATTATCTGGTCAGATTTATGCAATGGCGGGTATGCAGACTCACTTGAATTTCTTGGCAAATGAAACTAGTCCAGCCGATGGCTACCGCGGTTTCTCTTCTGTCTATTCAGGTTATGGATTCTCGCAAATGCGTTTCCGTGCTCACTCTGTTACTGACGCTCAGTTCGCTGAATGGGTAGCTGCTGTTAAAGCCGGTAATGGCACTTCAGTAAACCCTAAAGCAATTCAAAAAACTGTTTTAGACCAGGCTGAATTAGCAAATTTACGTGACGGTAACCGTTCTAAGCACCAAATCGAAGCATTAGTTGCGAAAGCAAGTACTCCTGAAGAAAAAGCTGCTGCAGAAGCAATGAAGTCTTATCCGACTAAGCCACATCCAGTGACTTACTACTCTTCAGTAGAACCTAAATTGTTCGAATCTGTGATTAACAAATACATGAGTAATTACCACGGTGCTGATCACTCAGCAACTGCTGGTCATGAAGCTGCTGCTTCTGGAGCCCATGTAAATGTTGAACATGCGACTGCTTCTGTAGAGGAATAAGACATGAGCTTCTTAGGTAAGTTAGGTCCGGATGCAATTCCAACCGATCCAATCGTGCTGGTTACTGTTGCACTGATGGTTCTAGGCGGTATCGCAGCTGTTGCAGGTATCACCTATTTCAAAAAATGGAACTATTTGTGGACTGAATGGTTCACATCTGTAGACCATAAAAAAATTGGTATCATGTATATTTTGGTATCCATTGTCATGCTTGTGCGTGGCTTTGCCGATGCGATCATGATGCGTCTTCAACAGTTCCTTGCAAAAGGTGGCGGTGAAGGTTATTTACACCCGGAACATTACGATCAGATCTTTACTGCGCATGGCGTAATCATGATCTTCTTCGTGGCAATGGGTCTGGTAGTTGGTTTAATGAACATCTCTGTACCACTTCAAATTGGTGCACGTGACGTGGCATTCCCATTATTAAACTCTTTAAGTTTCTGGCTATTTGCCGGTGCTGCCGGTTTGATGATGGCTTCTCTTGCGATTGGTGAGTTCGCTGCAACAGGCTGGATGGCTTATCCTCCTCTTTCAGGTATCGAATATTCTCCTGGCGTAGGTGTAGACTACTACATTTGGGCACTCCAGGTTTCTGGTCTGGGTACGCTTTTAACGGGTGTTAACTTCTTTGTTACCATCATCAAAATGCGTGCGCCTGGCATGACTCTTATGGATATGCCTATTTTTACTTGGACAGCTTTAGTCACTGTTGTACTTATCATTGCTACATTCCCAGTATTAACTGCGACTCTTGCAATGTTGACACTTGACCGTTATTTCGGCTTCCACTTCTTTACAAATGACTTGGGTGGTAGCCCAATGTTGTATGTAAACTTGATTTGGACTTGGGGTCACCCAGAAGTATACATCTTGGTATTACCAGCTTTTGGTATTTACTCAGAAGTTACTGCCGTGTTCTGCCGTAAAGCATTGTTCGGTTACAAATCAATGGTGTACGCAACTGTAGCAATCGGTGTGTTATCACTTGTTGTTTGGGTTCACCACTTCTTTACTATGGGTGCAGGTGCCAACGTTAACGCGTTCTTTGGTATCATGACCATGATTATTGCGATCCCGACTGGTGTAAAAATCTTCTCTTGGCTGTTCACCATGTACAAGGGCCGCATTACCTATACAACCCCTATGCTGTGGACACTTGGCTTCCTTGTGACTTTCGGTATTGGTGGTTTAACAGGTGTATTGATGGCTGTTCCACCAGCGGACTTCCTGGTACACAACTCTTTATTCCTAATTGCTCACTTCCATAACGTAATTATCGGTGGTGTAGTATTCGCGATGTTCGCAGGTATCATTTTCTACTGGCCAAAAATGTTTGGCTGGAAGTTAAATGAAACTTGGGGTAAAGCTGCATTCTGGTTCTGGTTCATCGGTTTCTATTTTGCATTCATGCCACTTTATATCCTTGGTTTCATGGGTATGACTCGTCGTTTGAATACATTTGACAACCCTGAATGGGATCCATATGTAAATATCGCATTGTTTGGTGCAGTTCTGATTGCATTGGGTATTGCATGTTTCGTTATGCAAATCGTGGTAGGTTTCCTACAACGCGAAAAAGGTATAGATGTAACTGGCGATATCTGGGATGGCCGTACTTTAGAATGGTCTACTTCATCTCCAGCTCCGTTCTATAACTTTGCCTATCTTCCAAAGATCAATGGTATTGATACTTTCTGGACTGACAAAGAAAACGGTATTGCATACACTAAACCAACCAAATATGAAGACATTCATATGCCAACAAACCGTGCGGCTGGTTTCGTTATTGCAATGTTTATTACAGTAATGGGCTTCGCATTAATCTGGCACATCTGGTGGCTAGTAGTCGTTACTTTCGTATCAGCAATCATCAGCTTCATCGTGTCTTCTTTCACTAAGAAAGTGGATTACTATGTACCTGCTGCTGAAGTTGAACGTATCGAAAACGAACGTTATGCACAACTTGAAAAACACTTGAAGAAGGACTAAGACTATGGCTGAAGTACTTCATCACGATAACCACGGACACGATGAACATCATCATCACGATGATACTGACATCACGGTCTTTGGTTTCTGGTCTTACTTGATGAGTGACTTGATCCTATTCGGTACACTCTTCATCGCGTTTGCTGTATTAAGCAGTCACGTTCCAGTTGGTACTCCAAGTGCACGAGATCTTTTTGGTGAATCTCTCAGTTTCGTATTAACTGAAACATTCGCCCTCTTGATTTCGTCTGTAACGTTCGGCTTTGCTGTTCTTGCTGCCTACAAGAAAGACGTATCTAAAGTTCTGACTTGGCTTGCAATTACTTGGGTATTTGGTGCTTCGTTCATCGGCATGGAATTATATGAGTTTAATCATTTAGTTCATGCTGGTCATGGCCCTAGTACAAGTGCATTCTTATCTTCGTTCTTTACGTTGGTAGGTACACACGGTATTCACGTAACTTCAGGTTTGGTTTGGATGATCGTGTTAATGATTCAAATCAAGAAAAATGGTTTGACACTTCCAAACACACGTCGTCTTGCATGCTTAAGCTTGTTCTGGCACTTCCTTGACATCGTTTGGATCTGTGTATTCAGCGTAGTTTACTTGATGGGAGTTCTCTAAATGAGTCACGATCACAACTCTACTGGTGCAGCACACGGTAACGTTAAACAGTATACAGTCGGTTTTATCCTCTCTATTGTCCTTACCATTATTCCTTTTGGAATGGTAATGGCAGGTGGTTTTGACCGCGGTATTCTGATTACCGTGATTGCAATTACTGCCGTTGCTCAGATTCTTGTACAGTTAATTTATTTCCTGCACATGAATTCTTCTTCAGAGCAACGTTGGAACGTGATTGCATTCGTTTATACGATTCTGACCATTGCCATCCTTTTGGTTGGTTCTGTATGGATCATGAACTACCTTCACTACAACATGATGATCTAAACTGGTTGTCATGCTGAAAAAGTATTTATTCCTGACTAAGCCAGGAATTCTCTTTGGTAACTTCGTTACCACTTTGGGTGGCTACTTTGTAGCTGCCCAAGGTTCTGTAGATTTCCTTCTTCTGCTCCTTACTCTCTTAGGCACACTCTTCGTTGTTGCTTCTGGATGCGTGGTCAATAATGTTATTGATCAAGACATCGACCAAAAAATGCAGCGCACGCAAAATCGTGCGATGGTTAAAAAATCCATTTCAGAACCTGTTGCTTATGCCTATGCATTGGTACTTGGGCTTATTGGTTTTAGCATTTTATGGTTTTGGGTAAATGCATACGCTTTCCTATTCGCAGTCCTTGGTTTTGTCGTATACGTTGGCTTTTACAGCTTATGGACAAAACGAACGACTATTCATCAAACAATCGTTGGTAGTATTTCTGGTGCAGCACCGCCTGTTATCGGTTATACCGCTGTCGCTCAACATTTTGATTTGGGTGCCTTACTGGTTTTCATCGGTTATGCACTTTGGCAAATGCCTCATTCATGGGCCATTGCTGTTTATCGTTTTGACGATTACAAAAATGCAGGTGTTCCGATTCTTCCTGTAGCGCGTTCAATCTTACGCACTAAAATTGAATCGTTGATTTATGTTGTTTTATTTACCATCACCATGAATGCCTTATTTGTATATGGTTATGCAAATTGGCTTTATTTAGTGATATTAAATGCTTTATGTATTTACTGGTTATATATTGGTGTAATTGGATTTAAAGCTGAAAATGACCAACTTTGGGCTAAACGCTTTTTCCTCTATTCAGTGATTTTAATTACAGTAATCAGTATCTGTTTTAGTTTCACAGCGACTGCACCGGCAACACAAATCGTATTTTTTTAAAAGATAGAGTTACACTCTATCTTTTAATGAGATATTTCATATTCGCTTCTAACTTCCCTCTTTGCTATTTTTAATTTCTGTTTTTCACTTACAAACTTTAAGTAAGCGTATTACTCATAAAGCTTGTGAAAAGCAAAATTTAGTATCTACCTTTTTCAGTATTTTTCCGTTTTCCTGTGCTTAAACCTTGTATTTAGCAAGCAAAAGCTCTAAAATTCACGCTTCGCAAATTTATGCGACACAACCTTGGTTGTGACTCCTTGCTTCAATTTAGTTAAATTGAGGCTGTTTAAACCGTAAGGAGCTGACAATGCGTCACTACGAAATCGTACTTTTGGTACATCCAGACCAAAGCGATCAAGTTGTGGGTATGGTAGAACGTTACCTAACTCACATCAAAGAAGCTGAAGGTCAAATTCACCGTTTAGAAGATTGGGGCCGTCGTCAATTGGCTTACCCAATTAATAAAATTCACAAAGCTCACTACATTTTAATGAACGTTGAATGTGGTCAAACTACGCTTAATGAATTAGAAGAATTGTTCCGTTATAACGACGCAATCCTTCGTAATGTTATTATTCGTCGTGAACATGCAATTACTGAAGAGTCATTGCTTGCTAAAAGTGCTGAAGAAAAACGTGCGCGTAAAGCACAACGTGAAGAAGCACAACAATCTCAAGACTCTGCTGAAGCATAAGGAGAACATAAATGGCACGTTTTTACCGTCGTCGCAAGTTCTGCCGCTTTACAGCTGAGAAAGTTGCGTACATCGACTACAAAGATATCGATACTTTAAAACAGTACATCACTGAAAACGGCAAGATTGTTCCTAGCCGTATTACAGGTACTAAAGCTCGTTACCAACGTCAATTGGCGCTTGCTATTAAACAAGCTCGCTACTTAGCGTTGATCCCTTACACTGACAATCATAAGTGAGGTTGAGCTGTGGATATTATCTTATTACAACGCATTAAAAACCTTGGTAAATTAGGCGATAAAGTATCAGTTAAAGCTGGTTACGGCCGTAACTTCCTTATCCCTCAAGGTAAAGCAGTTGCAGCTACTGAAGCTAACACTGCTGCTTTTGAAGCTCGTCGTGCTGAACTTGAGAAAGCTGAAGCTGACGTTTTAGCTGCTGCTCAAGCACGTGCTGACCAATTGAACGAAGTTAACATCGTAATCACTGCTAAAGCTGGTGACGAAGGTAAACTATTCGGTTCTATCGGTACTCGTGACATCGCAGACGCTTTAACTAATGCTGGTCTTGAAGTTGACCGTGCAGAAGTTCGTTTACCAAACGGTGCGCTTCGTAACACTGGTGAATTCAACATCGCAATCCAATTGCATCATGATGTTGTTGCTGAAGTTCTCGTTACTATCGTATCTGAGTAATTTCTTGCAAGAAAAAGAGCATGCTTTTGCATGCTCTTTTTTTATCTCTGAAAATAGTCAAAATAGTTGAATCACGTTGTTTAGCGCTTGTTTACTTCACTTATTTTGACTATTTTTAAACACTTCAATAAATGAAATTTTCGATTCGCATTTTTTTTAAGAGCGCGTATCATCTGCTTATACGAAGAGAATACCTTTTTTCTCTTTGTCACTTTTTCTAAATTACTCATTTATTGCATTTAAAATTAGGGTTTTATATGTCACAGGCGAATGCCAACGCTATGCTTAACTCAGCTAAAGTCGATAATAAAGCAAGCGAGTCGGGCCAACTCAAAGAGTTTCGTACCCCTCCGCATAACTTGGCGATTGAACAGGCCGTTCTTGCCGCACTTATGACGGTAGCCGAATCTTTTGAGCAAGTCGGTGATGTATTAAGTGAAAATGATTTCTATGCTACACGGCATAAATATATTTTCCGTGCCATTGAAAAATTAGCCCAAGAAAATTCACCTTATGACGCGGTCCTAGTCAATGATTGGCTAATCAAACAGAATCTTCTAGAGGCCGTAGGCGGTGAAGAATATTTAATGCAATTGATGGCAGATTCCCCTTCCAGCTTTTATAACCTGGAAACCTATGCCAATAAAATTAAAGAATTTTCAACTTTACGCAGCATGATTAAAGTCAGCTCTGAAATTCTACAAAACGCCTATGACACCAAAGGCCGCAGTGTCAGTGAAATTTTAGACTTGGCTGAAACCAATATTTTTTCGATTGCCGAACAGCATAATAATAATGCCAAAGCTCAAGGCCCAAAACCGATCAATGCTGTAGTCGCCGATGTTTTTGACAAGTTAAATGAACTTTCGCAAATGGAAGGCAATATTACCGGTTTAACTTCAGGCTTTCTGGAACTGGATAATAAAACTTCAGGCATGCAAGCGGGTGATTTGATCATTGTTGCGGCCCGTCCATCTATGGGTAAAACCACCTTCGCCATGAACCTGGTCGAAAGTGTGCTGTTTAATTGCGATTTGCCAGCTTTGGTTTTTTCCATGGAGATGCCCGCAGATTCCATTGCCATGCGTTTAATTTCTGCTTACGGTAAAGTGCATCAGGGCCATTTGCGTGCCGGTAAACTGGATGGCGATGAATGGTCTAAAGTCACAGGCACCATTTTACAACTACAGGAAAAAAATCTCTACATTGATGATTCTTCTGCCCTGCCTCCGACAGAATTACGTGCACGTGCACGTCGTATTGCCAAAATGCATGGTGGTAAAATTGGCTGTATCATGGTCGATTACTTACAATTGATGAAAGTGCCAGGTATGGGTGATAACCGTGTGGGCGAGATCTCAGAAATTTCACGAAGCTTAAAAGCACTGGCTAAAGAAATGATGTGCCCTGTCATTGCATTATCTCAGCTCAACCGTTCACTGGAAAACAGACCCAATAAACGTCCTGTGATGTCCGATCTTCGTGAATCAGGTGCAATCGAGCAGGATGCTGACTTAATTATGTTTATTTACCGTGATGAAGTTTATAACAAAGAATCCAAAGAAGCAGGCACAGCGGAAATTATTATCGGTAAACAACGTAACGGTCCAATTGGTACTGTTCGTCTGGCATTTGAAGGTCAATATACGCGTTTTAGCAACCTGTCACCCGAGTTTTATTCTCAATATAATGATGAAGAATAAGACATAAAAAAACGGGGGTGATGACCTCGTTTTTTTAAATTTATTTTTCTTGTGCTATTGCTTTAATTCATCACTGCTGCATATTGCATAAATTTTTTCTGTTTAATATTTGGTGAAAAATACACTTTAACTTAGTGTTTATTTTCAGCCAGAGGACTACAATATCCCTCTCCATTTTGCTTAAGTTCCTCATTTTCAATACTGAGATCACAAGCATATCTATAATATTCTTACGTAGCTTATAAGCGATTTGATCCAACGAATTGCTGTAATGTTTCATTGTAATCCCAAGGAGTAACTAGGGTGCGCCAAGCAACAGTTTATATTGATAGAGAAGCCCTTCAATATAATTTAAACCGTGTCAAACAACTTGCACCAACAACTCAAATTGTAAGTATGGTTAAAGCTAATGCTTATGGACATGGAGTCAAAGACTGTTTAGCAGCCTTAGGTGATACGGATGCCTTTGGTGTCGCCTGCCTTGAAGAAGCTTTAGAAATTCGCGAACTTGGCTATCAACAACCGATTACGCTCATTGAAGGCATTTTCTCTGAAGATGAAATGCAGGTTGTGGTGGAGAACAATATTGAATGTGTGATCCATCATCAGCAGCAACTGGACTGGTTACTTACACACAAAGCACGCTACATTGGCAAAAACTTAAAAGTTTGGGTCAAGCTCAACAGCGGCATGAACCGTCTGGGTTTCAAAGTACCCGAAATTATTGAAGTGATTAACTCACTTAAAGCTGAAGGTTTTACTTGTGTACTGGCAATGCACTTTGCCAATGCCGATGCAGACCACCCTCTCAATGAACAGCAAAAATCACAATTTCTACAAGTAAAACAAGCCTGTGCGCCAGTGATGGGCTCTTGCTGTAATTCGGCTGCCATTTATAAATGGCCTGAATTGAATTTTGATTTTGTGCGTCCAGGAATCATGCTCTATGGTGCATCTCCGTTTGCGGATAAATCAGTCCATGATTTAGACCTCAAACCAGTCATGACCTTTAGTGCTGAAATTATTGCCCTAAACCACATTCAAGCTGGTGAACATGTTGGTTATGGTTCAACTTTTACCGCAGACAAAGAAATGGACCTCGCCATCGTTTCCATTGGCTATGGAGATGGCTACCCCCGCGCCTTCCCAAAACAGAACTATGTATCTATTAACGGTCAAGCCGCTCGCGTGATTGGCCGCGTTGCCATGGACATGATTGCGATCGATGTGACCGGTATAAATGCACCACTTGGTACTGAAGTTGAACTTTGGGGTAAAGACCGTTTGGTGGATGATGTTGCCGAAGCCAATGGCACCATTGGCTATGAGCTGCTATGTCGTTTAAGCCCGCGTCCTATAAGAAAATAACACTTTAAACTCAATAAAAAACCCAAGTTCATACTTGGGTTTTTTCATTCTTATAATAGCTTATTAAGCTAAATAATCATCAGTCGGGATAGGTAACTCTTGCAGGCCACGGCGCAAAGTATCTGACCATTGTTTACTGAGTTTCCAAAAATAGGGATCTTCTTCATAAATTCGTTTGCCATTTGGGATATGCAAAGTGTCTTTTTTATACACCACCATATCGAGTGGCATACCCACAGAAACATTGGAACGCAAGGTAGAATCAAAAGAAATTAAACTGCAACGTACCGCTTCATCTAAAGGCATTTGATAAATTAAGGCCCGATCAAGTATTGGCTTGCCATATTTACTTTCACCAATCTGGAAATAAGGCGTATCTTCTGTTGCACAAATAAAATTGCCTTGCGGGTAAATATTGTACAGCTGCATATCTGAACCTTGAATCTGCCCGCCCAACAAAATACTACAATAATAATTACTTTGTTCATGCATATGCGAGTCTTCTGTGACATCAGCAATGACTTTTTTTAGTGTATGCCCCACCAGTTCCGCCATTTCAAACATGGTGTTCACACTGTACAAGTTCGGTTCTTGTTTAAGTTCCAGATGATTATTTAAATGTCCAATCACAGCCTGGGTTGTGGCTAAATTTCCTGATGTCTGTATCGTGAGAAATCTTTCGCCCTCTACACCAAAGATATAGAGCTTGCGAAATACTGAGATGTGATCGACCCCGGCATTGGTACGGGTATCGCTCACAAAGACTAGACCATCTTCTAATCGTAGCGCACAGCAATAAGTCATGAGAACTCCTTATGACTTTTAAGTTTTCAGCAAGCGAGCACTTGAACGATAGAGTTCATGGATTCAACACCACCGCGCTCTCGTATGCCTCGCACTGGTGCAACATCCCAGTAATCACGACCTACAGCTACATAAATGTGCGCATTCGGCGTAAATAACTGGTTGCTGGTATCAAAACAATACCACGAATTTTCAAAAAAAACCTCTGCCCAAGCGTGACTGGAAAGATGAGATGTCTGGGGTACAAATAAGTAACCCGAGACATATCGCGCCGGCAAGCCTAGATATTTACACATGGCAATAAAGACATGGCTATGATCCTGACATACCCCCTGTCGGCATTGAAAAGCATCTAGAGCTGAAGTTTGTACCGAAGTTCGGTCAGGTGTATAGGGAATATAATTCAAGATGGCTTCAGACAGCACAATCAAGTTAGCCCGATTAATGCGAGGAACATAGCAATCTGCAAAACTTTTCATCTCCGCATTGCATAATGTGCTTGCCGTAGGCTGCAAAAATAATTGCGGATTGAGGTTTGTACCAATTCCGAACTGCGTATCAGGGTTGATCTCGACGATGCCCTGCGCCATGATGGTCAGTTGGCTGTAGGGCTGGCGCTGCGAACTGGTAATCCAGAGATTGTTAAAGGCATCATATTTTATTTCTTTTTGCCCCGGCACGCTGACATCCCAGCAATGTACCTGCTGATGGGCATTGCTGGTCGGTGTCATTTTAATGTACTGGATACTGTTGCAGGCCTGATCACTATACTGATAATGCGTTTGGTGATTGATCATCAACTTCATACATCCACCTCAAATAGATTTTGAATATGGTCACTAAAGTGATAAAAATTCATATTATCCGGGTTTAATTTAAGTTGCTGCCACGCGCTATCCAACCGATCCCAGCCAATCTGGGCTAATAGATCGACAATTTTATTCAGGTTGTTCAAGGTTACAGTCTGATCCTGTTTCAGACGAATTTGCCGGTCAAGCTGCTCAATATTTTGTCCCAAACTAAAAAACAGAAACACCTCTTCCGATTCAGCTTCTATCACCTCATGGCAATCTCCCGCCACATCACAAATATAAGTCGCATTGGCATTGGCATTCTTAATCAGCTGATTCAGTTCTGCATAGGCTTTTGCCGAAAGAATGCCACGCAAATCCTGGATATTATCTTTAGCATATTGAAATTGTTGACTGAACGATGAAGGCTGTTCAGCATCCAGAAATAACGAATTGAGTGAGCTTGCATCAAAAGCGGGCAAGCAAAAGCCATGAGCATATTGCAATGCATCCTGATTATCCAGAAACGGAAACTGGCCACATGCATATTGAATCCGTGTTAAATACCGACCTAACCAAAAAATGTGCTGAGCATTACTATTTAATAAAATCATAATTTCCTTCCCATGGTTAGATGTCTATGAATGCAGGTTATCGACAACCCATGTGTCTTTAACTCCACCACCTTGTGAAGAATTCACTACCAGTGACCCTGCCTGCATGGCCACCCGTGTCAAACCGCCCGAAACAATTTCGGTTCGGTAAGGCGAACTGAGAACAAAAGGCCGCAAATCGATATGACGCTCTGCCACTCCAAAATCGGTCAAAGTCGGGCAAACCGATAAATCCAGCGTCGGCTGTGCAATATACAAATGCGGTACAGCAATAATTTTGTCTCTGAAAGACTCAATCTGGCTGTTTGAAGCCTGAGGGCCAATCAACATGCCATAACCGCCTGAACCTTGAGCTTCTTTCACCACCAATTGTTCTAAATTGGATAAAACATAGTCTAGATCTTCAGTTTCCCGGCATTGATACGTAGGCACATTTTTTAAGATAGCCTGCTCGCCCAAATAAAAATGAATCATTTTATCGACATAAGGATAAATCGATTTGTCATCTGCCACTCCAGTACCCGGTGCATTGGCAATCACCACATTGTGATTGAGATAGGCCGACATTAAACCTGGTACACCCAAGGTGCTATCGGGCAAAAAGCATAGAGGATCGAGATATGCATCATCGACCCGTCGATAAATTACATCAACCTTCTGTCTGCCACGAATCGTTTTGACATAAACCTTATCGTTCTCTACAAAAAGGTCACGCGATGTCACTAAAGGCACATCCATTTCCCTTGCCAGGAAGGAATGTTCATAATATGCACTGTTATAGCGTCCCGGCGTTAGCACCACGATAAAAGGATTATCGACATAAGCATTTTCAGCCAGGATTTCTTTGAGTAGCTGAGGATATTGCTCAATACCCAGAACATTATTTTGCTGAAAAAGCTGTGGCATGAGTTCTTGGCTAATTTTGCGGCATTCCAGCATATAAGACACACCGGATGGCGTTCTTAAATTATCTTCCAGCACATAAAATTCACCGTGGCGGTCACGAATAATATCAATCCCGCTAATTTGGCTGTATATTTTCCCTTTTAAGTCATGCTGATACATATGAGGCAGATAGGCTTCATGAGTAAGCACTTGTAATTCCGGTACCACATTGGCTTTCAAAATGTCTTGTTGATGGTAAATATCGTGTAAAAATAAATTCAGTGCCCGTACCCTTTGTGCACAACCAAGCGATACCTTGTTCCATTGCTTTTTTTCAATCACCCGTGGAATTAAATCATAGGGAATGGTTCGCTCAATCCCTTCAGACTCGCCATATACAGTAAAAGTAATCCCTTCATATAAAAAATGATCTTTGGCTGCCTGATTCAGCGACTTCAACTCTTCCAGCGTATGTTGTGATAGCCAGTGTTCTATTTTTTGGCAGGTTTCACCGGACATGCTTTGATCGTCAACCAATTCATTAAAAAAATGTGATTTAAACTGTTGAAATAAGGTATTAAATTTAGCGTTTGGTTTTAATTGTGTTGCTAAAGACACATTGCTTTTTGCCCCTGCTTCATGATGGGCAAACGTCTCCAGTGACGGAATCGAATTTGTATCTTGATTTTCTTTAAGCATACAAACCTCGTAATTTTCTCTATTGTCAATAGAGTTAAGCAACAAACATGCCAGCTATCGTTTAAGTTATTTATCCACTTGCGTTTTAGGGTCTGTTGGTAATTCTTCTATGTTTGCGACTACGCGTATTTTTTTAAGCGATACGAGGCGTAAACTGAAAAATTTAGTTATTCTAAATGCGTAGTTCACAACGACGTAGCGTCAAAAATATCCTAGTCCCCAGCTGTGCCTTGCGCTGCAAACAAAGCCGTGCTTTGTTCTTGCTCATATCAAAACATGCAAGCTTTCAGGCGCAAATGCCTGCGAAAAAAAATTCAGTTTTTTTATTGTGTTCATCATTTAATGGATATATAAACACTCTACTGGTTCTTTAATTTTAGTTATGTCTTCACAAGAAAAAGAAACGTCAAATAGCCTGTATCGTCAGTGGCAAATTTTATCTCGTCTTTCTACCGGGAAATGGATGGGCACGCGTGAATTGCAGGAAATTTTGCAACGTGAAGGGATTGATATCAGCCTGCGTACCATTCAACGTGATTTAAATCAGATATCGTTACGTTTTCCGATTGAAAGCAGTAAAACCGTGCCTCAGGGCTGGCGCTGGCGCTCAGATGCGCCTATTCAAAGTTTGCCGCATATGACCAGCTCGCAGGCCGTTACCTTTATGATGGTCGAAGAACATCTAAAACACCTGTTACCGCCTAGCCTGATTGAAGAGATGAACCCCTGGTTTGATCTGGCACGCCGCAGCTTGTCGACCCAAAACAATGTACGCCAATGGATTAACCGCGTGCGCATTGTTCCAGCGACTCAACCATTGATTCCGCCTGTGGTCGATAAACTGGCGCAGCAGTCTATTTATGAAGGTTTGTTGCAAGACAAACAGCTTGAATGCGTTTATCAGGGACGCAGCCATTCGGGAGAAGAAAAAACTTATATTTTAAATCCGCTGGCATTGGTACAAAAAGGTGCAATTATTTATTTAATCTGTACCCGTCATGATAAAACCGACATTCAAACCTTTGCCCTGCACCGTTTCAAATCGGCTATCGTATTGAATTCACGCGCGATGCACCCGGTTAACTTTGATATTGATGCCTATATTGAATCCGGTGCCTTAGGCTTTAGAGTCGACTATAACAAGCCGACTGAAAATGTAGCGTTAAAACTGATCATGACAGAAGAAGATGCACATTATTTTGATGAAAGCCAGCTCAGTACAGACCAGGTCATAAACAAACTGGATCATGGCTTAGCACAAGTCACTGCAACTGTGCCCTTCACTTCACAGTTGGTATGGTGGTTAAGAAGTTTTGGCAATAAAATTCAGCATATTGAACCCGTTGAAGTTTCCAATGCTGTGCATCAAATTGCTAATAAATAAGATTAGTGAAATAAAAATACTTCTAACAAGAATCAATTAAATAAAAAAAGTCCCAATGATTGGGACTATAGGATATTTCTGTTTGGATCTATTTTTATTGTCGTACTGTGGGCTTCAAGAACATCAAGCTTTATTTTCTCACCCCGATACAAAGCTTGATGGCGTCTTATTTCATTTGTGGAGTAGCAAATATTGTGCTTTAGCACGCCAAATCTCCCGTGTTATATCGAATTGATTTCATCGTCATATGCATTACCTCTGTTGCTAACGTAAAACCAATGTAGTCCATAATCTCTGCTTTGTGAAAGCATAAGATCAGAAGCGTTAAGCTGATTTTTTATTAAGCATTTATTCTGGATTTTTATTTCACTGTGTTTATATACCGTTCATCTGTAGTGTTCAGTCCAACTTTCATTAAATTCAAGAATGCCTGTACTCAACCTTAACAGCTGAGATTTCCCATTACTTATTCCTTAGGTTTTACAAATCAGAACTTGTACAGTGTATATAAAATAGGCAGATTCATGTTATGCAGAATTCGATGGAAAACATGAAAATGCCAGTTCCAGCCCAAGCCGTCAGACATAGACTTTTAAATACTTTTTTCTCACGATACTCAGTCTGGTTTAGCTGTATTTTTATTACCTTAACCATTAGCTGGTTTCGAATTATCTATGAGCCTCAATCTATTCATTATTTTCTTTCAGATCCCTTTCTGAATTCTTTATGGCTGATCTCAGGAATCCTGACGCTTGTTGGCGTATATGATATCTTGCAAAATCAACATTCAATCCTGAAAAATTATCCCATCATTGGACATTTCCGCTTTATTTTTGAAGAGTTTCGTCCTGAAATCCGGCAATATTTTATTGAAGACGATCAGGATGCCCTGCCATTTTCACGGATGCAACGCAGTCTGGTTTATCAACGTGCAAAGAATAAAAATGCCGATAAACCTTTTGGTTCACTTATCAATGTCTACCAGCAAGATTACCGTTTTATTACCCATTCCATTACGCCATGCAAGCCTGCCGATCCTGAAAGCTTCCGTATTCAAATCGGCAATCATCAGTGTCGGCAACCCTATAGTGCCTCCATTATGAATATCTCTGCCCTGAGTTTTGGCAGCCTGAGTGCCAACGCCATTCGAGCATTGAATCTGGGGGCGAAAATGGGCAATTTTTACCATGATACCGGTGAAGGCAGTATCAGTCCTTATCATCTGGAAAATGGCGGAGATATCGTCTGGGAACTGGGTAGTGCCTACTTTGGCTGCCGTAGCCTGGAGGGTCAGTTTGATCCAGAAAAATTTACCAGACAAGCCCGATTACCGCAAATCAAAATGATTGAAATCAAGCTGTCTCAGGGGGCAAAACCGGGTCATGGCGGAATTTTGCCTAAAAGTAAAATTTCAGAAGAAATTGCCCAGATACGTGGAGTCAGCCGGGAGCATGATTGTGTTTCTCCGGCCCAGCATTCTACATTTAGTACCCCCATTGAAATGATGCATTTCATCCAGCAACTGCGTGAACTGTCTGGCGGTAAACCGGTGGGCTTTAAACTCTGTATTGGTCAGCCCTGGCAATTTATGAGTATTGTGAAAGCCATGCTTGAAACTCAAATTGTGCCGGACTTTATTGTAGTAGATGGCTCTGAAGGTGGTAGTGGTGCTGCCCCGATTGAATTGATTGACCACGTGGGTACACCTTTACGAGAAGGTTTACTGTTTGTTCATAACACCTTGGTCGGTGCAGGTTTAAGAGATCAAATCAAGATAGGAGCAAGCGGCAAAATTATCAGTGCTTTTGATATTTCCAGCACCATGGCGATTGGCGCAGACTGGGTGAATTCGGCACGTGGCTTTATGTTTGCCGTAGGTTGTATTCAGGCGCAAAGTTGTCATACCAACCAATGCCCGGTAGGTGTTACCACTCAGGACCAGGAACGGCAAAAAGCCCTGCATGTTCCCAGCAAGGCAGTGCGTGTTTTGAATTTTCAAAAAAATACCCTGCGTGCCTTATCCGAAATGATTGCAGTCGCAGGCTTAAAACATCCAGCGGATATCAAGCCACATCATTTAGCCCAGCGCATTAATGACCGGGAAATCAAGAACTATGCCCAGTTACACTTCTGGCTAAAAGAAGGTGAATTACTCAACTGCAAAGCTGAAGATACCGAAAACTTCTATTATCGGATCTGGAATTTAGCCCATGCAGATAGATTTTAATCATGGCTCAAATTCACAGTGAAACTCATTAAAAAAATAAACAAAGAAGCCATATGAGCCTCTTTTATGTAGTAATGCAAAGAAAATCAATAATAACCAGACGAGCTTTGAGCATGTAAAAAAGCAGGAATCAAACCGGTTAAGGCGGCACGAATATCAGCACGTTCATTAATCAACTGATGTGAACCTTCTTCCAGCATCAATAAGGTCTGCAAGCGGAACTTGCGACGAATAAACTCAATGTTATAACGCCAGTCTACAGTCTGATCCTGTGCACCTTGTGCCAGCCAGACTGGAATGCGGCAAGCAGGACGTGCTTCCATTTCCTGCATCCATTTCGACATGGCTAAAATCCAGTCCATCCCCATCATACGCGGCTGTAATGGATCTTTTAAACGGACAAAACGCAGAAATTCCGGGTTGTGGTTATTGCGTCTAAAATGCCGTGGTACCTGACGTTTAATGCGTCGGATAATACCCAGACCGACCGAATTATGCCACCATGCCGACTTGGCTGGTCGAAGCAGTGGTGAAAGCAATAACACACGGTCCACATACGGATTTTCACGACGCTGGGCAAATTCCAGCAAATGATGCATCCAGATGGCACCACCGGTACTCTGCCCAATGCCCAACCAGGGTTTGGGTAATTGATCCGCATTTTTAATGTAGTGATAAACAGCGTGTAAGACCTGCTGATAATGGTCAAAATTCTTGATATTTGCCGGCGAACCATCACTCAGGCCATGACCAGGCAAATCATAGGTAATGACGCTAAAACCCTGTTCCAGCAATTCGCGAATAATTGGCTGGTAAATTCCGCTATGTTCCAGATAGCCGTGCAGTAAAAATACCGTGCCGCGTATTTTCGGCAAGGCAATTTTTTCCAAATTCGGCTGAAATACCTGTACATGCAGTTTAAACAAAGGCATTTGCACATAGCCTTGCCAATGTTCACAATCTAGTAAATGCAAACCATATAATTTACGGTAAGCCTGTATCTCTACGGAAGGTTGATACGTTTTATTCAGATTTAAAGCTTCAAGTAATTGCGGTGTGGTTTCACGACTTGGAACGGGTAAATCCAACTGTTTTAAAATCGTCGGATTTAAAAATGGGATATCGGGCATTAAGGTACCTCTCGGCAATCACTGGAACCAAACCAGACATCGCGAATCGTGGCTAGCATTTCATAATTGGCACGGCGACTATGATCATAATTTCGTTCACTTGGACGCCAGTTTGTCAGACGTGTAGGCATTGGTGCCTCTACAGGTACAGTTTCAATACCATTTAATGCAAATAAACGACGGGTACGCGGCATATGATAACGGTCGGTAATTAGAATCACTCGTGGTGCTCCACCCTTTTTTTGCAGTAACAATGAGCTAAACCGCGAATTTTCACAGGTATTCATGCTGCGGTCTTCCAGCAATTTGGCATCCACATCATGTTCTTTCAACCAGCGCTGCATATATGGGGCTTCCACGCCGCTGAGTACAATCGGAAGTTGATATTGTTTTTCTGTGGCCAAAGTCGTCTCCAAACGTAGACGGGTGTAATCATTTACCACGATATCTTTGCCATTTTTATCCAGTGTCAGTCCACCTCCTAATACCACAATGGCATAAGGTTTTGAACTTTGCAGCTGAGGTTGTTCATTCTGTTCGTGAATTAATGCAATATCTTGATAAATGGTTTCATCAACAGGTTCTTGAGCGACTTGTTCCTGTTCAATTTTATGCGTGCGAAGAAATTCTACGTATTTCTCCATCAATGCTTTATTTTCCGTACTGTTCAAGTCTAATAAATCTTTCACCGCTTGAGCGGGATCTTCTGACTCAGCTGCTTCAGATGCGGGTTTTGCAATGAGTGGAATCTGTGGTTTTTCCTGATCATCATTTTCTTGCTGTTGCTCATCCTCAATCATTTGCTGCAAGGCTTTATAGCGTGCCTGAATCACTGTCAGATCCTGAGAGTTATGGCTTTGAATCGCCTCTTCCATCAACTTTAAATACGCTTGACGGGCAATCCATAACTTGGAGCCTGGCTCCAAACTGTCATGCTCGCTTAATGCAGCCATTTGCTGGCTTTTCGCAGCCACCTGATTGACCTCAACAGGAACAAAACTATTCAGGGCTTTCACCACCCATCCTGAATAAAATGGCGAATAAATCAAAACCATGAAACAGCCAAACAATACAAATAGCACTGAAGCTGTTTGTACCAGTCGAACCATCCAATGTGATTTCGCCATCTTTCTCTTATTCCATGTGTGAACGAATTAAACCGCTTTCATCAAACAGTACCGGTTCAGGTTCTAACAAAATATCAAATTTTTGCTGCACATCATGTTGTACAGCATGGTAAGTGGCTTGAACATCCAACAGATTAGCCTGATCATAATTCACCAGTACCAAGGCCTGCTTATGAAACATGCCGACCACACCCAATTTCTTGCCCTTCCAGCCCGATTGATCAATCAACCAACCTGCTGCAATTTTAACGCCACCTTTAGCCTGAGGATAATGGGGCAAATTCGGAAATATTTGTGCTAAATGGTCAAATAATTGTTCCGAAATGATCGGATTTTTAAAGAAACTTCCCACATTTGGATATTCTTTGGGATCTGGCAGCTTAGTTTGACGTATTTGAATCACTTGCTTTTGCAGGTTTTCAGCAGTTTGTTCATCGCCTACAGCTTGCTTGAGATCGCCATAATTCAACATTAGATTCGCATGCTTAAGTAACCTAAAAGTCACATGAGTAATCACAAAGCGCTTTGGATCGTCTTTAAAAATACTATGCCGATAGGAAAAATCACAATCTTGAGCCAGGATGGTGTTGAACTGTTCTATCTGGCGGTCATAAACCTCAACCGACTCAATAAACTCGCCCGCTTCCACACCATAGGCACCAATATTCTGTACCGGAGATGCCCCCACCAGGCCAGGAATCAGCGCCAGATTTTGCAGGCCATATAAATGATTCTCTGTCGTCCATAACACGAAGTCATGCCAGACTTGTCCAGCGCCAACACGAATGGTTTTGCTGTAATCATCTTCAGCAATATCTTCAATGCCCTGAATATCCATATGGATGACTAACGCGTGAATTTTTTCCGGCAATAGCATGTTGCTGCCACCCGACAAAATCAAAACATTTAGCTGTTGTTGCTGAGCATAATTTAAGGCATCCACCAATTCAGCTGTGGACTGAACCTTGACATAATGTGATGCTGTTGCATCAAGACTTAAGGTATTAAAAGGCTTAAGTTGAATTTGTGTTTGAATATTCATGTGCTTAAACCTTTATTTCACATCTATCTGTTGTTTAAACTGTTGTTGAAATTGCTGTTTAAAAACACTGATCCACGCCAAACTGCTCGATTCACACTGATTTAATACACGCTCAAAACCCTCCTCCCCACCATAGTAGGGATCCGGCAAAGCCTGTTTCAAATAAGTTTGATCGTATTCACTCATCAATGCAATTTTTGCCCGAATTTGGCTGCCACCGTATTCTGCCTGTGCTTGTGTTAAAAGTACTTGAATATTGAACAAATTTTCATGATCCATCGCCAGAATCAAATCAAAATCAATGAAATCTTGAATGATTAACTGACGCGCACGCAAAGTTGACAAATCATAGCCGCGCTTTAAGGCATACTTCTGGCTACGCAAATCCGGTGCTTTTCCGGGATGGTAATTACTGGTACCGGCTGAGTCGATCACAATATTAAGTTGCTGTTTATCACAATAATGTCTAAGAACCACTTCTGCCGTGGGAGAGCGACAAATATTTCCTAAACATACACATAACACCTTATAGGGCGTTTGGGATGACATAACAACCTCGATAACCGCTTTATTTTCAGGTGTCTTATGTTAAGTTATTTACAGGATGAATCCTATAGAACACTAAAACAATAATCTTGAATTTGATATAAAAAAGGATGCAATAGATGAGCCATTTTCAATTTCAGACCGTCTCGAATATTATTTCAGGGCTCGGCTCGATCTATGAGTTAAAGCAACTGCTTCAACAACACGCTTATAAAAAACTGTTGCTGGTCACCGATGCAGGCATGATTCAACAGCAACTGCATTTGCCGATTATTGAAATTTTGCACAGCATTCGACTGCCCTATGCGATTTATTCAAACGTTCAGGCTGACCCGCCTGAACACATTGTGTTAGATGCTGTTCAATTTGCCAAGAATGAAAAAGTGGACATTGTTTTAGGTTTCGGTGGCGGAAGTTCCCTAGATGTCGCCAAAGTGATTGCTGTTCTGGTGCATCCTGAGCAGCAGCAAACGTTAAAAGATTTATACGGTATCAATAATGCTAAAAATCCACGATTACCGTTATTTTTAGTTCCAACCACGGCAGGTACAGGTTCCGAAGTCACTCCCATTTCTATTGTCACCACTGGCGAAACCACCAAAACTGGCATTGTCTCGCCAGTTTTATTTGCTGATGTCGCCATTTTGGATGCAAGCTTTACTCAAAACTTGCCTGCCCATATTACGGCTGCAACCGGCATCGATGCGATGGTACATGCCATTGAGGCCTACACATCCAAAATCAAAAAAAATCCTTATGCCGATATGTTGGCCAAACAGGCTTTAAGATTACTCAATAAAAACCTAAGTCTGGTTCTGGCAGATGGCAGTAATTTAGAAGCACGGCAGAATATGCTGGTAGGTTCCATGCTGGCCGGCCAGGCCTTTGCCAATGCACCAGTCGCAGCTGTCCATGCTCTAGCTTATCCCTTAGGTGGACATTTCCATATTTCACATGGCCATAGCAATGCCCTGGTGTTGACTGAAGTTTTAAAATTCAATGCGCCGAATGCAAAGCAGCTCTATGCTGAACTGATGTGCTGGCTAGATCCCAAAAGTACTGGCAGTACCGATGGTTTGTGTGATTTATTTATTGATCATATGCAAAATCATTTAGATAAAAGTGGTTTGGTTTTAAAACTCCAAGCACTGAATATTCCTGAAAATATGCTTGAGCAATTGGCAAATGATGCGATGTTACAAACCCGTCTTTTACAAAATAATCCGCGTGAATTGTCTCAGCAGGATGCACAACAGATCTATCAGGCTATTTATGGATAAGGATTCAATCTTTTATTGACACTAAGGCTGACCTGTTTTTGTAGTGTCATCTCAAAGTCAGATTCAAAATCAAAAAACTAAGGGTATTATTCTTGCGATGAATATCCTTAGTTTTAACCCAGTTGCATTGATTTATTTTTCGCAGTACAACTAAATGCTCATACCCCCAAACAATAAAATTAAATGAAACAAATACCCAAACATCGTGCCGATTTTTCATACTTTTTACCTATTCAAACCCGCTGGTCGGATAACGATATTTATGGTCATGTCAACAATGTGACTTATTACAGTTATTTTGATACCGCTGCCAATGCCCTGCTAATTGAAAAGGCAGACTTTGATATTCGCTATTCTCCAGTCATTGGCTTGGTGGTCGATTCAGCATGCAGCTTTTTTCAGGAACTTTCCTATCCTGAAATTATTGAGGTGGGTGTGGCGATTTCTAAACTGGGTAATTCATCAGTACAATACGATTTAGCAATCTTTAAACAGTTTCATGATGTCGCTGCTGCGCAGGGGCATTTCGTGCATGTGTTTGTAGACCGCCAAACACGAAAAAGCACCCCGATTCCAATTAAAATGCGGGATGCCCTGTATCAATATAGCGTGAATGAATAAACTTATTTGAGCTGGATATTCTGAATTTTACCCTCAAAGTTTTGCAGAAGCTCTTTGACCACAGGTTCTGCATGCAGTAGCTCTGCCGCACGCGCATAGGCTTTTTCTTTACGCTCACTTTGCATGCTATACGGCGTTGTGGTTTCTACATCTGCATAATGAACCTGGAAATGTGTACCCGACCATTCGGTTTTCAATGCCTGCTCCAAGGCATGCTGCAACTGAGTCAACAATGCTTCATATTGTTTTGGAATATGGAAGGTTGAATCACCGTTAATTTGTCCGGTCATTACTCCTTGTTGAGCAAGTTCTTGAACTGCTGGAGATAATTCACTATTACGGAACCAATACTCCCATTTATCCACTGTCCACTCGCCTTCAAGCACTTGAGGCTTTAGTTTTAAAATATCTTGTGGCATCAGTTTCGATGAAGTATCTGTCAAATTGCCTTGTACATCTTGATGTGCCGGAACAGCCGGTTCAGCAGCCAAATCAAATAATGAATCTTGTGCTGTTTGTTCTACAGGTTGCTGAGCTTGCGCCAGAACTTCCGCTGGAGCTTTGACAGGCGTTGTTTCCTCTGTTACTAAAGGTGCTATTTCATCAAACAAGAAATCATCACTACTGCTTTCATCAGCTGTAGTACTCACAGCTTCTGGCTCATCATCAAAGCCAAATAATGCATCATCACTGGATGGATCGAAGACAATTTTTTCCGACTGTGCTTGAGCCGGATTCAATGGAACATTAGAGGTGGTAGATAGAACTTCATCTTCTACCGTGTCCTGTTCCAGGAAATCATCCGAACTTGGTTCATCTACGGAAACAGATTGAACTGCAACTTCATTAAATGGATCGTCATCATATTGAGACTCATGAAAATCGTCATATACAGGTGCTGATTCAATAGGTGTGACCAGTTCTACAGCTACATGTTGCGATGATTGCTGCTGCGGAATTTCGGGTTGAACCGACTGTTGTACTAGTGGCTCATGTTGGGTAACGACTTGTGCTTGTGATACCGGAATTTCATTGGGCTGTAATGGACGGAACGCCAATAAGCGCAATACGCACATTTCAAAGCCCTGCTCTTGCGTCACGGCAAGTTGCAGGTCAGCACGGCCTTTACAGGCCACCTGATAATACAACTGTAAATCTTGTGCTGAAATGCGTTGAGATAACTGCATAATCTTTTGATTGATTTCAGCACTATATTTCAAGCTCAGCTCAGGCAGATACTGCAATAATGCCAGCTCATGCAGGGTCGAAATCAACTGATCCAGAACCAGTGACACATCCAGCGCCTGTTGCCTGAATTGCATCAGCAATTCACTGACACGGGCTTTCTGATTCTGATGAATCGCCAGAATTAAATCATAAATAATGGTGCGGTCAATCAGGCCCAGCATCTCTTTGACATCTTGATGCTGGATTGCACCCTGACCATAAGCAATCGCCTGATCAGTTAAAGACAATGCATCACGCAGTGAACCTTGGGCAGATTCGGCAATTTGCCAGATCGCATCCTGTTCTGCCTGAATCTGTTCTTTTTGCAGAATATCCGTCAAATGTGTAGTAATTTCATCCACAGCAAGCGGACGCAAGGTAAATTGCAGGCAGCGTGAAATAACGGTAATCGGTAATTTTTGTGGATCGGTTGTAGCAAAAAGGAATTTTACATGCTCAGGGGGTTCTTCAAGTGTTTTGAGTAGCGCATTAAAGGAATGCGTCGATAGCATATGCACTTCATCGATCAGATAAACCTTAAAACGACCTTGAGTAGGTGCATAGGGAACATTATCTAACAATTCACGTGTATCTTCTACTTTAGTACGTGATGCCGCATCAATTTCGATTAAATCGATAAAACGGCCTTCATTCACCGCCTTACAGGTTGCACAGACTTCGCAAGGCGTTGAGGTCACGCCAGTTTCACAGTTCAGACATTTCGCCAAAATACGGGCAATGGTGGTTTTACCTACCCCGCGCGTCCCGGTAAACAAATACGCATGATGTAACCGACCACGTTCCAAGGCACTCGTCAGTGCACGTGACACATGGTTTTGCCCCACCAATTCATTGAAATTACGTGGACGGTATTTTCGTGCAAGTACTTGATACATGTATGCTCCTTTTTACAGGTCTAAGCATACTGTTTTTTTATAAAATAGTGAAATAAATGGCGGAGGCATGAACAATAAAAATCCTGTATTCCACCGAAACGAAGACGAAATTTCTATTTATACATTCATTAAAATTAGCTCAGTTTTCCCAAAAGAAAATCACTTTGCATCTGGTAGCTTTTACCGCTTTGATCTTCACGAATTTCAAGGACTTTTTCATCTAAATTCACATAGAGTAAATTACGCGTTGCCACATTGATCAGCTCAATTCTTTGCTTTGATTCATCTGTAAAACGTAGCTTACCCTTAAAGGTTTCGACTTCATTATGACCACTTAAACTTTCACGGGTTAAGGTATAGGTTTGATCCTCATGCAATGCTAAAGTCACAGCCATGCCCGGACAATCATCACAACGTGAAAGACAGCCCATGCACGGCGTTGTACCCTCATATTCTCCTGCCCACGCTGCCAGTTGCTTTTGCGATTCTATAGATGCCTTGCCTTGCGTATCCGATTGATTGGCATCCTGACATCCCAATAACGCAGCACTTGCCAGCAAAGGAATTAACACCACATTTTTCATAAAACATCAACAGCAGCTAAAATCGCAGGCAAAGTAGCATATTTTCCCGTTATTTTCCTCAGCAACATGTTGCAAATTAAAACCAGCCCTTACGCCCTGCCAAGACCCGATCCGCGCAGCGTAGCGTCTCCTGGGTCAAGCCCCAAAGCCGGTAATCGCCAGTGATGGAAGTGGTGGCAAAGTTATGGGTATAAGCGAAACTTAAACCCCTTTCAGGGTCACACCATGCGCCAGAGCCATTAAAGCCCATATGCCCAAACCCTGAGGATGATTTGCCTAAAGTTAAAATCCGGTGATACCCCAAACGCCAGTGCATGGGCAACGGCATAATCCGGTCACGCCGGGTATACTGAATTTGACTTAATTGCTTAAAGATTTCAGGGCGTATCAACTGCTGCCCTTGCCACTTCCCACCCTTGGCGAGCATGGCATAAATTCGAGCCAGGCTATTGGCACTAAACACCCCTGTTGCCGCAGGAATGCTGGCCTGTAGTCCTGCATCACTAAAAAAGCTGAAATTTTTCATTCCTTTTGGAATCATCGCATCCTGAAAGTCTTGAGGTTCTTGGCCGGATAACTCCAATAATTTATCGAATGGGGATGCTTTGCGTGCCTGTGCAACTTTTACTTTAGGCTTGGGATTTTGAAATTCATTTTTTGAAATTTTTTGCTGAGGAATAATCCGGGCAACTTCAGCCAGTTTTTCCTTCGGTACGCCAAAATAGGCAGCATCTAATTGTAATGGTACAACCAAATATTGTTGCATCAGTTCTGTCAGTGTTTTACCGGTGGCTTTTTCCAATAACCCGCCCACTTGCCAGCCAAAGGTTAAGGGCTGGTATGCTGCATCTGTAGCCACTGCAAAACGTGGTTTGGCCTGTGCCATAACAGCAAGCATATGTGGCCAGTCTGCCATTTCCGAGGCATCAGCAATAAGATTGCGAATATCATATAAACCGCTTTGATGACTCAACATATGCCTTAAGGTAATTTTATCTTTACCCTGTTGGGCAAATTCAGGCCAATACTGTGTAACAGGTATGTCATAATCAAGAAAACCTTCGCTCACTAAAACATGTGCTAAGGTAGATAAAACCCCTTTCCCAGTGGAATAGCATAAAGATAGGGTATCTGCCTGCCAGCTTTCAGTTTCAGACTTTTTCCCGGTCCAGATATCAACGACTTTTTGACCCTGAAAATAAATCACCAGAGCTGCACCACCTAAATTCGTCCGTGCATCCTGCATCCGGCTGAACTGTCTGGCAAGGTCTATAAATCTTTCATCGACATGACCTTGATAATTCGCAGTATTCGCAAAAAGATAATCTTTTAGTTGCTGCATCATTCCATCCCTAGAACTCTATTTTCCATGAGCTTAAAACAAAAAAGCCTAAATCGACAGTGACTTAGGCTTTGGTCTTAAAGTGCTTTCACACTTCCCGTAACATGCGGCTTTTTGTTTTTACTGCTTCGAATGACGAACTCGGTATCTTTTCCTTCCTGAGCGGTCAAGAACTCCACTTTCGAAGGGAGATACATTGGCAGTTTAAACCAGACATCAGCTTCATAAGCATCTGGCAAAGTTAAGCTGGCAAGAGCTTTCGCTTTACTCCACATGCCATGCGCAATTGCCTGTTTAAAACCGAATGCTTTTGCCGTGATGGCATGGATATGAATCAGGTTAAAGTCACCTGAAGTTAAAGCATAACGACGGCCGGTATTTTCAGACACATTCCATTCTGCATTCAATTCATAAGCAGGTGTTTTGTTTTCCACCAGTTTAGGCTTAGCTTTAGCATCAGTTTTTTGGCGAGCTAAATAGGTGGTGGTTCCTTGCATCACCACTTCATTGCCAACTTTCACCGTGGTCATAAAGTCAAACTGCACGCCCTTGTCATGTGGTTGCACCTCACCAAACTTGCAGGACAATGTTAATGCTTCATTGGTGCCCACTTTGCGGCTTTGTTTAATCTGGTTGCGAATATGCACCAAGCCCAAAATTGCAAATGGGAAAGTCTCTGTGGTCATCATGTGCATCTGTAGGCTTTGCGACAGCACCGCCAAATAAATGGCAGGAATATAACCATTATTTTTGAAGCCGCATACTTCATTGTAAGCTTTAAGATGCTTTTGATCGACCTTAAATGAATCCACCACATATTCAACTTGCGGCAGCACTTTTTCACCTTTAGGCTTTTTAAAAATCAAGCCTTGAATCACTTTCGGATAGGCTAAATAAGGTTTTGGAAGTTGACTAAAATGGCGAGTATTCATACTGAACCTTTGAGAAGTTTTATCATTATCAAGTTCCCTCTCTTCTTAGGAGAAGGTTAGGGAGAGGTATAAAATATAATCTATCCCAAATCAACTAATCCCTCCCAACCTCCCTTTATGAAAGGGAGGAGAAGTCCCCCTCTTTTTTAAAGGGGAATTTAGGGGGATTCAAGTTTAAGCCCCTAGCAAGCTTTGACCACACACACGAACGACATTACCATTTAAACCTGTAGACGCTGAAGATGCAAATAATGCAATTGTTTCAGCAACATCAACCGGTAGACCGCCTTGACTCATTGAGTTCATACGGCGACCTGCCTCACGAATGGCAAATGGAATCGCAGCTGTCATTTGAGTTTCAATGAAGCCCGGTGCAACCGCATTAATGGTTACGCCATTTTTCAAAATAGGTGCCGTAAATTTCACTACACCAATCACGCCTGCTTTAGAAGCAGCATAGTTGGTTTGCCCTAAATTACCCGCAATACCTGAAATTGATGATACGCAAACAATACGGCCATTGGCATTGAGACCTTCATTTTCAAGCAAGTAATCGTTTACACGTTCAATTGCAGACAAGTTAATGTTGATCACCAAATCCCAAAGCTCAGGCTTCATATTGGCCAAAGTTTTATCACGGGTAATCCCTGCGTTATGCACAATAATATCCAGACCGCCTTGAGCAGCTGCAGCAGCCTTAATTTTTTCACCGGCATCCGCAGCAGTGATGTCAATTGCTAAAGTTGAACCGCCAATTTCTCCCGCAACACGGTCTAGATCAGCTTGCTGTTGAGGAACATCCAGGCAGATCACATGCGCGCCATCACGTGAAAGTACGTGAGCAATCGCTTCACCAATACCACGGCTTGCACCAGTTACCACGGCAGTTTTGCCAGCAAGCGGTTTAGCCCAGTCTACATCTACCACATCTGCCTTAGAAACGCGGATGACTTGACCAGACACATAAGCAGAACGCGGAGATACTGAAAAACGCACTGTAGATTCAAGGTTGGCTTCAGCGCCTTCATCGACATAAACCAGTTGTGCTGCAATACCTTTCTTGAATTCTTTACCCACAGATTTCACAAAACCTTCAAGCGCACGTTGAGCAATGGCCTGTTTTACCGTTTTTGCAGTTTCAGGGGTAATACCGACAACAACAACACGGCCTGAAGCCTGAATTTGACGCGCAATCGGGTTAAAGAAGTTATACAATTCTTTCAACTGTTCTGAGTTTTGAATACCCGAAGCATCAAAAATGACTGCCTTAAATTTTGACTCTTTGTCGCCTTCATTGAATGCACTCAGGTTTAAACCAACCTTTGCAGCAGCCTGTTGCAGTTCTGCATTGTTACCCGCATAGCCATTGGCATGAATGTTGGCCAAAACCTGTGCAATTGCACCAGATAATGTACTTGATGATGCAGCACCAAATAACACCGCACCTTTCACTACAGGTGAAGCTGACTCAAAACGCTCTAAAGAAGTTGGGGACGGCAAACCTAAATTTTTGATGACAAATTTACCAATAGGAGATTTAGCAAAGGTTTGGTATTGATCAGTCATGTTTATTATCTCTCATACAAATTAATTTTTGATGGTTTTGAAAATATCTTTTTAACTTCAATATGATGTCAGGCACTTATATTTCAATACATCCATCAGTTTACATAGAATCATACTTGAGTTAAATCATGGATGTCTTGACCTGAATGTTTTGCCTAATGTCATTTTAGTCAATTTAGCTGTTTTTAGATTATGTTAATGTACACGCCAAGAATACTGTAAAATGCTTGGAAAAGCCTGATGAGCAAAACAACTCAAGAAAATCCGGCAGTCGAAAATTCTGCTACGGAAACTGTGTCAAAACCATCAAAAAGTACTGCGCGCACAACTAAAACTTCTGGCACGGCAGCAAATGCTGCGCCTAAAACAACCCGTACCCGTTCTACATCGGCACGTAGTAAAACTACAGCTTCAACGACAACAACACCCGAATCTACACCTCAAACGTCTGTTCAACAGGATAATACCATGAGCCAAAACACAGTTCGCCGCGTTGCAATTATCGGTGGTAACCGCATTCCTTTTGCCCGTTCAAACGGTGCTTACTTTACTGCTTCTAACAGCGACATGTTTACTGCAGCATTAAATGGTCTGATTGAGCGTTTTAATTTGCAAGGTCAACGTTTAGGCGAAGTCGTTGCCGGCGCGGTTTTAAAACACAGCCGTGACTTTAACATGACCCGTGAGTGCGTATTAAATACTGAACTTGCTCCAGAAACACCTGCTTACGATATTCAGCAAGCCTGTGGTACGGGCTTACAAGCAGCATTCCTGATTGCCAACAAAATTGCACTGGGTCAAATTGAAGTAGGTATTGCGGGTGGTGTAGATACGACTTCTGATGCGCCAATCGCATTCGGTGATGGTTTACGTAAAGCTTTGCTTGAACTGAACATTGCGAAAACCGCGAAAGACCGTTTAAAAGCATTAACCAAAATTAATATTAAAGACTTGATGGATGCCCCTAAAAACGGTGAGCCACGCACCGGTCTTTCTATGGGTGACCATCAGGCGATTACTGCACTTGAATGGGGCATCTCTCGTGAAGCACAGGACGAACTTGCAGCGTCATCTCACCAAAAAATGGCGGCTGCATATGAAGAGGGTTTCTTCGATGACCTGATCACGCCATTCCTCGGTTTAGAACGTGACAATAACTTACGTGCAGATTCTTCTGTAGAAAAACTTGCAAAACTTAAACCTGCATTTGGTAAAGGTGATGCACGTACCATGACTGCGGGTAACTCGACTCCACTGACTGATGGTGCATCTTGTGTATTGTTAGCTTCTGAAGAATGGGCTAAAGCCAATGGTCACGAAATTTTAGCTTACTTAACCTTCCAGGAAACTGCAGCAGTTGACTTTGTAGAGAAAAAAGAAGGCTTGTTGATGGCACCTGCTTATGCAATTCCACGTATGCTTGAACGTGCTGGACTTAAACTTCAAGATTTCGACTACTATGAAATTCACGAAGCATTCGCATCACAAGTTCTTTCTACATTGAAAGCTTGGGAAGATCCTAAATTCTGTAAAGAGCGTTTAGGCTTAGATGCTCCATTGGGTTCAATTGACCGTAGCAAATTGAACATTAAAGGTTCATCGCTTGCAGCAGGTCACCCATTTGCAGCTACTGGCGGTCGTCTTATTGCTACTGCAGCAAAATTGCTTAACCAGAAAGGTTCAGGCCGTGTTCTAGTTTCGATCTGTGCTGCTGGTGGTCAAGGTGTAACAGCAATTATTGAAAAATAATCGCTTAGCGTGATTTTAAAAAGCACCTCAAAAAGGTGCTTTTTTTATTTCAATCAAGCCATCACTTTAACTCTTTTATTTTCTCAACCACTATCTTGATATATGCTTTGAGCAAATTAAAAAATTGTATACATCATGAAAAAGAATTCGGTATTTCTATACTATTTAGATGCGACCGCACCCTTTTATTATTTTTATCTCGTACCACTGACCATTGCACTGCTTATTGTCAGTTTTGATTTTTCATTTCAAGGTATCTTTCCAACAACCATAGCCTCGACACTTTCGAGTCAGCACAAATTACTCAATGACTTCTTTGCGATTTGTAATTTTTTCGTGATCGGACTGATCTTATTCAATTACTTTCGACTCCCACTAAAACCCATACATATCCAGCAGATTCGTCAGCATCACGCCACATTAACCACACAACAACAATCCATATATGGCTGGCTCGGAGTGTTATTTTTCTGCTTTATCTTAGTTTTTATCAACTTCACCTGGTTTTTAATTGACGATGAAATGCCAACTGCCGAGGAGCGTTGGCGTAAAGGTGATACTGTGACCTATTTACGTGGTTTCACCCACCCTTATATTTCAGCTTTTGCAATAAGTTTTCAATATGCTATCACTGTATTTATTACTTTAATGCTCACCAACATTTTCAATACTCGAAAATACGTATAATTTTTTAGAATCTTAGATTAGCATTTGAAGTGCAACACCATGTTCTTGGAATAATACCTGACTCGGACTTTTAAATCCGAGTCTTTTTCTTGGGCGATGATTGAGTCGGTGAGTAATCTCGGTAATATAGTCGTCTGAATAGTCCCTTAAATCACTTCCTTTTCTAATATATTGCCTGATCAAACCATTGGTATTCTCATTCGTCCCTCTCTGCCATGCACTGTAAGGATCGGCAAAGTAGAATTCTAATCCTAACTCAGCATCGATTTGTTCATGCAAGCTAAACTCTTTACCATTATCAGCAGTGATCGACTGTAATTTCTCTTTGACTGGATCTAGCAAGTGAACCGTTGCTTCACCCACCTCCTGACTTTTACGGGTGCTACACTTCTTTAACCATAAGTAGCCGGTTTTTCTATCGACGATTGAAACCAGAGACTGATGATGATTCTTGCCGACAATCGTATCTATTTCTAAATCGCCAAAACGTGACCGCTCTTCAATGATCTTCGGTCTGTCATGAATACTTTTACGGTTATTGAGTTTCCCACGCTTTTCTGGATGTCCATACTTTCTTTTACGTTGGTTTCTAAAACGTAAATGCAAATACAGGTCACCTCCTTTTATTTTATCCTGTTGGATATAACGGTAGATCGAATGCATGCTGACAGCAACTTGAGAAGCGATCTGTTCAGGACTCCATTGCAAAGCAAGATAGCTTTCAACCTGTTTCCATACAGTGGAATTTATGGTTCTATAATTCGAAATATGGCGTGTTTTAGCCAGTTTGTAAGCATGCTTGGCAAAGTAGCCATTTCTATTTCGATTGCGTTTGATCTCCCTGGAAATCGTAGAGGGAGCACGAGTCAATCTGCTGGCAATATGACGTGTGGAAAAACCTTCACGTAATAAAGCATAAATCTGATATCTTTCTTCTTGAGTGAGATGAGAATAGTTCATTGTACAACTTTGACTTTGGTCGGTCTGGAAGCAAAATGCTATCTCATCTTGCTTCCTCGCTAAATTAATCTCTGGTGCACTTCATCTGAGAATCTAAGAACATAAAAAACCACGCTTAATGTATGGTTTTTATTTCGGTATTTGAATACTGTGCTAAAGGTCCAAGTCCTAACTTTGCTTCGGCATGGTCATAACACCATTGAAAAATAAAGGTGTACACCAAAATACACAGGGTCATACTGAGATCAGTCAAAATCGCCTGCCAGATTGGCATCTCCAAAGCATAAGCCACCATGGGAATGGTCGCCAGCATCAAACCACCTTCAAAGCCAATTGCGTGCAAAATACGCACACCGACCGTTCTTTTCAGTTTGCGTTTGGCTTCAAACTTTTCAAAAAAATGATTGAAAGTCATATTCCAAATCACTGAAGTCACAGCCATAGCGATACCTAGCGTACCCGTCACTTGCATAGGCATTGCAAAAATAAAGCTTAACGCAATCGCAATGATCACCAGCAGGATGATTTCATAAGTCAGCGCATGAATCATCCTTCTTTTGGAAATCAACATTTTAAAACTCTTTCACTTGGATGAAGGTATTTTATTTTGATAATATTGATTAATCGAATTAGATTCTTTCAAAAGTTTTGATAGATGAATATTAACCAAGAACAACTGATCATTTTTAAAACCGTGATTGAAAGCGGCTCTTTTTCTGCTGCAGCCAGAAAGCTGGGTAAAGTGCCTTCAGCAGTCAGCATGTCGATTGCCAATCTGGAAATTGACCTCAATTTATCCCTCTTCACCCGTATTGGCCGTGAGCCTGTTCCAACACCCCAAGCACTGACCTTGTATGAAAAAACCGAACAGCTCTTAATTGAAATTAACCAGTGGAAACAGCAGGCTTTTGCCCTGAGTCAAGGTCTGGAATCTGCTTTAAATATTGTGGTGGTCTCTGAACTGTTGCACACAAAATGGATTGACTATATTTCATTGCTGGAAAAACAGTTTCCTGAACTGCAAATCAATATTTTTTCAGCACCGCAAGAAGATGCTTTAAAAATGCTGCTCAATCAGACGGCGCAATTGGCATTGATGTTTGAACGTGAACAGCTGGAAGCGCGCGAACAGTTTGTTGAACTTAAATGTGAGGCCTTGGTGCCTGTCGCAGCGATCAACTCCCCATTAGCCACATTTGAGCAGGTGAGCTATGAGCAAATTCTGCAAAGCCGGCAAATTGTGGTGGCAAGTCGTGACCGCAGCATTAAACCGGAATTGCTGTTTTCAAAAACCTACTGGCGCACAGATAACCATCTATCGGCCTGTACCATGATTCAGCAAGGCCTGGGATGGGGTGTTTTACCTTTAGAAATGTTGAATCAGAATCCTCATATTCAACAACAACTTAAAATACTTAACTTTCTGGATTTCAGTCCTAAATTTGAATATTTTGTCGATCTGGTCTGGAGTCGTGAAAGCCAACTGGGGGCAGCTGCTCATTTTTTGATTAATCACATCCGAAATTCGAGAAAAAACACAAAATAGACAGGGCTTATACGCGCTTTTTACTTTGGATAAAAGCAGATTGTGATATAACAAATATGGGAAATAACTTTAAGAACTAGACGACAATGACTCAATCAGCCTTAAATCAATTAAAAAACTTAACCACCATTGTTGCCGACAGTAGTGATCTTTCCGCGATCGAAAAATTTCGCCCACTTGATGCAACAACCAATCCTTCACTGATTACAGCCGCAGCCAATCAAGCCGAAAATAAGGAACTGATTGAAGCTGCCTTTGAACAGGCAAAATCAGAAGGATATAGCGGCGATCTTTTGATTGAGCGTACCATCGATATACTCACGGTCAAGTTTGGTGTGGAAATTTTAAAACTGATTCAAGGACGAGTTTCTACCGAAGTGGATGCAGCGCTTTCTTATGATACTGAAGCCACTATTGCCAAAGCCAAAGAACTGCTGGATTTATATAAGACTTATGGTATTGATCAAAACCGTATCCTGATTAAAATTGCTTCTACCTGGGAAGGCATTCAGGCAGCTAAAGTATTAGAAGCGGAAGGTATTCATTGTAACCTGACCCTGCTCTTCGGTTTGCATCAGGCTCAGGCCTGTGCTGATGCCAACGTCACCCTCATTTCACCATTTGTCGGCCGTATTCTGGACTGGTTCAAAAAAGCAGAAAATGTCGACCATTATCCAGTTGAAAAAGATCCGGGGGTACTTTCGGTCAAACAGATTTATCATTTCTACAAACAGAACTGCATCAAAACAGAAATAATGGGCGCAAGTTTCCGCAGTATCGATCAGGTCCTTGGACTGGCTGGTTGTGACCTGCTCACTGTTTCTCCAAACCTTTTGGCAGAACTGGAACAGGATCAGCGTGAAGTGGTCGCTCAGCTTTCAAACAACCATGCTCAAGCACATTATCAGCATCAGGTCGAGCCTTTAACTAAAGAAGCCTTTAAAGCTCAGATTGAACACGACTTAATGGCTTCGCAGCTTTTACAAAGCGGAATTGACGGATTTATTAAAGCACGTGACCAGTTAAGTACTTTATTGCGCCAGTCTTTTGGCTTAGATGCTGAAATTAAAGCTTAATTGACTCAAATCTCCCCCATAAAAAAAGCCGATTTTGTTATAGTGAACAGATCGGCTTTTTTATGATTTGAGAGTATATTTTGTTCGGCATAACCGATCTCAGCACCTATATTATTGGTACCACCTTAATCGTATTATTACCCGGTCCAAATTCGCTCTATGTGATGTCCATCGCTTCGCGCTTCGGGATAAAAGCCGGTTATAAAAGTGCTTTCGGTGTCTATACCGGCGACCTGATTTTAATTCTACTGACGGCATTGGGTGCAGCCTCATTACTACATGCTTTTCCCTGGTTGTTTACCTTACTGAAAATTATTGGTGCAATTTACTTAAGTTATTTAGGTATAAAATTACTGATAGCAGCCTATCACAGCTGGAATGCCCTGCCTTCAAGTGCTCAAATAACCACAATAGAAAAAAATATTGAACAGTTGCATCCGTTTAAAACTGCATTAACCATCAGTATTTTAAACCCCAAAGCCATTTTGTTTTATTTGTCCTTTTTTGTGCAGTTTGTCGATCCGACCTATCCCTATCCGGCGATTACCTTTACTGCACTTGCAGTGGTGTTACAGATCATTAGCATGAGTTATTTAACCATTCTGATTTTTTCTGGGGCAAAACTCGCGTCTTATTTTACTGCCCGTTATAAAGTGACGGCTGCATGTGTAGCAACTGTAGGACTGTTATTTTGTGGTTTTGGAATTAAACTTGCGACTTCCACCTTGTAGCTTTTAGGCTGAGTGAAGCAAGCTAAACCTGTAAATACCCTATAAATTATAACTATACTGTCTTTCCGCTTAAAAATTAAAGGCGTATCATTGCTACGCTTTTCAATCATTATAAGATGCACATTGCAAAGGATGTATGCAAAAATTTCTCCATGACTTTTCTGTCCCTGCTGTTTTTGCCGGATTTATTACTTTTCTAGTTGGAATCAGTGTTTCATCGATATTGGTGATTCAATCGGCTCAATTACTGGGTGCATCTACAGCTCAAATCACGTCCTGGTTTTGGGCATTAGGCTTAGGGATTGGGCTGTCAGGTTTAATTTTATCCTGGAAATTTAAATATCCGGTTGCCACCTCATGGTCTACTGCTGGACTGGCGCTTATTTTAGCTACCGGCAGCGGTTATAGTTTGCATGAAGCCATCGGTGCATTTCTGGTTTGCGGTTTACTCAGCGCTATCTTAGGTTTTTCGGGTATTTTTCAGAGAGTGTTATCCTATATTCCCCAAAGCTTAACCAGTGCCATGCTGGCAGGTGTACTGCTTAAATTTGGTATCGCGCTTTTTGCCAGCATGCAAAATGATTGGGGATTCATCCTTTCATTATTAAGCGTCTACATTCTATCGAAACGCCTGTCGCCGCGTTATAGCATCGTGATTACGGTGATTGCCGGACTGCTGCTGTGCCCCATGTTTATGCAGTTCCATCCAGCAAATATTCAACTTAGTTTAGCCCAACCGCTATGGGTGACCCCTGAATTTAGCTGGTCAGCTTTTCTCGGCTTAGCCCTGCCTTTATTTGTCATTAATATGGCATCGCAATATTTACCCGGTCTTGCCATGATCAAGAGCTATGGCTATGAGCCGAATATCAACCAGCTGATTGGCTGGACAGGTACGGCGCAAAGTATTTTGGCACCATTTGGATGTTTTAGCGTAAATATTGCCGCCATCAGTGCTGCAATCAGCCTGGATGATCAGGCACATCCTGACAGTAAAAAGCGTTATATTGCCGGAATGAGCTGTGGATTTTTTTATATCCTGATGGGTTTGTTTGCGGCAACGCTGACCAGCCTTTTGATGTCATTCCCTAGCGTGTTTATTACCGCACTCGCAGGCATTGCCTTGTTAGGTACCATTGGACACAACATTGCGCTTGCTTTTCATCAGCCGGCTGAACGTGAAGCAGCATTATTGACCTTTTTATTCAGTGCTTCAGGGGTACAGTTTTTCGGCATTGGTTCAGCCTTCTGGGGCTTAGTCTTTGGTTTTGCCGTATCCAGCATACTGAAATTTAAAACAGCGCAATCCAGTAAATAAGCCCTCCCTGTTATTGGTATCCAGCCTGAAAATATGAATACTCAGGCTTATGCTATGTTCTTTATATGCAGCATGATTATGATTTTTTAAATCTATCGATTTTATTAATGTCCGATGGATTTAGAAAAGACATTCATAATAATCACTCCCCCAATGATCATGGCAACTCCCAAGATAGCCGGAAAATCTAGACTTTGACGGAACAGGAAAAAACCAATCAAAGCCGTTAATATAATACCTACACCACTCCAGATCGCATAGGCGATGCCCAATGGAATGGTCTTAAGCACTTGCGATAATAAAAAAATGAAATCACATAAAATACAAATACCAGCAGACTCGACGCTAATTTGCTAAAACCTTCTGACTTGACCAGAAAAGTTGAACCTATCACTTCTGAAATAATGGCCAAACCCAATAAGGTATAAGCCAACACAATAGGATTCCTACCTTTAATGCTATCTCACATAGATTAAGCGCCGCTCCATCTTTGAGATATTCACCGATCTAAAATTAAACTACAAATTTGAATCACTATATTTTTGTATAAACTGAATGGTTTGCCTAAATGTTTGCTGGCTGGCTTTTTTACTCATCATAAATTGATATTCATGTACCAAAAACTCTTTGCTCTCTGGATAAAATGCACTGGTCACCGCTATTTTTTCACGCATCAGCGCATCAACAAACGGTATGGACTGGGTTTTGGTTAAAAAGTCTTTATTGCCTCCACTAATAAATACAGGCGGATAATTCGCAGTTAAATATTGAATGGGAGAAATAATTTTTAAAAACTCAGGATCATCTTTTTTATTTCCGGTATAAGCCTGAACCAGATTAAATACGCCCCATTCAATGAGTTTCATTTCATCCGGAGCAGTATGAATAAAGGCATTCAGGTCATAAATACCACAGTGTAGGATCAAACCTTTAATCTGTTCACGTTGGATTAATGGCGTAAAAGCAGACCGCTGGGCAAAATCAGGATTACTGAGTAAAGCGGCATAATGACTAACTAGATTGGCCCCTGCAGAGTCGCCCGCCAGATACATGTGCTGGGGATTAATATGATAAGCATCAGCATGATCGCTAATGAATTTGAGCGCCTGATTAATTTGCAGCAGCTGCTCAGGATAAATCGTTTGCGGAGCAAATTGGTATTCGACTGAAACCACGTTATAGCCTTGATCAGCCAAACGTTTAAAGTAGCCACGAGCGTGCTCTTTAGAGCCTGAAATCCAGCCACCACCATGAATCCACACCACAGTCGGCCGCATTCCCAATGCTACAATATCAGAAGGTTGGTAAATATCCAGATGCAGCGCCGGATTTTGAAAATAGGCAATGTTGGTTTGAACTAACACTTCTGGAGCATGCCGATCTATAAACTTTTTTTGAATATTAGTCGAGGCATTAAATACGCCAGCAATGGCCCTGCTGCTACTTTGCACATTCTGGCAACCACTACCAGACAGTGCGGCAATTAAACATAAGCTTAGACTAAAAGATTTTGAATACACATTTGACCTATTAACTTACTCTCCACAATTTTGAGAGGAATAATCATATTTTACGCATTTTAATCGCGGTTTAAACATTTAGAAATACTAGCTCGAATATTGAGTTTTACACTCGATTTTTCAATGCAAAATTAAATACACTTATATTTATGATTTGTATATAATTTAATGAATTTTAAAACAATTTCCACAGACTAAATTGATCAATTCAACACAATGTGCTATGTATAAACAATAGCTACATAATAAACGCTAAGGAATCATTCTTATGTCTTATCAAAATATTCTAGTCCCAGTTGACGGCTCAGAAATTTCTTTCTCTGCAGTTAAAAATGCAGCTCAAATTGCTAAGGCATTTTCTAGCCAATTAACATTGATCAGCCTGGTCACTGAAGACCCATTTTCTGAAGCAGATTTCTATTACCCATCTCCAATCATGAAAGAATATTTTGTTGAGGCTTATGCCAATGCCGAAAAGGCATTAGAAAAAGCCAAAACGATTGCTGCCGAGAATGGGATCATTGCAACGCCTCAAATCATTAAAGGCAATATCTCCGAAGAAGGTATTATTGAAACTGCGGAAAAATTGAAAACCGACCTGATTGTGATGGGTTCCCATGGGCGTAAAGGTTTTCAAAAATTCTTACTGGGCAGCTTTGCTCAGGATGTTTTAAAAGGCACCAAGCTTCCTGTTTTAGTGGTAAAAGAATAAGTATTTCAAAAAATGAGCCTTTCAATCAATGCAAGGCTCATTTTATCGATTCCGGCGTTTCACCAGATGGTCATCATAACTGGCTATAAATCATCATAACTCTTATCCATTCAGCAATATTCATAAGGAAATTTCATGTCTTATAAACATATTTTGGTTCCAGTAGATGAATCCCCTATTTCTTATGCAGCTGTTGAACAAGCATTAGCCTTGGCCAAACCTTTAAATTGCCAAGTCACCATTACCAGTGTAATTGCTGTTGATCCCTTTGTCGGTGTAGATTTTTATAAGGTCGCACCTGCAATTACCGATTATTTTATTGAAGCTGAAAAAAATGCGCAGTTGCGCTTGGCGGAAATCAAACAATCTTTCATTCGCGATGGAATTGCCGTAGACACCAAAATTGTTCGCGGTGTATCACCTGCTGAAGGTATTATGCAAATAGCTGATGAAGTGGGCGCCGATTTAATTATTATGGGCTCTCATGGTCGTACCGGATTTAAAAAATTGATGTTAGGCAGTGTGGCACAAGAAGTCTTGACCCAGTCTCCAATTCCCGTATTGATTATGAAAGTCTAAGCAAAAAAAAGTCCCTGTAGTACAGGGACTTTTTTTATATACAGATATCGGCCATCTGTTCATCATGCCAATCACGCACTTGATCCGAGGCACGAAAAATATCTCTTAGCCCTGCGAAGCCAAAACCATCCTGGCTGAACATTTTATCTTGGCCTGAACACCTGTTTATACTTTAGAAATATGCTGATGTAAGGTTTGCAGGAAAATTTCCGCTTCAAGTTTGCTGTTAAAAACTTTCTCATAGCTTCCCATGGATTGAATATTATTGGGCGTATATTCAATCGCCACAACAAAATTACCATCAGTGGCATTTTTCGAAACCCGAATTGCAATAATATGCTGAGTATTTAGGTAAAAACCATCTTCAATTTTAACTAACAAAACCAATCTCCAGTCTACTTAGTAAAATCACAGGCTAATTCAATCACAGTCTGTTAAATAACAAAAGCTCATCCTAAGATGAGCTTTTATATGCCTATATTACCCCTAAAATGTGATTAATTCGACATTTTTAAAGCGATTAATTCATAGGAATTAAGTCTTAACATGGCAGAATGAAGTGGAGTTCAACCAAACATAAGCATAATTTATAATCAGTAAAATGATTGAAATATAAAAAAGCCTTTTCCTGGCTTTAGCAGAAAAAGGCTTTTGCGGCTTATTCAGTCTGTCTGAGTTAGACGTTCAACATACTGTTTAAAGTTTCGACCACATTTTTAGATTTCACTTGTGGTTTTAAAGCCTCAAGTGCAGTTTTTACTTCTGTACGTTGTGGCTCTGCCAAAGTGTACCAGCGCGAAAGTACTTGCAGTAAGCGTGAACCCACAATCGGGTTTTTCTCATCCAGATATTTAGCCAGATCGATATAGTGCTGAACACCAAAACTCCAGGTATTGACCGGATTGGCATTTAAACCACCACTCACCGAACGAATACGGTTAGGATTACCCAAATCATAATCAGGATGAGAGGTTAAATATTTGATGGTTTCTGCATTGGCTTTTGGATGTGCTGCTTGAACCATAAACCATTGATCTAAAGACAAGGCTTCATCTTCAAAGCGGCTATAGAAGTCTGCCAAAACTTCTTGGGCTTGTGGTGCATCATTCCAGACCAGAACTTTGAGCGCACCCAAACGTTCAGACATGTTACCGGTATGATACTGCTCATAAGCCAAATCAAAGGCAGATACATCACCTTGGCGTGCGATCATGCTGAGCATGATGTTTCTGAGTGCACGAACACCCATCGCTTGAGAAAATTCACTTTGCATATCTGGATCTAATTCCAGATAGGTCTCTTTACAGAATGAGCCAAATTCACGTGCCAGGGTATCTAGCAAGGCATTACGCTGTTCCTGGATTTTGGCAGGCTGATAATCTGTATCAATACGGCTACCCAAATAGCCTTCTGTCGGCACATCAAACAAACGTGAAGCCAAGAGTGGATCTTTTTCAATGACTTCTGGCAAAGTATTTTTCATGGCTTGAATATAAATATCAGCATCATGGCCATTTAATAAAATACGTTCCAGCAAGGTTTGAGTGGCTTGCCACTGGTTGAAACCATTGGTTTCATATTGCATCAAGAAAGCCAGTTCTTCATCGGAATAGTTGAATTCAAGATTGACTGGTGCAGAGAAATTACGCAGTAATGACACCACCGGTTTTGCCGTTACGCCGGTAAATTCAATGCTTGCCGTATCTGTATCAAACAGATACACGCCATCTTTCACACCATTTTCAAATAGTGCTTCAGATTGCAAAGTATATTGCTCACCTGTTTCTGCATTGAACAGTGCCAAAGCCACAGGAATTGGAACAGCTTTTAGGTTTGGATATTTATGGTGATCTTTTAACGATTGTTTAAAGCTTAAACGGTAGATTTGAGTTGCAGCATCGTACTCGCCTTTGGCTTCCAGTTTTGGTGTACCCGGCTGGTTATACCAGATCAGGAATGCCGATAAATCGACACCAGAACCTGCTGTCAATGCAGAAACCCAATCTTCAACCGTTACCGCTTGGCCATCATGACGGCGGAAGTATTCATCAGTCCCTTGGCGGAATTTTTCCTTGCCGAGTAAAGTGGACATCATGCGGTTAATTTCCGCACCTTTTTCGTACACAGTCGCTGTATAGAAGTTATTAATTTCGACAAAGTGATCTGGACGTGGTGGATGTGAAAGCGGACCTGAATCTTCAGGGAACTGATGCGCTTTGAGTACCGCAACATCATCAATACGTTGTACCGCAGCCGACTGTAAATCTTCCGAGAAAGACTGATCACGGAATACGGTCAAACCTTCTTTTAAGCAGAGCTGGAACCAGTCACGGCAAGTAATCCGGTTACCGGTCCAGTTATGAAAGTATTCATGCGCAATCACCGACTGTACACGCATAATTGCAGCATCAGTGGTGAATTCTTCATCTGCCAACACACATGACGTATTAAAGATATTCAGACCTTTATTTTCCATTGCACCCATATTGAATGCACTTGTTGCCACAATCATATAATTGTCCAGATCATACGGACGACCATAATGTTCTTCATCCCATTGCATAGAATGTTTCAGCGCTTCCATGGCAATGTGACATTTTGGAATATCTTTTTCGACTGCATAAATTTCTAAAGAAACATTGCGGCCTTCAGAAGTCACATAGGAATCTTTCAGAACCGCCAAATCACCAATCACGCAGGCAAATAAATAGCTTGGTTTCTTGGTTGGATCTTGCCAGATCGTATAGTGACGACCTTCGCCAGCTTCACCCGCTTCCATCAGGTTACCATTGGCTAACAGTACCGGAAATTTTTTGTCTGCTTCCACACGCGTGGTAAAGACAGAAAGAACATCCGGGCGGTCTGGATAAAAAGTGATTTTGCGGAAACCCTCAGGTTCATTTTGAGTGACAAATAAATCGCTACCCGCCTGATATAAGCCTTCAAGCTGGGTATTACTTTCAGGATGAATCACCACTGCAGTCTCAAGAATGACTTCATTTGGTGCATTGGCAATCACCAGTTGTTCAGCATCCAGTGTGTAGTCTGCTTCGGTGAGTTGCTTACCGTTTAAAGTAATTGATTTTAATTCCAGGTCACGACCAAGCAGTACCAAATCGCCTGATGTCTGGCGCTTCATCACCAATGTTGCGTTTACATCAGTACGATCTGTATGAACTTGAATATCCAAGTTGATTGAATCAACCAAAAAAGAGGGTTTTTCGTAGTCTTTCAAATAAACAGTTTGGTCTGCTTCAACCACTGGGTTTGCCGCGATATTCATATAATGTCCTAATCCTGTAGTTCTTAAGCCAAGACTTTGTTTTTTGTGAGTGCTTCGATCATACGACAACTTTCACAATCTGTCTGTGCGATTGATTTGAGTTATATATGGGCACATTGCTCACAATTTTCAATTCGTTGTCCGAACATCAGTACAATTAATATTTTAGTTGCTTACTTATCATACGTGCAGTTAAAAATCATGCGCCATAACGCCAATACCTTTCAGTAATGTAAATAGAAAATAAGTGTCTTTTGATATCTCTTTATATTATTTGAGCAAGAATTAGCTGGCTTATAAACTGGCATAACTCAAAGTGACAGATATTTTCAAGATGAATACATTTTGAGCACGTTTCTTGCTTGTATATATTTGTGTAAAGCGCACTATAAAATCAGATCAAAATTAGAAGAGGTGTCCCATGTATTTAAAAGACCATATTGTCCGTGTGGAAAATATCAAGACTATGCAAACTCTCGACGCTGCCGGAATCGATCATAAAGTGATTGCCATGTTTATGAGCTGTGAAGGTATTCCAATGCAATCGCCCGATATTTGCGCAATTTTGAATAATTACGATTCATTAGGCAGCAAAAAAATTCCATCTAAAAAGGTTCAGGCTTTAATCAATGCAAAGCAATTAGGCGAGGAGGATGAGTCATTACCTTGCCCTGCTTCGTATTAATTTAAAGAATTTAAATGCCCCTGATAGTCCTTTCTTTTGTGGAGATGGTGGATTTACCTTTCCATCTCCACATAAATGGATAATAAATACTTAGGCTATTTTTTAGAGCAAAGTTCGCTTATATTTTCCTGCTTGCATTTATTGTTCATTCAGCGCTATTCAATCACGTTACAATAAAAGAGATGTGTATAATCGTTTGAATGATTAACCAGACTTGTGATTGATTCTTTCCATGCTCCTTCAGATTCTGCAAAAACAGTTAGATGAAAGTACATCATGCCCTTTGTGTCAGGCATCCATGTTCTGGATTGAAGCAGAACAGTACGATCAAGCACTTAATTTTCATGAATGTAGTCACTGCCAACATCGTGTCTTTCAAGATGGGCGCACCAACTGTCATTGTGAAAAATGTCTAGTCAATCGAAAAAAAATGCTCACCGAAACGCGTCTTCAAGAGCAACGCAAAATCAAATCGAAAAATAAAGATAATGTCGAATATCGACTGGATCAGATCAGCTTTCTGAATAAATTATTTTTACTGAGTATTCTGGATAATCAGGTTCAGGAACATACCACGCATCATGAATATATTGATTGGGAAAGTATTAAATACCATTCAATTACCCCGAACTATTTATTCCAAAATTATCTAGTTAAGCAACTGGTTAAAGAACAAATCCTGATTGCTAAAGATTTTGCCGTTGAGGCACATCATTACTATGTCAATGTGCGTTTAGACGGTTATTCTGAACCGAGTCTGTTTAGCATTACCCAGCAACTTCGTAACTGGTTTTATGAAAATTTAACCATGGGTGTGCCCTTTAAAAATGCAGATGAAGTAAAAAATGTACTTTATCTGGTTCTCTATCAGGAAATTATTCAGTTTGCCCAGTTTTATTGCCGCACTTGGGGCATTCAAATTGCGGGAAACAACAGTTTTCAAACTTTTTGCTATCGCCTGATGGATTCATTGGCGGTGGGGCAAATCTATTATCTGGTGCAAACTGCGCTGGAATATTTGCATCAGCAGAAAGCACTCCAGCCACGCAATGAAAACTTTATCAATACCAACTTGTTAAAGAAAACCTTACAGCAATACCGTGAACGTTCAGTGACGGAAAAATGGGAAACCTCCACCCTGCCTCGTCCGCACAACATTCCATTTAGCAAGATGAGTGAAATCCTGTTGTTCCGCTTTCTTGGCTATGATGAAGCTATTTTTTTCCAGCCGATTTGGCGCCTATGGAAAAAAATTGAACCCCGATTAAGTTTCTATTCACAAAAACGCTGTATGTATTGTGGTTCCAATGAACTTAGCGTGGATTATGATGCCGAAAATTATGTGACTTTATGCTGTCGCACCTGCAAGCATCAAGACCACTATTTTACCCAATAGAATTTCACCCGTTAAATGGTGATCGATATGTTCAATTTTTCCGATTCCACCCTATATAATTTAAGGAATAACCCCATGGATCAAACTTCAGCACTGGTCGAGCAGATTGTTGAAGCATGGACACAGCTGCATAGCCAGCAGCCTTTGGTGCAATGCATTACCAATAGCGTGGCAGCCAACTATACAGCCAATGTTTTATTGGCTGCTGGTGCTTCACCAGCCATGATAGACAATCGGTTTGAAGCTGAAAGTTTTACCCAGATTGCAGCGGCACTGAGCATTAACCTGGGTACACCCACACAGGAACAAATGCAGGCCATGCAAATTTCTGCACAAACGGCGCAGCGTAGCGATACCCCCTGGGTGCTTGACCCGGTAGGATATGGACCGATTTTAAAGTGGCGCTCAGACATGGTGGATAATTTATTGCAATATCATCCAACGGTGATTCGGGGCAATGCTTCTGAAATTAGCACGATCGCAGGCAAGCAAACGCAATCTAAAGGTGTCGACAGCACGCTCGATAGCGCCGACGTTTACAGCCATGCTAAAGTCCTGCTCGAACATGCGGAATGTATCGCCATTTCAGGTGAATCCGATTTTATTTTAAGCAAAGAATTGGATGCTGTCATTCAGGTGCATGGCGGTTCTTATTTACAACCCAAAGTAACGGCCACAGGCTGTGCATTGGGTGCCTTAATTGCTGCTTACTGCGCGGTAAGCAGCCCGACTATTGCAACGCTTGCAGCACATACCCATTTTGCCATTGCCGGGAAATTGGCATTTGAACAAGCGCCTATGCTCGGACAGTTTAATGTCGCTTTTATGGATCAGATTTACAGTTTAAATCCTGAACTCATACAGCAATATACAGATATTAAAATTTTGACCCTTTGAGTCTATCCTGCATTACTATTGCTGATGTATGGCGGATGTTCAGCTGGCTCAGACTGTAGAAATACAATCTGCACTTATCACCATGACAGCATCGCAATTAAAAAACCAATCCAAACTGGGTTTAAATTATACACGGCGATCTGTAGACAGATTCCAGATCGTTTCCAGTATGGTTTTTAAATCCAATTTACAGATACACAGCAAACCCATGCCATCAAAATAGTCAGGCACATGCTGCATAAAAAAATTGATGTGGGTGGTTGTGTTATTTCTTAAACGTTTGATCTGTGCAGGTGTGGTCAAGGGCATCACATAAGGATACACAAAAATATCTTCTCGACGCTTATGCACCTCAGCTTTACGCTGCTGCATCATCTGCAAAACTTTTAAATATTCAGCAGGTATCTTACTTCCCACACGTGGAAAGAAGTTACGTGAACGCGAAGCCAAATAGGTATAGATTTTAGGCTGTATCACGGTAGGCACAAACCATAATGGAATGCTGGGATGACGAATCCGGTGATTAACTGCAACACGAATGGCCGTTTTCAGGGTTCGGTTTCCTCTACGATAAGCAGGTAAAATCCCCACCCGCGAGCTCACCACAAAAATCGGTTTCCCATTTAAATCAAGCTTAAGAATTGGAATAATATTTTGTCCGATCAGTTGTTCCTGATGATAATAGTGAACAACCTGAACTGAAACAGCATCTACATCATAAACAAAATCATAGACTTCTTTTTTGCTGGAATCTGGAAAAATTTGCTGATCAAATGCCAGCATGGTTTCAAAAAACTGCTGTTGATGATCAGAGGCCAATTTTGAAAAATCTACAATCTTTTCAGTAATCCCCATCAGTTTGATCCGTCTCCTCCCATTTTTTATCCATTATTGATTATTATGCTGATTTAAAATATCCCTAGAAATAGGGATTTAATCACTGATTCATTTGAGTTTTTACCTTGCGACTTTACAATCAAAAGCATAAAAAAAGCCCAACAGCTTAAGACTGTTGAGCTTTTCCAGGACTAAAAGAATTTATTCGAAGAACAAGTTCTTTATCACTTTAAAATCATGGTCTAATGATAAGTAATTAAAACCGTTTTAATACGGTTATCTTCCAATTCTGTCACGTCAAAATGAATGCCGTGATACTCCAGATGAGTACCTAAGCTCACTTCACCATGAGTTTTATCTAGAATTAGACCCGCAAGACTGATATAACCCGCATCTTCTTCGACTAAATCCATCATCCCCAACTCTAATTCCAGCTGGTACACATCCAGCATGCCTGATGCTTTCCAAGTGTGATCATCAATTTTCACTAAATCGAGCTGTTCATCCGCATCAGGGAATTCTCCGGCAATAGCTTCAAACACATCGAGTGGAGAGATCAAACCCTGTACACTTCCAAACTCATCACTAACCAAAACCAGTGAACCTTTTGAGGTACGCAAGGTATTAATGGCATCAATCACTTTCATTTTCTGGAAAATGTGAATAGGACGATGACGTTTGATTAAAGCTTTAAGTTGTCCGTCATCCTCCAGTACATCCAGCAGTTCTTTGGCACGAACCACGCTCAGAACCTTATCTAGGCTGCCACGACAAACTGGAAACAAGCTATGCGGCACAGACAGCACCTGTTCACGAATTTGTTCAGGCGTATCATCCAGATTGACCCAAGAAATCTGGCTACGTGGTGTCATGATCGAGGCAACAGATCTTTCTGCCAGGGTTAATACGCCGCCAATCATATAACGTTCTTCATCAGCAAAAGCTTCTTGAGCTTCAAAGTGTTGCGCACAGTCAGTGACCGTCTCCATTTTGCCACCCATCAATTTCAAGATGGAATCTGCAGTACGATGACGCAGTGGAATTTTAGATTCATGCTTGGCTACATTGCGCTGACCAAATTGGTTAAATGCTTCAATTGCAATGGCAACGCCAATACCTGAATAAATATAGCCTTTCGGAATATGGAAACCGAAACCTTCTGCAATCAAGCTAATCCCAATTAACAATAAGAAGCTTAGACACAGAATCACAACGGTCGGATGTCGGTTTACAAAAGCAGTTAATGATTTGGAGGCCAGTAACATTACAGCCATGGCAACAATCATTGCTACCATCATCACATAGATATTGTCGACCATACCTACGGCAGTAATGACCGAATCTAAAGAGAATACAGCGTCTAAAACCACAATTTGTGCAACAACTGCAGCAAAACTTGCGTAAACAATATTGGTGGTAACCTTAACTTCAGGCTTGCCTTCAATCTTTTCATGTAGTTCAGTCACGGCTTTATAGAGCAGGAATAAACCACCAAATAAAAGAATAAGATCTCGACCTGAGAATGTCCAATCAAAGACGGTAATAAGTGGTTTGGTCAAAGTGACTAACCAAGAGATGGCAAACAATAAGCCCAAGCGCATGAATAAAGCGAGGGAAAGACCTACTACACGTGCTTTATCACGTTGTTCTGGAGGAAGTTTTTCAGCCAAAATGGCAATAAAGACTAGGTTATCAATACCTAAAACAATTTCTAAAACAATAAGGGTAAGCAAACCAATCCAAATTCCCGGATCTAATAAAAACTCCATTAGTTTATATCTCCGGTTTTTTGAACTTGCTTAAAAACGAGTAAATTCAAAATAAAACTAGACCTGCACGGCGACGGATCCATAGATATGACCTGTTCAACAATAGATAACTGATTATGCACAATCTTGAAAATGAGTAACAAGTTTTTTGTATTTTTATTTACCAAAACTTGACTAAACTTAGCGTTATCTCAAATCAGTATATTATTTAATCACGAAAAATCATGTTTTTAAGAAGCAACAGATTTAAAAATAATCCACACTTAGTCACACCAGCATAGAGCCCAAAATAGCAAAATCTTTAGCACACAAGCTATTGTTTTATATAATTATTCAAATTAATAAATATATTAACAGTATGAAATAACTACTAAGATTTTTTTATATAAAATATCAGTTCCTCAAGCCATTTTTTTCACTAGAATAAAATACAGCCAAGATTATTTCATTCAATAATCAATAGCTAACCTTAGATGCTCAAGTTTTTTTAATCCAATCAAAAAAATTATAGGATTATTTGCTCTGACGAATGAAAAAGCATTGACCTTCAGCAAAGCATCTAAAACGATTGCCAATACCAATTATGAAGGTGCATATCTTAATTTAGACTCATCATTTGGTCAGCATCAAGTTAAGATTGTGGCCACGCATAATAAGCAAAAGTTTGAAATACTCCTGCCCGTTGTCTTACAATATGGTATCCCTAAGGCAACCTTACTTCAGAAACCTATCAAAATCCTGAAGCCCAACTAGAAGTGCTGAATTTTGCCCAATCCAAAGTATTGGGGAGATTTCATTGAGACCAATACAGCCCACCATATCCCTTCTAAACGATCATGCGTAATTTGGATTTTTTGTAAGGAAACTTATCAGAAGATAAGTTTCCTTATTGCATTATAAAAAACTTGATATATATTAATAACCATAAAAAAAATGTGTATTGTTAAGCATAATTTGATTTAAATAAGACGCTTTTCAATAAATTAAAATTACAATTATCTTAGGGAGATCTTCTCCATGACTAAAAAATACAGCAAATTTCTACCTTCTGTTGCAGAAAATTTCACTTTAGAAAATTTTCCTTATTATTGGGTCACTCAAGTACATGCCCAATATGTCCAAAATGTAGATCACGCCTTGAAAAAATATGGTCTAGACAATTCACGCCGTCGCATTTTACTGTCACTAAGGTCCAAGCCTCATGCTAGCGTGTCAGACCTTTCTGAAATGGTCATTTCCAAAATGTCGACCACAACCAAAATTGTCTATCGTTTAAAAGATGAAGGACTGGTTGAAACTTATTCCTGTGAAGATGATGCCCGCATTACTCGAGTTGTCTTAACCGATAAAGGACAACAAATGACGCATAAGATTAATGACATTAGCAATGTGGTATTGGAACAATCTTTTGAAGGCCTCACTCCCTTACAAATTGAAAAAATGATGGAAAGTTTAAAATATATTTTTAAAAATTTAGCCCATTAGTTTGGGCTGAAGAAAAAGTAACTAATGAACTATTTTTAAGTTTTACTTTAAAATGTAAGACAAATATATCTTTTTTTTCACTTTAACTTTCTTAAAAAAAAGTTACAATAATAAAATATAATTACAACAATTATTGGGGAGAAAGTTCATATGACAAAAAAATACAGTAAATTTTTACCTTCACCAGAAAATTTCAATTTAGAAAATTTTCCTTATTACTGGGTCACCCAAGTGCATGCCCAATACGTACAAAACGTTGATCATGCACTGAAAAAATACGGTCTGGACAATTCACGTCGCCGTATCCTACTCGCTTTAAAATCAAAACCTAATGCCAGTGTTTCAGATCTTTCTGAAATGATGGTTTCCAAAATGTCCACCACGACCAAAATTGTCTATCGATTAAAAGATGAAGGTCTAGTTGAAACTTATTCCTGTGAAGATGATGCCCGCATTACTCGCGTAGTTTTAACCGATAAAGGCCAACAAATGACGCAAAAAATTAATGACCTGACCAATGTGGTTCTGGAGCAATCTTTTGAAGGCCTCACTCCATTACAAATTGAAAAAATGATGGAAAGTCTCAAACATATTTTTAAAAATTTATCACGATAATTTAGGCTTAAATTTAAAAGTTCAGTAAATACTGAATTTTTTTCTTTTTGACTTTAGAGATAAATGCAAAATTTATGTATTTTTCTTACATGTTTTAACAAAAGCAAGAGATTCTAAATAAAACAATTAAATCGTGGAAAATAAATAATGACCAAGAAATACAGTAAATTTTTACTTCTATCCAGTGAAAATTTTGATTTAGAAGACTTTCCCTACTACTGGATTACTCAAGTTCACGCGCAAGGTGTAAAAAAACTAGACCATGCTCTGAAAAAATATGGTCTGGACAATTCACGTCGCCGTATTTTACTTTCTCTAAAATTCAAGCCTCATGCCAGCGTATCAGATCTCTCTGAAATGGTAGTTTCCAAAATGTCGACTACCACCAAAATCGTCTATCGTTTAAAAGATGAAGGTTTAGTTGAAACTTATTCTTGTGAAGATGATGCTCGTATTACTCGAGTTGTCTTAACCGATAAAGGACAACAAATGACCCTGAAGATTAAGGATCTGAGTAATATAATTCTGGAACAGTCTTACGAGGGTATAACTCCTTTACAAATTGAAAAAATGATGGAAACCCTTAAACATATTTTTAAGAATCTATCGTAATAGTCTATGCTTAATCGAAAAAATTAAGCTGGGGACTAATTTTTTCGATTTTTGCTTTTGGAACATATGAACACTCAAATTCTTCTACCGGGAATCCTTCTACAAAAGAACGGATATCTTGAGATTTCCAGCTCAGCCACTCATCTAGACGCTGGTGAGGAATCACAATCACTGAGCGTTTAACATTGCCTGGCTCATGAAAATCTTTCATCATCGGATGATCAATAGCATCCATGGTAATCATTGTGGCTGAACGAACAATTTCATCCCCTATCCTGGAAATTTCATATAACGCAGCAATATAACAGGCCTGACCATCCTTTCGGCGTACACCCCAGCGCTGTGGCTTGTTCTCAATGTATTTAGATTCATAAAATTCTGAAACTGGAATCACTCCAAATTTAAATTTTGAAACAGCATTCATAAAGGTTGGTTTTTGCAGAAGTGTTTCACTACGTGCATTGTAGGTCTTAAGTGCAATGCTTTTATCTTCTGCCCATTTCGGAATTAAGCCAAAATGCACCTTGCGCCACTCCAGACCATGAACAGACTTAAACAGCAAGGGCAATTCATAATTTGGATAGACTTCATCCGGATATTCAAAAGGGATGTCGGGAAGATTTAGATCCTTCACCTGCTTTAAGCTGAGCGGTTTAAAATTAGCGCACATACAATGAATTACACTCTGATATTCGTTACATGATCACTTTAATGACATTGGTTTATCTTTTGTAGCTTGAAGAAAGTTTAGCCAGGAACTGTGAACCAATGGGTATGACTAAATTCTTCCAATATCCACTGTCCATTAAAGCGACCTAAGCCGGAATTTTTCTCCCCACCAAAGGGTGCATTGGGTTGATCTGCCACGGTGATGGAATTGATATGGGTCATCCCGGCATCAATCTGCATCGCAAAACGCGTTCCGCGCTCAATATCGGCGGTACATACTGCACTGGATAATCCATAAGCTGTGTCATTGGCTAAACGTAAGGCATCCGATTCATTCTGAGCCTTAATCACCGGTAGGACTGGCCCAAAACTTTCTTCTTTAGCTAAGCTGGATTCTGGATCTACATCAATAAAAATATGCGGTGGAATGATATTGCCTTGAATCTTTCCTCGTAGGATGAGTTTAGTACCCTGTTGTAGTGCCTGATCAATGATGTGTTTTATTTTTTCCACTTGTGAGCTATTAATAATCGGGCCAATGAGGGTATCTGCTTGATCTGGATCACCATAGATAATGTCTTGAGTCCGGATCAGCAGTTTTCCAACAAAAGCATCATAAATTTTAGCATCAACAATTACCCGATTGGTACTCATGCAGATTTGCCCTTGATGCAAAAAACGTCCCATTACAGCCAGTTCCACTGCCAAATCCAGATCAGCATCATCCAGAACAACCAAAGGGGCATTCCCTCCCAATTCCAGTGCAATCCGCTTCAGATGATTGCCACCAACAGCCAATTGCCCGACACGTTTTCCAACCAAAGTTGAACCTGTAAATGAAATCATTTTAGGCGTATCGTGCTCGACAAAGTAATCCCCAATTTCACTACCTAAACCCGCCACTACACTGAATATACCTTGAGGCACAGCTGCTTCCTCAAAAATTTTAGCCAGCAACAATCCGCCGGTAATAGGCGTATCACTTGCAGGCTTCAGCACCACGCAATTTCCAATCGCAATGGCTGTAACCACAGAACGCATACTCAGGTGAAATGGAAAGTTCCAGGGGCTAATCACCGCAATGACACCCAATGGTTTTCGAATTGCATAACTTTTGCGGCTAGGATCTGTGGAGTGCAATTCCTGGGTTTCCATTCTTTCAGGAAATGTGACAGCCTCATTGATAATGCCCAATACTGCATCTACTTCAATATTGGCTTTGAAACGTGTACTGCCAGATTCCTGAATGAGCCAGTCAATGATTTCTTCACGTCTTTTTTTGACCACTTCTAAAACCCGAAGGATGATACTTTTACGCTCGGATTGAGATGATTGCGACCAGGTGACAAAACTACGCTCTGCAGCCGAATAAGCGCTATCTACATCGACAATGCTCGCAGCCTGTAGTTTTAATATAAGTTCTTGATTATAAGGATTGAGATTATTCAGCGTATGGGTTGAAGTACCTTTTAACCAGTGTCCTGCAATAAATTGCTGATCGGGAAATTGATAAGCTTGCATTCTTTCATCCATCGTTAGAATTATGTATTGCTTTACTCTAGGAGGTATTGAGCAGAAGTTCTAGCAAAATTACCAATTGTATCAATCTGCCAAAGTCGGGCTTTTTAAAATCAAATCTGCAATAAAGAATCAGGAATTTATTTTCTGAATTGCTTTATATATATACCAAAAACCAAAAAGGCATAAAGTAAATGAGTTGACTGGCTTTTAACACCACTTATTTTAATAATCCGAACTTCCCCAAGTTGTTTAGTATCTAAAGTTAAAAAAACCGATAAAATAAAACAAGCATAAAAAAAGCCTCCGAAGAGGCTTTTTTCAGTACACAGAATTAGTCACCTGTATAACCTTTTAACTTCAAACGTGCTGCATGAAGTAGCGGCTCAGTATAACCAGAAGGTTGTTCACCACCTTTGAATACCAGATCATAAGCAGCTTGATAAGCATAACCGTTGAATGCTGGTGCCATTGGCGTATAAAGCGGATCATTCGCATTTTGCTCATCCACGATTTTCGCCATACGCTGCATCACTTCTTCAACTTGCTCTTTAGTTACGATACCGTGACGTAACCAGTTTGCAACATGTTGAGAAGAAATACGTAATGTTGCACGGTCTTCCATCAAACCAACGTCGTTGATATCTGGAACTTTAGAACAACCTACACCCAGGTCAACCCAACGAACTACATAACCCAAGATCCCTTGAAGATTATTTTCGAGCTCTTTGGTTTTCTCTTCAGCAGTCCAGTTGGTATCGGTTGCTAAAGGAGGCGTTAACAAGTCATCTAGAGACAATGCTTCAGTTTTCAACAATTCTTGTTGACGCGCCGAAACGTTGCATTGATGGTAATGGATCGCGTGAATGACTGCACCAGATGGAGACGGAACCCATGCACAGCTCGCACCCGCTTCTGGATGCTCAATCTTGGTTTTGTACATGTCTAAAAGCATGTCTGGTTTTGGCCACATGCCTTTACCAATCTGTGCTTTGCCACGTAAGCCAGCTTGAAGACCGATCATTACATTACGGTTTTCATATGCTGGGAACCAGATTTGTGATTTCACTTCGCCTTTACGAACGAATGGGCCTGCTTCCATGAAGGTATGGATTTCATCACCGGTACGGTCCATGAAGCCTGTGTTAATGAAGATGGTACGGTCTTTCGCTGCTGCAATACAGTTCTTCAAGTTTACAGATGTACGGCGTTCTTCATCCATGATACCGATTTTCAAAGTTTTCGCAGGCAAGCCAAGCGCCTGTTCAGCACGTTCAAATAGCTCAACTGCAAATGCAACTTCTTCAGGACCATGCATTTTTGGCTTCACGATGTACATAGAACCTTTGCGTGAGTTCTTGATCGTGTTTTCGCCTTTGATGTCTGCGAAAGTAAGCAATGGAGTGATTAACGCATCCATAATACCTTCGTAGATCTCTTGACCATCTACAAGGATCGCCGGGTTAGTCATCAAGTGACCAACGTTACGAAGAAGCATCAATGAACGACCGTGAAGTGTAGTCTCACCACCAATCAAGTTTTTGTGTGTACGGTCTTGATTCAGTGTACGAGTCACGGTTTTGCCGTTTTTCTCGATAGACTCTTCCAAAGTACCGCGCATTAAGCCTAACCAGTTACGGTAGCCTTCAACTTTCTCTTCAGCATCTACAGCTGCAATTGAGTCTTCCAAATCTTGAATCGTTGTTAAAGCAGATTCAAGCACAAGGTCTTTTACGCCAGCAGCATCAGTTTGACCAATCGGGCTGGTTGCATCAATTTCGATTACAACGTGTAGGCCATTGTTCAAAAGAACGATTTCAGTTGGTGCAGCTTCATCGCCATTAAAACCAACGAATTGTGCTTCTTTGGCTAATGTAGTCGTTGAACCGTCTTTTAGGGTTACAGCAAGTTTTTTGCCTTCTACCGCATATTTAGTTGCATCGGCGTGTGAACCATTTGCCAACGGGAATGTTTCATTTAAGAAGTTTTTAGCAAATGCGATAACTTTATCACCACGAACCGGGTTATAGCCCTTGCCTTTTTCCGCGCCACCTTCTTCAGGAATAACGTCGAAACCGTAAAGCGCATCGTATAATGAACCCCAACGTGCGTTCGCAGCATTCAAGCAGTAACGTGCATTACGCACAGGTACTACCAATTGCGCACCAGCCAATAATGCGATTTCTTCATCTACATTTTCTGTGCTGATTTGGAAATCTTCTACTTCTGGTAATAAGTAGCCAATTTCTGTAAGGAAAGCTTTGTAAGCTTCTAATTCAAATTTGTTGTTGCGGTGCCATTCATCAATTTTAGCTTGAATGTCGTCACGCTTAGCCAATAGTGCTTTGTTCTTTGGACTAAGATCGACAACGACTTGTTCAAAGTTTTTCCAGTATGTTTCACTGTCTAAACCAGAACCTGGTAATGCTTCATTTTCGATGAAATCGTAAAGTTCTTTAGCAATCGCTAACTTGCCTTTTTGAATACGTGCAGTCATTGTCTTTCCTGATATTGCTACTTTTTATAACAAGAGATTCTAGTATACCGATTTATACCTAGCTGAATAGTACTATCACATTCCTAAATAATGATCATTTTCTAATAAATGAATATATCCATCATCCAACAAAATGAAGATCACCAATGTAATATTATTATCTGCCTGAATACCTTTTTATAGTTTATAAAGTTTTTGAAATGTCGAAATTAGACTTAAGTGCAGAATTTTACTTTAAAACTACCCAAAAGCTTTATTTCTCACAGCTGTCGAGCAAAGATTAAGCCATGAATAGGGCAAAATGTCGATAAAACAATCAAAGAATTTGTATAAAAAAAGCGCCTGTTTAGGCGCTTGATATTTAGCTGACTTCTGAGGCTGAACCCTGTATTTGTCGGTGTTCAGAGTTCAGATAGTCATCAGACTGCATTTCCAGTAAACGTGAACGCGTGCGTTCAATTTCAAAGACCAGTTTTTCACCTTGGTAAATATCAATAATACTGTCTTCCGAAGTCAGCAATAATTTGACTCCACGATCGTAAAACTCATCTACCAGATAAATAAAGCGACGTGTACCTTCAGACAGGTAATCGGTCAAATGCGGTACATTGCTGACCAGTACCGTATTATAAATATTGGCGATTTCAATAAAGTCAGCTGGACTGCGCGGCTTTAAGCACAGCTCTGAATATTCACACCACAATACATCTTCAGTATGGCCAACAGTTTCTACAATACGGTTATTAATGATAATCGGCTCTTGCGAAATAGTTTGCGTTTGTGTCAGCGCCGTAAAACGCTGGGCAATCCAGAGTTTATGCTCATGCGTTAATGGATGTTTAAACAATTGTGCCTGTTTCAGCACACGCAAACGATAATCCACACCCGCATCAACATTCAAAATGACACAATGTTTTTTTACCATTTCAATGGTGGGGATAAAACGGTCACGATGGATTCCGTTTTTATACAAACCATCCGGTGCAATATTTGAGGTAGCCACCAAGGTAATGCCGCGAGTAAACAGTTTCTGGAATAACTCGCTCAGAATCATGGCATCTGTCACATTGGAGACAAAGAATTCATCAAAACAGATCACCACAGCTTGCTGGTAAATCTGGTCTGCTACCTGATCCAGCGGATTACGCTGTCCTGATAATTTGTTCAGTTCACGATGTACATGCTGCATGAAATGATGAAAATGCATGCGCATTTTACGGCGAAATGGAATCGACTCAAAAAACTGGTCCATCAACCAGGTTTTACCACGGCCTACACCACCCCACATGTATACCCCTTGTGGTGAAGTTTGACGACGGAAACGACGAAACGCTTTTTTAGACGCCTTAAAGCGCTGAATCAATTCTTGCCAGACACGATCCAACTCATGTACAGCTTGCGCCTGTGCATCATCCGGCATGAACTGACCAGACGAGATGGCTTGTGCATAACGTTCCGCAGGTGACAAAGGGATAAAGGCTGTACTGTGCTTCGAATTTAAGTCTGACATAACATGGATACTATTTTAGGCTATTGAAAGTATAGCGAAGATTGAGATGAAATATATAACACTTTGGCATTAATATACTTAGGCTATTTACTAAACTATTTAAAGTACTGACGTGGACTGTGTCCAAACCAGCGTTTGAAGGCATGATTAAAGGCTGCAGGCTCCGAATATCCCAGTAATTCCGCAATCATTTCAATGGAATACTCTTTGTACTCGATCAGCCTTAGAGCCTTGTCCTTAATCAATTGTTCACGTATCTGTTTATAACTGCTTTGCAATTGTTGCAGCTGATGCCGCAAGGTTCGCTCCGGAATTTGCAGGGCTTGTGCCGTTTCTGCCATGGTCGGCATAACCCCTTGTTGCAGCTCTAAATAATCTTGTACACGCTGCACCAAGGATGGCGCTAACTCATCCACCTTTAAACGTTCTAATTCAGCGATACATTTGCTTTCATAGATCTTAAAGGTCATTTTATCCGCTGAAGGAATCTGTACATTTAATACGGCAGCATCAAACCAGAATTCCGCACACTCGGCAGCAAACTGCAATTCGGCACCATAATAATCATGATAGATATCTAAAGCCTGCAGATTTTCCGGCTGTGCAAATGGCAGTTCTATATGCATTTGCGGAACACTTAAGCCCATCATCTTATAAAGATCTTGAATAAATTTATAAGTTCCCGAAATTTCACATTGTGCCCGCAACAACCCGAGATCACTGTTTAAATCTTCAGGTGCATAACATAAAGCCACCTTTTGAGCGGTATATTTTAAGCTTAAGACACCGGTTAAATGCGTTAATGCCTGATAGCGAATGCCCTGCTCTAAAGCAGTACACACATTTTCACTAGTGACCAATAACATCAGTAAGGGACCATAGCCTGCAAGTGCATAATGCTGTCCAATAAACAGCCCTTTTTCTGGTGCAACATCCTGGCCAATGATTTTAAGTACATCCCATTCCAAACTGGAATGAATAATAGAGCTGGGATCCAATGCATCCGCACGCAGTCCAATAGCTTGAAGTTTTTGATCAACTACAACACCTGCTTTACGCATGCCTTGAATTAAATACATCAAGCCGAGAATTGATCGTTTCATAGCAGGGTCACATTAAAATAGCATCTCAATTTTTACTATAATTTTTCATACTTGCAAATTGCCGAATCTATCAATTTTTCTGTCATGACTATCATGTTGGTTATTACACCATTGCTATACGCTATAAAAAATACGAAAAGTCATAAGGCCAATAAAAAATGCATAATCCAACACAAAGCCAGCCTATGCCAACACAAACAAAAATTGCCATCATTGGTGCAGGTTTTGGTGGATTGGCAATGGCTATACGCCTATTACAAAGCAATATTGATGATTTTGTGATTTTGGAAAAAGCCAACGAGGTAGGCGGAACCTGGCGTGAAAATCAATATCCCGGTGCAGCCTGCGACGTACAGTCACATATGTATTCCCTCTCTTTCGCACCAAAAAGCGACTGGTCAAAACGTTATGCTGAAGCACCGGAAATTTTTAAATATATACAAGATTTAATCACAGACTATGATCTGGAAAAGTATTGCCAGTTTAATTGTGAAGTTCTGGCTGCCGAATACAATGAGCAAAGTTGTGACTGGAAACTTACCCTCAATAATGAGCAAACTCTGATTGCTCAATTTGTGGTTTTTGCATCCGGCCCTTTACATGTACCCCATATCCCTCATATCAAGGGCATTGAAAAGTTTCAAGGTAAAGTTTTTCATTCCTCACAATGGGATCATCAATACGACTTAACAGACAAAAATGTCGCATCCATTGGCACAGGTGGCAGTGCAATTCAATACATTCCAGAAATTGCAGCACAAGTCAAACAACTCTATGTGTTCCAGCGTACTGCGGCTTGGGTCATACCACGGGATGAACGCCACTATTTGAATGTTGAAAAGAAATTATTCAAAAAATTAGACTGGTTTAGAAAACTGCATCGGGCACGTTTATATTGGTCAAACGAATCCCGTGTGGTTCCCATTGTTCAACCTACAGTAATGAAATACACCCAAAAACTGGCGGAATTTTTTATCAAGTTTCAGGTCAAAGATAAAAAGCTGGCTCAAAAACTGACACCGGATTACATCATGGGATGCAAACGGATATTGGTGTCTAATAAGTACTATCCAACTTTTAACCGAAGCAATGTTGAACTAGTCACCGAGGCCATTCAGGAATTAACTGAAAACAGCATCATCACCCAAGATGGGCAAGAACGAGCCATTGATTGCCTCATTTACGGTACAGGTTTTATTACCGATCCACGCATCTATTTAAAATCCTTTCACTGTATTGGCGAACATGGGCAGGAACTTAAAGATGCCTGGAAAGATGGTGCTGAGAGTTACTATGGCATTAGTACCAAAAGCTTCCCTAATTTATTTCAGTTACTGGGGCCTAATACCGTTTTGGCGCACAACTCCGTGATCTTCATGATCGAATCTCAGGTCAATTACATCTTGCAAATGATTCAACTGGTCAAACAAACTCATAGCGATGCCATTGTGGTGAAAGATCAAGCACAAGACCAGTTCAATCAGAAGGTACAAAAATTGCTTGATGGCACAGTCTGGCAATCTGGCTGTGTAAGCTGGTATCAACAGGATGGCGGCAAAAACTTTGCCCTGTGGCCTACTTATACCTGGAAATATTGGTTAAAGACTAAAAAACTCAATCCAGCTGATTTCCGCCTACTGAGTCACCCCAAGAGAAATCGTGCAGCTTAATCTTATATTGTTCATAATAAGCAGGTATTTTTTACCTGCTTAATTCTTTATGCAATCCATCTGGTTAATCTTCCAACTTCTCGCTAGCCTCGCGATGGGCTTTGTGCTTGCCCGCAAACTGCCTACCCGACTTGAAAAATTTGCTTTTCAAATTTTGCCCTATTTCACCTATATTTTACTGTTTACCATTGCAATTGAATTTTCTCAAACCCTACATAACATCTCAAGCCCGCATTTAATTTTGGGTTCTTCCCTGACGCTTGCATTATGTACCTCATTTGGCGCATTTATCTGTTGCTACCTGCTCTTTAAAAGCATTGGCTTTCAGCCCACCCAAGGTAAGGTTTCAGCGAGCCTGTTGTTTAAATCACTACTCAATATCAGCTATGCATTTATTGCATTAGCAACAGGATATTTTGCTGCGGAAGCTGCCAGTTTTTCAGGTTATAGCCTGCACATCAGCACCTGGAATTTGTTACTGGTCTTTATGTTTCTTATTGGGCTTGATCTGGCCTATTCACCACTTGATCACTCGTGGCTAAACTGGAAAATCATGCTCGTGCCAGCAGGCTGTATTATGGGTTCATTGCTCGGTGCCTTCATTAGCGTTTTATTTATAGAGCACATTTCACTCAAAGACCTGATCATGCTGTCACAAGGTTATGGCTTTTACTCCATGACCGGCATTGTGGTGACAGAACTTAAAAATGCTGAACTTGGTAGCATCGCCTTAATGAATGATCTGTTTCGGGAAATTATTTCAATTTTGATGATGTATGTGATTGGCTGGCGTTATCCACGTTCTGCCATTTCAGCAGCTGCTGCAACCGCTATGGACGTGACCTTGCCGATGGTAAAACAGGCCTGTGGTAATGATTTTATTCCTCATGCCATGGTTAGCGGTTTTATTCTTTCTGTGCTTGCACCAATTATGGTGAGTGTTTTGGCTGTGGTTTAATTTTTCATATTTATCCCTCACCTAAATCCTCTCCCAGAGGAAGAGGACTTGTCCATTTTTACAATAATGGGACATTCTCTCTCCCTTTGGGAGAGAGTTAGAGAGAGGGTGTAAAATTACAACGTTGCCAAAATATCTTTCAATGTCTGACGTGGATTTTCAGATTTAGTAATGGGACGACCAATGACTAAATGTGTAGAACCATCAAGCATGGCTTGTTTCGGTGTCACAATACGTTTTTGGTCATCTGCTGCCGAGCCTGCTGGACGAATCCCAGGAGTCACTAAAGCAAAGTCTTGACCCAAAGTTTCACGCAGCATTTTCGCTTCTTGCGCAGAACACACCACACCATCTAAACCACTGTCTTTCGTTAAAGCAGCCAGGCGTTTTACTTGCTCAAATGGTTCGATATCCAATCCGATATCTTTTAAATCTTCACGCCCCATTGAAGTCAGTACAGTCACAGCAATCAGTTGAGTTTTATAATTCCCTGTCTTTAAGCGTGCTACACAGGTTTCCATCATTTTACGGCCACCTGATGCATGTACATTCACCATCCAGACCCCCAAGTCTGCTGCTGCACATACTGCTTGAGCTGTAGTATTCGGGATATCATGAAATTTCAAATCCAGGAAAACTTCAAAGCCTTGGTCATGCAATGCCTTAACCACGCTTGGGCCTTCATGAGTAAATAGCTCTTTACCAACTTTCACCCGACATAATGCAGGATCCAGCTGCTCTGCAATTGTTAACGCGTCATATTGGCTTTTAGCATCCAGTGCAACAATGATACTCAAGAGACTTACCTTCACTCAGACAAAAAAGAAAGTCTATTATAAGGGCTATTCCAGCTTAGACATAGTGTTAAAAAAATAAGTTAATTGAAGTCATTATTCTGAATTATTGTTCTCTGCTTCAGATTCAAAACATAAAAAAACACCCTGAAGTGATCTATTTTCAGGGTGTTTCAAAATTCAATTAAAATTTTTGAATCTCAGCCTTCTAACTGACTGAGCCAAACCTTATATACAACATACGACATTATAATGGAGTAGATGAACGATCTTCCGGATGAATATCGAGTACTGTCTTTTCATGTCTGGTATGAGCTGCCGCCTCAGCTGCTGCCAGCTGTGCCGCTTGTATTTGTTCTTTTCGTAGATGTTCAATGTCTTTACGTAATCGCTTAATTTCCCAGTTAGTCTGAAATACCCGGAAAATTTGTACTCCCAACAGCAATCCTAGTACTACACCTAAAGCTAACGTCAATAACAACAACAGGCCTAAACGCATTGCCGGTACTTGAGTAAACAATAAATCAACCGTGAGTTCGGTACCATTTTGCAGTACGAGAGCCAATGAATAGCCAAAAAGTACTATTAGTAATGCGACTAAAACGTAACGCATAAATACCCCATAAAATTTCTATTACTGTGCAGATTCGTTTACTGCATCGCGTAATGCTTTACCAGGTTTAAAATGCGGAACTGCTTTTGCAGCCACTTCAACAGAACGACCTGTTTTAGGATTACGCCCCACGCGTGGATCACGGTGATGCAAAGCGAAACTACCAAAACCACGAATTTCAATACGATTATCAGATGACAATGCGGCTATCATTTGATCAATCATAATCTTAACAGCTTCTTCAACCAAAGGCTCTGCTAAGTGTGGATTTTTTAGGGAAATTCGCTCTATTAAGTCAGACTTATTCAGTGCTTCCGTAGTCATCTGCGACCTCTTTAATTATCAAGCTATTTTATAGATAATCAGATAATAACCTGTTTAAATACAAAACGGTAGCGTAATAAGTTAATACTACGCTACCGTTTACAGTATTTGTGTAAAAAGTATTAGTTAATTTACATTAACAATACATTTTGACGCCTACTTAGTTACCCATTTGAGCTTTGATCAAATCACCAATAGTCTTAGGACCATTGTCTTGACCAGCTGCAGCTGTTTTCAAGTTAGCAACTGCTTCTTTCTCTTCAGCTTCGTCTTTCGCTTTGATTGACAAGTTGATAGAGCGAGATTTACGGTCTACATTGATGATTTTAGCTTCAACTTCTTGACCAACTTCAAGGAACTTAGTTGCATCTTCAACGCGGTCGCGGTTGATTTCAGATGCTTTAAGAGTCGCTTCAACTTCGTCAGCTAACTTAACAGTAGCGCCACGAGCGTCAACTGCAGTTACAGTACCTTTAACAAGCGCACCGCGTTCGTTAGTAGCCAAGAAATCGTTGAACGGATCGCTGTTCATTTGTTTGATACCAAGGCTGATACGGTTGCCTTCAGCATCTACAGACAAGATAACCGCTTCAACAGTGTCACCTTTCTTGTAACGACGGATAGCTTCTTCGCCTTGTTCGTTCCAAGAGATGTCAGACAAGTGAACCAGACCATCGATACCACCTGGTAAACCGATGAAGATACCGAAATCAGTGATTGATTTGATCGTACCTGAAACTTTTTCGCCTTTGTCGTGGTCTTTAGCAAACTCTTCCCATGGGTTAGCACGAGTTTGTTTGATACCAAGAGAAATACGACGACGTTCTTCGTCCACTTCAAGAACCATAACATCAACTTCGTCACCAATCTGAACAACTTTAGATGGGTGGATGTTTTTGTTAGTGTGGTCCATTTCTGAAACGTGTACTAAACCTTCAACGCCTTCAGCGATTTCAGCGAAACAACCGTAGTCAGTAAGGTTCGTTACGCGAGCTTTAACGATAGAACCTTTAGGGTAACGGTTCATGATCGCTAACCATGGATCTTCGCCTAATTGTTTAAGGCCTAAAGATACGCGGTTACGTTCGCGGTCGAATTTAAGTACTTTAACAGTAACTTCTTGTCCAACTTCAACAACTTCTGAAGGATGCTTGATACGTTTCCAAGCCATGTCAGTGATGTGAAGAAGACCGTCGATACCGCCAAGGTCAACGAATGCGCCGTAATCAGTAAGGTTCTTGATAGTACCTGTAACTGTTTGACCTTCTTCAAGCTGAGCAAGAAGAGCTTCACGGTCAGCTGAAGATTCAGCTTCCATAACAGCACGACGAGATACAACAACGTTGTTACGTTTAGCATCAAGTTTGATTACTTTAAATTCTAACTCTTTACCTTCTAAGTGAGTAGTATCACGAATAGGACGAGTATCAACTAAAGAACCTGGAAGGAACGCACGTACTGGACCGATATCAACAGTGAAACCGCCTTTAACTTTACCAGAGATAACACCAGTAACGATTTCGCCGTCTTCAAAGATTTTTTCAAGTTTAGTCCAAGTTTCAGCACGTTTAGCTTTTTCACGTGATAAAACTGTTTGACCCATACCGTTGTCAAGAGCTTCAACAACAACGTCAACAGTATCGCCAACTTGAACTTCAAGTTCACGTTGGTCGTTTAAGAATTCAGCGCGGTCAACAATACCTTCTGATTTAAGGCCAGTGTCAACTGTTACCCAGTCAGAGTCAATGCTTACTACAACGCCCTGGATGACAGCACCCTTTTCAACGTTGAGGTTTAATTCGCTTTCTTCAAAGAGGGCTGCAAAAGATTCGGTCATGATATACCTGATAAAGTCAGCGGTCTTGGATCAGACAAGGCCGGTTTAATAAAGCTTCCACATAGTCCGTAATAAACTGATCTAGCTATGCTTTGGCTGAAAATTCGTTAATTGGCTAATTGCTTGTCGACAAAGTTCGTCATCAAATTGAATACTTCATCGATGCCCAGTTCTGAACTATCGATGATATATGCATCTGCTGCTGGCTTGAGTGGTGCGACTGTGCGCTCCATATCACGTTTGTCTCGAGCTTGTATATTAGCTAAAATGTCGTTCATTTTAACATCTAGCCCCATACCCTGCAACTGCTTTACTCGTCGCTCCGCTCGGGATTCAGCCGATGCAGTCAGGTAAATCTTGGCTTGAGCTTCCGGAAAAATAGAAGTGGCCATATCTCGACCATCAGCAACCAAGCCTGGGGCTTGTGCAAATGCGCGCTGACGTTCTAAAAGTGCAGTTCTAAGCTCAGGAATTGCCGCAACTTTTGAGGCAAATTCACCGACGCGTTCAGTACGGATGGTTTGGGTGACATCTTCGCCGTCCAGTTGAACCTGCGCACCCACCTGAGTTGTAACAAATTTTATGTCTAAATTTGTTGCAATTTTAATGCATGAATCAAGCGCCGAGTCTAAAGCATCCAGTAAATCCTGTTGATGTAATGACAGCCCCAACAGACGATATAAAGCCCCAGAATCAAGCAAATGAAATTGATAATGTGCTGCCAGTTTAGCGGCAAGTGTGCCTTTTCCAGAACCACTTGGCCCATCTATGGTAATAATTTGAACTGTCATTAATGTTCCACTTTACGCTATACAGTTTTAGCTAATTTTGAAAAACCTAGTTTAATCGCAGATTTAAGCTGTGCAAGGATTAATTTACTGATAAAAGGAGCACGCGCCTGCAATTCAATGGTATAAGTCACCAAGGTTTTTCCAGCATCTTTGGCTTCAAACTCGATAATCCCCAAATGGTGTTTTACCAGAGGATTCTTCACAATCTGGTATTCGATACGCTGATTTGGCTCCAGCAAAGTAATTTGTTCCTGTAAAGGCTTGATGGGACCAAAACCCATGCGACGCACCGAACCCACCCCATCCGGACGCTCCGGATCATTTGAGTCTTTAATTCGCTCAACCTGAATCGGCGCAAAAGCGACATTGTAGGTGGCATGTTTTGATAACAAATCAAAAACCTGATCGATGGGTGCGTTAAATTCTTTTTTTACTTGAATAGAATTCATGACTTATCCTGATTTTTTATTGACAATAGATATTGTCATTATAGTTTACATGGTTTGAATTAATGATTCTCATCATTTAGGGACTTTTCTTGTAACTTCTGCAATCTTTTTTGCTCACGGCGCATCTTAAAAAAATCACTGAGTTGTTGAGAACACTGTTCATCTAGACATCCAGCGACAAAATCAAACTGATGGTTATAGTATCCGGTTTGCAATAATTTACGCGCACTGACCAGGGAACCTGCTTTCGGCTCGGTTGTTCCAAACACCACCCTGGATACCCGCGCATGAATCAAAGCTCCAACACACATGGTACAAGGTTCCAAAGTCACATATAGAACGGAATCATCAGGAAGACGGTAATTATTCAGATAAGCACAAGCCTGACGCAATGCTTGAACTTCAGCATGCGCAGTCGGATCATTCAATGAGATAGGTGCATTATAACCTGCACCAATAATCTGATTTTGACTGACGATCACTGCACCCACAGGAATCTCTTGTTTTGATGCTGCAATGGCAGCTTGCTCATAAGCAAACTGCATCCAGTACTCATCAGTCAGTTGTGTAGCATCAGTCATAAGCTTAGCTGATGACTCCATAATGCTTCAATAAATCATTCCAGCTTTGAATAGTGGTTATTGGTGGGTAATCAGATAAAATGGCTTTTAAAGAGAAATCACTGCCCTTTTTCCATTCTGGCGATAAATCTTTATCCACCAAACGTGCTCGCACACCTTCCACAAAATCCGGATGACGAATCTTCCAGTTGGAAATTTGTGTTTCCAGTTCAAAAACTTCATTCCAGGAATGAACTCGCTTACCCCATTGCCATAACAACCAGGTAATGGCAGCAGTCGCAGGCGAACCTTTTTGCAGATTTTCACTGGCTTGACGCAGCCAGTCACTGCGCGCATCACTGAGTCCTATAATAGATTCATAGTCATGTTCAAAGTTCACCCCACGGCAAACACTGTGAATCACATCCAGTGAATTTTGTAAGGGACCCGGTCCTACCGGACGATGCAAGCTATTTAAAGTATCATCAATGGCACGGAAATCTCCCGCCGGATAATGCCCCCAATCAATATTAAGCATTTTTTCCAGTACGTTATCACGCTGCGCATCACAAATATGGGTTGCCCAACCAATACCGTAAGCACCCGCTGAAGTCATGATTGATCCAGTCAGGCCGGTAAACAAACCAATGGCACCACGATCGGCCAGAAAGCGCGTTGCGCCTACATCGGGATACAAACCGATATTAATTTCAGGCATCGCCAAACGTGAATAAGGCGTGACCAGGCGGAAAGGCGCCGCCATAAATAAACCTAAACCACCACCCATGACATAACCTTCACCCCAAACCAGCACAGGTTTAGCATAGTTATGCAGCAATAAATCCAGTGCATATTCCTGCTCAAAGAATTTATTTGCCGTTTCAACTTCATCATTGATCACCAACTGACGAAGTTTACGTACATCACCACCGGCACAGAATGCTTTTGGTGTAGTGGAATCCAGCCAAATTGCCTTTACCGCATCATCATAATGAAAATCTTGGAATACTTGCAAAAGTGCGGTAACGATGGATTCATCCAAGGCATGCAGAGATTTCGGACGGTTCAGGCGAACAATGCGCCAGCCATTCTTTGCTTCTTCTACAATAAGATCGGGATGATAATTTTTTAGTTCAGGAGATTGTGTCATGCGTCCAGCTGCCAATTGATCGGCTCAATGCCATTTTGTTTCAGATAATTATTTGCTTTAGAAAATACTTTACAACCAAAAAAACCACCGCGGTTTGCTGACAAAGGAGAAGGATGTGCAGCTTTCAATACCAGATGTTTATTTTGATCGATGCGTTGCCCTTTACGTTGCGCATAAGCGCCCCAAAGGATAAACACGATATGCTCACATTGCTCGTTTAAAACGTCAATAATGTGATCGGTGAAATCTTCCCAACCACGCTTCTGATGGGATGTCGGCTGTCCTGCCTCAACAGTCAAAACCGCATTGAGCAATAACACACCTTGTTCAGCCCAACGGGTTAAATCACCATGCTTGGGAGCAGGAATACCAAGATCAGTATTTAATTCATGAAAAATATTACGCAAAGATGGAGGTAACGCAACCCCTTTTTGCACTGAAAAACTTAAGCCATGTGCCTGATTGGGACCATGATAAGGATCCTGCCCCAGAATAACGACTTTAACATGGTTCAAGGGAGTTGTATTTAAGGCGTTAAAAATGAGTGGATTTGGTGGATAGATGACTTTATCCGCCTGTATTTCAGTCACTAGAAACTGTTTTAAATCATCCATTTTAGTGCTGAGCAAAAAATCGCTCAAGGCACTTTTCCAACTCGCATCTAACTGGATTTTGTCTAGTTTAGTTTGCTGTTGTTCCGTTAAAGACATATCTACTTCCTAAGTTTTTATTTACCAGACCCAACTTTTTCGCCATCTTCAAATTTGTACTTGAAGATCGACCGTTGGGTTTTGGAATTTAATACCTTGTTGTAATTTTTCATACATCATCGGATCAGCCCATTCCGCTTGAACCTGTTCAGAAAATACAATATGTTTCAGACTTAGCACACCCATTTGCTCATTTTCAATATCTTCAATAAAGCTTTGTGCATAGCCTGTATCGGTTTCATGCACAATCACTGAATAGACTTCTACATCACCTTCCCCGTTTTGGGTTTCAGTAGACACAAGTACCTGTTGTGCCAAGTAGAAGAAAATACGTGAAAATTGTTCTGCGGATGGAGAAACAGGTAAAGATACCCAGCGTGCACTAAATTTCTTGCAAGCGGCAATATATTCGGCATCATCATGCTGCCAGAAGCAGATCGCATGATCAAAACTGTCAAAAATATCTTTAATTACACCTTTTAATAATCCGAAGTCATACACCATTTGCCCATGATCAAGCTTTGATGCTTTCAGTAACAATTCAACTTTATAGCTATGCCCATGAATCGAACGCTTACAACGATCCGATGTGCAATTTCGCACAATATGAGCATTTTCAAACTTAAATAACTTACGAATTAACATGTGCCGTGATGCAATCAAAAATTTGTGAATTAATCTCAATTATAAAGCAAAAGTAAAAGTTATAAAGTAAAACTAAGAGGCGGTGCATGAATTTTACTGTTCAACACCATTGGTGAAATGGATGCAGCTCAATAGAAGTGAAGATATAATTTTTATAAAATGTCTTGTTTTATTTGATTAAAACGGCGCCATACTGCGAGATGCCACATAAACGTGCTTATCCTTGCGCACCAAAGCACTACTGAACTGGCGTTTACGCCCACTGAGCAGCACTTCAATTTTGGCGCTAAAATACGCAGATTTCACCCCTAACAGATTGCTGACTTCACTTCTTACATCGGCACTGACCTGGTTAAAAGGCTCAATTGACCAAAGATCATTCACACTGGAAAAATGTTCCAAATTGGCCTGGCGCTGTTGTAAAACCTGTTGCACTGCTTTGATATCCAGCTTGGGATCAAGACTTGCCAGTAGCATCGCTGGTGCTGTATTGATATTCACCTTTGTATCCAGGTCTGGAACTGCACTGACATAATCGGCAATTTGCAGATATTTTTTTCCTTCAAAGCCACGTACCAGTTTCAGTTCTTCTACACTATGGAATTTGCTGTTTGCCGGTAAATAACCTTGTGTCAATCCCTGATAATAGCTTGCTTCAGCACCCATTGAGCCAATGGTTTCATTATCGGCATCTTGCCAGTCTATGACAGCCTCACTCAACTTTTCCGGCAATCCAACACGCAGCAACAGTTTTTCAAACCAGGCTTTTGCCTGAGGATTTGGCGTACCATCTGCATTCAGCAAGCTGTTTAAATTAAATTTTCCCGACTGATCCTCTAAAGTACCTGCTACAAAACCATCCTCTACCGGGAAAGCCGGCATCGGTTTGGCCCAGTTTTCTTGTAAATGATCAATATCGCCAGCATTCTCTGCATCATCAATCAACAGTTCTGAAAAAAATGCTTCTGCACTTTTGGCATATAGTAGCGACTGGTTTTGACGCATCAAATATGCCGTGTTTTCCGCAGTATTGGCCTGTCTTTTGGCAATAGTCGCAGCAAGGATGGTCGCCAATGCCACCATGACCAAAATCGTGATTAAGGCAACGCCCTGTTGCGGCTTCATGTTCAATTGAGTCAAACCTTATGATGTAGAGTTATTTGTATTGCTATTTGCATTATTATTCGGATTGCTATTTTGCTGTTTTAAATAATCGGTGTTTAATAAACTAAAAACCCACTCATAGGCCACATCTTTTACCGTCAGTTTGATTTTAATGCCTTTAGGTAAGATCTGTTTTTGCGTGACATCATTTAAATCTACCTGACCCTCTGGCCACGCATTGAGTTCACTCGGATTTAATACCACAATCTCAAACTGGTCGACATTATTGAGCAGCACACTGGATTCAGGCTGATCCCGTCCGGTACTGTTCAAGTTACGGTATTTTAAGCGATAGAGTTTTTTTTCATCGGCACGATATTGATATTCAACCCGCTCATCTGGAGATATCCCCTGATTCAAAGGATCCGTTACTCCTGTCTTACTAAAATTAAAACGTCCATTTTGCAACACCAATGCAGGCTGAAGATCATTGTTCATATTGGCATTCAAAGGAACAGCCTGTACGGTATCACGCAGAATTTGCTGGTAGGCTTCCTGAAGCTGACCTAAATTGATCTCATGTTCAGCATTACGGTCTTTGACTTTAATTAAATAATCAAAAACTTTCCAGCCCAATGCCGAAAGCACACTAAAAATGGCAATTGCCACCAAAAGTTCAACCAAAGTGAAACCTTTTTTATTTTTCTCAGTCTGCTTTTTCATGCTTTGGCCTTCGGGTTAAAGAAAACCAAATGCGTCACTCCTGATTCAACCTTACCCGTTTCAGCATTAAACAAACTGACCTGTACTTCTATGCGTTGCACATTTGGACTAATGGTCGATTGTGCAGATTTGCCAATTTGCCAGGTTTCACCTTGCTGGGTGACCTGTTTGGATTGGGTTCCCTGCAACCATTCCTGATTAATTCCCATCATTGCCACTTCGTTCAAGGCCACAAATTGCGCTTTGGTTCTTAAAATGGCATTCGAGGTTGCTTGGGTATATTGCATAGCCACCTTGGTGAAAGCAATTGCAGCAGTGGCGAAAATCGCCAAAGCCACCATGACTTCCAATAGCGTAAATCCTGAGCTGCGATGAGCAAGACACTGTTTTGCCGCAAAGCAAGACAAAGATTTATGCGTAGAGTATCTAGCTTTCATTGATTTTACCCAGATGGTCAATCTCGATTTCTTCACCAATCGGACGCTGTTCAAAATAAAATTGAATCCGTACCGGTTTGGCCTCTCCATTGCCTAGCCACAGCAGTTGCGGTGCATTCGAGTTCAGCAAATCCTCATTATTGGCATTTTCATAAGCATGATCGAGTGATGTGATAGTAAACGAAACATGCTCCGGCAAAGTCCTGGCAGTAAATTCCGCATAATCTTGCCATTTTTTGTTTTCTTCAAGAACTTGAGGGCTTGTGGTTTGAATGGAAAGAGGTAGATATTCAAGCACCCCATAACGAAAGGGTGAGACATCCGTAGCACTTTGTACATTCAAGGCAAAAATGCGGGCTTGATCATTTGCTTCACGGTTAATTCTGCGTAAATCCATAATAAACACTTCTCGTGCCTGCATGGCTTTACGCTGGTCTACCCCGTTAATATTGGTCAGAATTAAAGAAGCCATGATTGCCATAATCACAATGACCACCATCAACTCGATCAGGGTAAAACCACGAATTGATGATGATCGGATTGGCTTCATGGCATACCTTTAAGCAAACTGTTCCGCAGAACTGACCTGTTTTGGCATGGCCAGTGCCTGATCGATATACGCCACGCGCAATGTGTCACGTGACCCCAGATAACGCTGGTAAAAACTGGAATTCAGAATAGCTGCTGCGCCATGCGTTAAGGCCCAAATGGATGCCAGATAATCACGTGTCGACATGCCACTTTGAATACTTTCTAAATAGCTTTCAGTCATACGGATAATAATACGCAAACGCTGTTTTCTGACCTGATACAGTTCACTAAACAAAAGATTAATGCCGATCCCGGTTGTAGAAAGGCGTTCCTCTATTTGATGGAACAGCACCGTGCGCTCAGGATGATGCAAATGATGCAGCATAAAGAAAGCTAAATGCTCTGGAAAGGCTTTCTCCGCGTCCTTAATCATCTCGAGTAGCATGTTCTCATTACGAATAATGAGCAACATGTACAGCTCATCTTTACTTTGGAAATGTTTATATAGAGTTCCCTTCGCCAGATCGAGTTCTGCTGCCAACGCATCTAGCGTCATCCCTGATTCGCCATTTTCTAACAGCAGTTGCTCTGCAACCTGAAAAATTAACGCTTCTCTTGCTCGAAACTGAGCCTGACGATCCATCTTCACTCTGTAATTCTCTTCTGCGCTTATATCAATTTAAATTATTTACTTTAAATTAAGGAGGTTTTCAAAGTTCTGCATTGTAATGAAAGCAATTTCCTCAACTGACTTATCATATACATCACTCAAGGCTTTTGCTACATAAGGAACGTATTTTGGTTCATTAGATTTTCCTCTGTAAGGCATTGGTGCCAAATAAGGGCTATCAGTCTCAATCAGTACGCGGTCAAGTGGAACCTGCTTGGCCACATCCCGTAAATCCTGCGCATTTTTAAAAGAAACAATCCCGGAAAATGACACATAATAGCCACAATCCAGCACAGCCTTTGCAGTTTCCCAGTCTTCAGTAAAACAATGCAAAATACCATGGGTAGATTTTTCAGCCCGGATGATATCGACCGTATCATGCTTGGCAGCGCGGGTATGTACCACCACCGGTTTTTTCACCGCCTGAGAGGCATGAATATGGCGAGCAAAACATTGTTTTTGTTCTGTAATAAAATCGGTACTGTGAAAATAATCCAGTCCTGTTTCACCAATGGCCCAAACTTTTTCAGGCTGCGCCAGTTCAATCAGATAATCCGTGGTTGCACGCGCCATAGTCACAGGATCTTCACAGGGATGAACACCGACGCTGTATCCTACATCCGCATGGCGTGAGGCAATTTTAGCCAGCTCGATATGGTCATCCAGGTCAACCGAGATGCTCATGAATTTGGATACACCCGCTTCACGCGCCTGAGCTAATGCCAGATCCAGATTGCCATCATAAGGCGTTAAATCCAGCAAGGTTAAATGGCAGTGAGTATCTACAAACACGGTGAGATCCTAAATCGATTAAACAGCTACATAGTGTAACTAGTTCGACCTTCAGACTTAATACCTGTAAGTATCTTTTCAGCCTCTGATTTGTAATAAACACCCTTTTCCCCAGTCAACTGCATACCAAAGCCTTGTAATTTGATGCCATTTTGCTTTTGGGATATCCAAATAACTTTACCGGTTAAAGGAATTTTTTGTGATTGTTCCGGCAATGTCGCCAGTACAAATACTTCTTCACCCAGCGTGACCGGTTGCTTGGTAGGAATAAACAATCCCCCACCGACAACATAGGGCATATAACTGGCATATAACGTGTCTTTATCCGGGATATTGACTTGAATAATACCGCCCATACGTGGTTGCATTTGATTCCCCTTTTAAATGTTTAAATATTCATTAGTTTTATACACAATTGATCCAGCACTAAATTGCTTTGGACATTTTGCTCAATATATTGTTTAGCTTGCTGTAAATCAGAATAAACCGTAAATAAAAATTCCAAAGTATATTGTTCTGATAATCCACTCAAATCCAGATCTGAGTTTTTAACTTGCTGATTTAGCTTGACACAAATTAAATCTGACAACAAGTATTCAAACATTTGTGTAAAGTCACTAAAACTCAGCGCTTTATTCCACTTGGTCGCAATTGCCATCGGCATATTTTTTTGTGTGACCAGTTTTTGCCAGTCCGTTAAAAATTCTTGCCGCTTGTTCAACCATTCCATTTCAGCCAGCTGCATCGCCTGCAATGGCATCTGATTGGATAAATTCATCAATAACTGTTTTTGGATTGGGTCCAAATCAGGCAAATGCTCGGATAGATAGCTATCCGCTTGAGCCACAGAAATACGGTCGAGTGCAAAATGCTGTAACCGGCTGCGAATCGTGGCAGGAAGTTTTAAATAGTGATCAGCCAATAAAATAATCACTACCCGATCACCCGGCTCTTCCAGAGTCTTAAGCAGGGCATTGGCAGATGCGATATTTAAGGCTTCTGCCGGCTCAATTACGATCACACGCCAGCCATCCACAGTTTGCTGCACAAAGGGCAATAAATCACGGATTTTTTCAATCTTGATTTTGGCGTTTTGCTTTTTATTGTCTTCATCTGTGCTGATATAGACATAGTTGGGATGGGTATCTGACTTTAACCATAAACAGCTGCCACATTCACCACACGGCACATTGTTTACATGCCGGTTAGCACACAATACCCAAGCCAAAAAATATTGTGCAAAAGCTTCCTTCCCACAGCCTTTTTTGCCATAAAAAAGCAGGCCATGCCCCAGTTTGGGAAAGCGCCCTGTCAAGGTATCCCAAACCGTTTGCTGCCATGGGTAAACTTGTGCCACAACATTATTTTGCATGGAGGAATTCACCTTATTCGAAGCAAGCAACATCCATCTGATTCAGACGATCCAGATCCGCCTGCGTATCTACACCCGGTGGCAAGTTTGCTTCTGCAACCGCAATCGCAATACGATGCCCATTTTCCAGCACACGCAATTGCTCCAAACTTTCCAGCTTTTCCAATACCCCCATATTCCAAGACACATATTCCTGCAGCAAATTCACACGATAAGCATATAAGCCCAAATGGCGAAACGCCTGTTGATGCAATTGCTGAACCGCTTGCTTAGCACCATCACGATCATAAGGAATAGTGGCACGGCTAAAATATAAAGCCTGGTTATATTTGGACATCACCACTTTTACAATACTGTCGCGCTGGAACTCTTCCAGACTATGAATCGGCTCACATAATGTCGACATGGAAGATTCAGGTTGTGACTCTAAAAGCTGCGCCACCTGCTGCACCAACTGAGCAGGAAGCAAAGGTTCATCCCCTTGCACGTTGACAATAATATCTTCGTTGGCCCAGCCTTTAATGCGTGCAACTTCACTTAAACGGTCGGTGCCAGAGGGATGATCCGCACTGGTCAGCACTACATCTATGCCCTCAGCTCGACACACTTCTGCAATACGCTCATCATCCGTGGCTACACAGAGATCATCAAAACCAGCAACTTTCTTTGCCTGATCCACCACACGTAAAATCATGGCACGACCATGAATTTCCAATAACGGTTTACCCGGCAAACGTGAACTTGCAAAACGTGCTGGAATAACAATATGTTTCATAAACGATGAACCTTAAGAAATTTGAATACCGAATTGCTGTAATTGCTGACCTAATACATCATAGCACTGTGCTGAAAGCACCGCTTCAACCGGAACCACCCAGATTTCGCGATTAAAATCAGGATTTTGCTTTAATAATGGCAAAAGTTTAACCGCATCTTTTTCCGTGGTAATAATAGGATTTGCATCTTCAAATTGCAGATCAGTGATTTCATAATCATAGTGATCTGGAAATTCATGACACTGGAATTGATGAATACCCATAGACTCTAAAGTGCTATAAAAACGCTGTGGAAACCCAATACCGACCACGGCATAAAAATTATCATCCGGATTAAAGGGTTTGGCTTCCATTGCATTTAGCAAATAGGGATCTGTAACTTCAAGATGCATATTTAAAGCAGATGTCGGCTCAACTGCATGCTCAATGACAGTCGCTGTTGCTAATCGGCTTGGAGGTTCGCGTAAATATCCCTCAGGCAATAGCTTTTGATTGCCGAGACCACGATTTTGATCTAACACAATCCATTCAATTTGACGTGCCAAAGCCCAGTGTTGCAAACCATCATCACTGATAATTAAATCTAAATCATACTTTGACAGTAAATATTCAATACTCTGTTGCCGATTCGAACCCACCACCATCGGCACACCGGTAGACTGCACAATCAGACAGGGTTCATCTCCAACAACTTCGGGTAGCGATTCCAGATCGACATAGGCTGGGAAAGGCCCCTTTCCACCATAACCACGACTAATCACGCCCACGCGAACATCTTGAGCTTGCAGATAATTAACCAGCTGAATCAGCAATGGTGTTTTCCCGCTGCCCCCAACAGTAATATTGCCAATCACCATCACCGGAACGGGTGATTGATAGCTGGTTTTAATGCCTAGCTGGTAAAGTCTTTTATTCAGTAAAAAACCACCACGATAAATCCATGACAAAGGTCTAAGCACAATCAACCACTTGGCCTGTTTATTCCAAGCATCTTGAATCAATTGTGCTACTGACATAAATCAATGTTCCTCGAAATTACGCTGATGTAATTGATAATAAGCACCCTGCTTGGCAATCAATTCTGCATGATTACCTTGCTCCACAATTCTACCTTTATCCATCACTACAATACGGTCAGCATTTTCAATGGTAGATAAACGATGTGCAATCACAATGGTGGTACGGTCTTGCATGGCTGCATCAAAGGCTTTCTGGATAAAGTATTCCGATTCATTATCGAGTGCACTGGTGGCTTCATCAAGAATCAGGATCGGCGCATTTTTCAGAATAGCACGGGCAATGGCAATACGCTGGCGCTGCCCACCTGAAAGATTTAAACCTTGTGCGCCTAATTGTGTATCATAACCTTGTGGTAAAGCCATAATAAAGTCATGCGCATAGGCTGCTTTTGCTGCTGCAATGATTTCCGCTTCCGATGCATTCTCCAGTTGTCCATAAGCGATATTTTCACGCACAGTGCGGTTAAATAACACCACCTGCTGGTTCACCATGGCAATTTGGTTACGTAAAGTATTAATTTCCAGCTCTTGAATGGCATACTGATCTAAATAAATATTGCCTGAACTCAGTTCCTGAAAACGTACCAGCAAATTGACCAGAGAAGTCTTTCCCGCTCCTGAACGCCCCACCAAGGCAATGGTTTCACCCGCCTTAACATCCAGGTTAAAATCATGAATCGCATGATGACCATCTGCATAAATTAAATTTGCGTTCTGGAATTGAATGTTACCTTTAAGTAGCGGAGTAACCGTGCCGGTATTTTGTTCTTCTGGTAAATCGAGCAATTCAAAAACTGAATGCGCAGCAGCCATACCGCGTTGTAATTTCTCATTCACATCGGTTAAAGCTTTAATCGGCTTGCTTAACATACCCGCTGCTGTAATGTAGGCAACAAACTCACCTGCACTGGTATCACGTAAAATTTCTGGTCGTAACGCAATCCAGATGATAATCCCCATAGCCAGCGACATAATGAATTGCACTACAGGACTATTCAGCTGCTGTACCACCACCATTTTTAAACCACGTTTCAAGTTTTCCAGCGAATTGTTGCGAAAACGAGCCTGCTCGTATTCTTGTCCACCAAAACCCTTAACGATTAAATTGCCATTCACCGTTTCCTGCACCACATGGTTAACATCCCCCATGGTATCCTGAACCTGAATAGATAATTCACGCATACGTTTTGAGGCTTTACGAACCAGCAACCCCATTAACGGAGCAAAAATAAGGATAATAAGGGTAAGTCGCCAGTTGCTATACAATAAATACCCTAACAACCCAATGGTGATCAGACCTTGTTGAACAATGGTTTTCAGCGATTCAGATGAAGCAGCGGTTAATTGCTCCACGTTATACATGATTTTAGCGGTGATATGACCACTGGTATTATCCAGATAATATTGCGATGGAAGCTTAAGCAATTTGCCAAAAACTTCCTGACGAATATTAAAGACTAAATTCCGGGAGATCACTGCAGTATAATAGCCCCCAATAAAGGAACCTAAACCGCGAAAAAACATCAATAAAATAACCAGGAAAGGAAATATAGAAGTAAAGCTCTGGTCTCTATGCTGAATTGCGGTAATGATTTTTTCCAGTAATTTCGCAATCGATACTTCAGTCGCAGCACTGATGGCAAAACCAACAAAAACCAGTATCGCTATACCCCAAAAAGGTTTCAGATATCCTAAAAGACGCAGGTAGACTTTAAAATCTTGCTTCACTCATAACCTCTAGACGGAACTTTGGTACTAATATTGACGTTAACAAAACCTAACTGTCCTGCCACATCCATTACACGAATCACATCCTGATGCGTTGCCTTGGCATCAGCAGCAATAACAAACATTAAATCACGACGATCATTGGAAATCTGTTTAATTGCAGTACTTAAATCTGCAATATCCTTGGTCGCAATCGATTGTCCATTAATAGAATAATGCCCTGAAGCATCAACTACCACTTCAATTTTATGATCATATTGTTTAGGTGGTACACCTTGCGCATCTGGCAGGGTTAAATTCATGCGGCTAAACTGGTTGAATGTGGTTGATAACAGTAAGAACACCAAGATAAACAGCAAGCAGTCGATCATGGGGGTCAGGTTAATGTGAATATCTTCAACTTGTGTGCGTTTGAATTTCATTTTTCACCTTAACCTGCTTTTCTAATATCTTGTTCTTGATCTGTAGAATTTTGATAGAAAAGTGCTGCATGAAATAAGGTCGATTGTTGCTCAAGTTCTGCAATATATTCTTGAACCAAACGCTGAAAATAGCGATAGGCAAACAATGCCGGAATAGCAATAAACATCCCTGCTGCAGTAGTGATCAAGGCTTTGGAAATACCTGGAATCATTAAAGTCGGATTGCTATTGGTACCCAAATCAATCACCAGAAAGGATTCGATAATCCCCAGTACAGTACCTAACAAACCCAATAATGGTGCTACAGCACTGAGTGTGCCCAAGAAGTTGATATTTTTTTCCAGATAACCAATTTCTTGCGATGCAGTAGCTTCCATTTGTGCACGAGCAAATTGTTCATTGTGATTTTTACTTTGGTAACCCGCCATAAAAATGCGCCCCAAAGTCGTACTTTGTAGCACTTGATTCTGTTGCAACTGCTGCATGACCGCTTCGGCATTTTGCGCTGGATTTAACAACAATACCTTAGGCAAAATCATGGTTTTTTTTAACCGAATAAAGCGTTCAATCGTGATTGCAGCGGTAAAAATTGAACATAAAACCAGTGGCAGCATAAGCCATCCACCCGCCTTGACTAATTCCCACATGTTTTTCCCCAATAAAAAACAAAAATATTATTCTGCAAAACAGATATTTAATATCCCATCTAGCTCATCAAGCGAGTGATATTGAATAACCAGTTTACCCTTGCCTTGTTTATTATGATCAATTTTCACATCTGCACTAAAACGCTCAGCCAAACGCTGAGTCAATTGTTGAATATCTGGCGCAACTTCCGCTTTGGCTTTTTCTTGTTTTGGCGTATTTAACTCACGCACCAATTGTTCGGTTTGGCGTACAGATAAACTTTTCTCAATCACATGCTCTGCAACCTTAAGCTGATCTTTCGCTTTTAAGGTCAAAATTGCACGCGCATGCCCCATATCCAGCAAGCCTTGCTGCATAAAGTCTTTTACCGATTCAGCCAGTGTCAGTAAACGCAACAAGTTACTGACTGTAGTACGCGCCTTACCTACCGTGTCTGCAATTTCCTGATGACTTAAACCAAATTCTTCATGAAAACGCTGTAATGCCATGGCCTGGTCAATCGGATTCAAATCTTGACGCTGAATGTTTTCAATCAATGCCAGCGCAATCGCCACCTGATCGTTCAAGTCACGAACAATCGCAGGAACTTCGGTTAAACCCGCCAGTTGTGCAGCACGCCAACGGCGTTCACCGGCAATAATTTCATAGGGATATTTTTCATCATCGATCGGACGAATCACAATCGGCTGCATCACCCCGTGTTTTTCAATAGAAGCAGCAAGCTCCTGCAAATCCTGTTCATGAATAAAACGTCGCGGTTGATATTCACCGCGTTTTAATAAATGCACATCTATCTGTTTTAGCTGACCATGATCTAAAGCTTGAGCTTCCATTTGTAATTTTTCTTTCTGGATTGACCCAAGCAAGGCATCCAAACCACGACCTTTAGCTAGTCCGCGTTTTTTTGTGGTCATGCGTTACTTCCTTTTTTTACTTTGCTTTTCTTTAACATTTCAGCAGCCAGATTTAAATAGGCAACCGCACCCTTCGAGCTTTTTTCAAAATAGATAATCGGCAAACCATGCGCAGGTGCTTCAGCCAATCGTACATTACGCGGAATGACCGTTTCATACAGTTTTTTACCGAAATATTGTTCCAGTTCTTCAGAAACATCACGGGTTAACGCATTACGCGCATCATACATGGTGCGCAGCACACCCACAATTTGCAGATCCGGATTCAAAGCCTGCTGAATACGGTCAATGGTTTGAGTTAAATCAGCCAAACCTTCCAGGGCATAATATTCACATTGCATTGGAATCAGCACACTCTGCACAGCTGCCAAAGCATTGACCGTAATCAAACTCAAGCTGGGTGCACAGTCAACAATAATATAATCAAAAGAAGATTCAATTTCTTGTAATGCGTCACGCAAAATATATTCGCGGCCATCCTGTTCAGCAATAGCAAGTTCTACACCAGCCAGGTCACGGTTAGCACCTAAAACTCTATAACCCACTTCTGCTTTGGTAATTGCGGTTTCAATTGGAACTTCGCCCAATAACACATCAGTGACCGAATACAAAAGATCATTTTTCTGGATACCAGACCCCATCGTGGCATTGCCTTGTGAATCCATATCCACAAGTAAAACGCGCTTTTTCAAAACAGCTAACGATGCTGCCAAATTTACTGCGGTTGTGGTTTTACCTACGCCACCTTTTTGGTTCGCAATCGCAATAATTTGTGCCATGGTGACCCCAATCCTTCGAAAAAATTAAATATGTTTCAATAAAAGCAAGTGACGTTGTTCGTCTAAACGCGGAACTTTAAGTTCAATAATCTCGCAACTAAATTGATCTTTTAAAGCATCCACTTCATCTGCAGGAATTAAACCTTTCATCGATGCAATAATACTTTGCTCATGCATAAAGGGTTGAGATGCAGCTACAAAATCAGTTAAAGAGGCAAATGCCCGACTGGTAATGACATCGAACTGACCCAGTTCCTGAATGCTTTCTTCATTTTCAACACGTGTTTGTACCGCAACCACATTTTTTAGTTTTAAATCAGCAATAAACTGTTTCAGGAAACGGATTTTTTTACCATTTGAATCCAGCAATACACATTGGCGTTCAGGTTGGCATAATGCAATGATCATGCCCGGCATACCGCCACCAGTCCCAATATCAAGCAAGCGACCTTGTGGTAAATCTTTCAAAATACTCAAGCTATCCAGTAAATGCTTCACCAGCATTTCTTTCGGATCACGAATCGCGGTCAAATTATATGCTTTATTCCACAGTACCAAAGCATCCTGGTATTTGAGTAATAAATTTAAAGCCTCATCGCTAAGCTCCAAACCCAAAGCCTGACTACCCTGCTTAAGTTCTTTAAAAAACTGATGCATATACAAATAACGTCTCGAAAAGTTAATGGAAGTATACCGATTTATACAACAAGTCACAGTAGCTTATGCTTAGTGAATATGCACTTAGTCGTACAAGCCTTGCTTAATTTGTTGATCCAGTACATTTAATCGTTCAGGAGTGCCAACATCTACCCAAACACCCTGCATTTTGGATGCAGAAATTTGTTGCTCAAGCATAGCTTGCTTTAACAAAGGTGCGAGTGGTCGCTTGCCGTTTTCTAGGCCTGCAAACATGCGGGGATGAATCACCGCAACGCCACTATAAGTCAGTGCTTCACCTTGCTGATCTTGATCAAAAGTATAACCACGACCATTGGCCAGGATAAAGTCACCCTGCGGATGTTGAGCCGGATTATCGACAAAAACCAGATGAGCGAGGTCATTTTCCAGTTTCACATCCAGTAAAGTTGAAAAATCCATGGTGGTCCATACATCACCATTAACCAGAATAAAAGGATCTTCACCCAAAAGCGGCAAGGCATTAATAATACCCCCCGCAGTTTCCAAGCCTTCACCTTCATGAGACCACAAGATATTGACGCCAAACTCTGAACCATCTCCCAATGTCTGGACAAGTTTTTCGCCCAGCCATGCAGTGTTGATGACAATATCCGTAACGCCAATCTTTTGCAGTTTTTCAATATGCCAAACAATTAATGGTTTGCCACCCACTTCCAGCAATGGTTTTGGTGTATGCAGAGTCAGTGGACGCATGCGGTTACCCAGACCCGCAGCAAGAATCATGGCTTTCATTTATGCAGCAACCTCATAACGACCATATTTGGCTTCAAACTTCGGCATTACTTTAGCCTGAATAAACTGCATAAAGGGTTGTAGTTCTGCATAAGACTGACTTTCTTCCAGCAAATACCACATCACGCGCGGTAAATCCTTGAGATAACCTGACTTGCCATCACGCTCAAACAGACGCACAAAAATACCCAAGATTTTGATATGACGCTGAATCGCCATCATATCGGCATCTTTTTTAAACTGCTCGAAATCACGGTCCTGCTTTGCTGATTCCGGCAACAGGTCATAGAAGGTTTTGAACCAGATATAAACACGGTCTGCATTCCACTGCACATAAGCATCACGGGTAATTGAAATCAGGTCATAAGTATCTGCACCAATCACGGCATCCTGAAAATCAATTACGCCCAGATCAGTTTCGCCTTCAATTTTCATCAAGTTACGGCTATGAAAATCACGGTGTACAATCACTTGAGGTTGTGCCAAAGCAGCATTGGCTAAAATGGCAAAACTGCGTTTAATTAAAGCACTTTCTTCTGCTGTAGGCTGAATTTGCAATGAAGGCAACATCCAGTCAGTCAGCAATTCCATTTCAGAAATCAGTTTTTCATAGGAATAATTCGGAAAATGATTTGTTCCATCAATTACTTGTAATTGAATCAATTGTTTAAAGCTTTGCGCATAATAAGCATCTACAGTTTGCTCATTCAGCAAGGTAGAGAGCAAAACATCGCCAAAATCTTCCAGCAATAAGAAGCCTAGTTCCAGGTCTTTAGCAATAATATGTGGTACACGCACACCATTCTTATCAAAAAATTCATCGATCGTCACAAAAGGCCCACAATCTTCTTTTTCTGGTGGTGCATCCATAAGCATAAATGTTTTATTATTCAATTTGATTCGTGCATAACGACGGAAGCTTGCATCGCCTGCCAAAAAATGAGTTTCAAATTGATCTGAACCAAGTACAGATGTAATCCATGTTTGTATCAATTGTTCACGTTGTGTATTCATTTGCGATAAATTCTAATACAGGCTGAGTTTTTAAAGTGCTAAGTGTAGCCACTTATCAACTTTTTCTCTATGATGCGAGGATAATTAATTGCGATTAAGCATACTTGGTTAATGAACAAATGAAGCATCAGTTTAAATTTAATCCTTTAGCGACTGCTATCTTTACCCTTTTATGTGGCAGCTCGATTTCAAGCTATGCTGAATCCACAATTCCAGCTTCGACTGTCGACAACCAAAAAATGAAAGACAGTATTCAGGAATCATATCCTGGACAACAATTTTTTGAACAATATTATGTAGACAAATCCTCACCTGAAGCCCAGCAACGCCAAGGACAGTATTTAAGCTCTGCTTATTGTCAAGGAGCCTGGATTACCCCGATTAGTCCTGAAACCCAGCCTGCAGACCCGGAAAACACAACCTCTACAGTAACAGCCGATTATGGTCATTATGATCCAAATGGTGATTCGGTATTGGAAGGCAATGTGCTGATTGATCAGCAAGGTCGTCAAATTCGTGCTGATAAAATCACCATTGATCAAACCCAGACTTATGCCAATGCCCAAGGTCGTGTACAAATGGCACAGGGCGGTTTACTGGCACAGAGTGACCAGATCAATTACAACTTAAAAACCCAGCAAGGCGACCTGAATAACAGCTTCTACATTTCTGAAGAGCAGCATGCGCATGGCCATGCGGAAAAAATTGCCCGCACCTCAGAAAACGTGGTGGTGATGAACAATGCAACCTATAGCACATGTCCACCAGATGAAACGCCAACCTGGAAAATTCAGGCCAATAAAATTACTTTAAATAAAGAAACCGGACGTGGTGAAACACGTGGAACCAAACTTTATGTAAAAGATGTTCCCATTTTAGCAGTACCCTACTTCAACTTCCCGATTGATGACCGCCGTACCACAGGTATTTTGACCCCAAGTTTCGGATTTTCTAATGATGGCGGTGTAGAGCTTGGAGTTCCGGTTTATTTAAACCTGGCACCGAATTACGATGCGACTGTCACTCCACGATATATTGCCAATCGTGGCGCCATGCTTGAAGGTGAATTCCGCTATTTAACGGAAAATTTTGGCTCGGGTATGGTTTGGGGTGGTTATCTAGCTTCGGATAGTAAATATAACGACCAAGACCGTAAAGATTTACATTTTTTACATAACTGGCAAATCAACGACCAGTTTTCTACCAATCTCGAATATAACTATGCATCAGATAAAGACTATTTTTCTGATTTAAATAACAATCCCAACTCCAAGACCGACTTAAACTTACGCCGTGCCTGGGAACTGAATTATAAAAATGGCATTCCGGGATTAAAGGCCCAGCTCAAGGTGGAAGATTTCCAGACACTGGACAAGACTGTTCCATCTGAAGACCGTCCTTATGCTCGTCTACCACAGTTTTTATTGAATTATAAAAATGGCAATCCATTAGGCTTGCAATATGAATTCAATAATGACACCGCTTACTTCAAAAAAGACATCTCCGATTTTAATAGTACAACTACAGAGCCAAGCGGCACACGTATTTATAATGATTTTGCAGTCCGTTACAACTACCGTAATCCATGGTCATTTGTCATTCCGGAAATATCACTGCGTAATATCAATACTTTCTATGATCAAAACACGATTGCAGCTCAAAACATTCGCTCATCGGATGAAACAAAGTCTGTCACTGTACCGCAATTTACTTTAGATACAGGCTTAACCTTTGAAAAAGAAGGTAAATATCTACAAACGATTACCCCTCGCGCTTTTTATGCCTATTCTCCGTATAAAAACCAGGATACTTATCCAAACTTTGACTCTACCACCGCCTCTATCAATTATGATCAGTTATTCAGTCCACGCCGTTTCTATGGTCATGACCGACTTGAAGACAACAATTTCTTATCTTTAGGTCTAAGTTATAGCCTGTTTGATGAAATTGGTCTGGAACGCTTAAAAACCAGTGTAGGCCAAAGCTTTTACTTTGAAGACCGTCGTGTCAGTCTAAATAATGAATCTGACCAGTTTGATACTGAACGTCATACCGGACCAGTCTTAAGCGTTTCTAGCCAACTATCACAAAATTTCACTATTGGCGCAAATTCAGCCTGGATGTCAAATGGTGACAATGCTCAGCGTGACTTGCAACTGTATTATACCGGCAATCAAGGCAACCTTTATAACCTAGGCTATTTTTATCGCAAAGATATTCCAAACCGACAAAAGCAATATGACCAAGTGGTTGCATCTTTCATTCAACCTGTAGCAAATAACTGGCGGATTTTAGGTCATGCCCAATATGATCTGGACAATAACGTCGCTCGCGAGTATTTATTAGGTGTAAATTATGAGTCATGTTGCTGGGGCATTTCGGTTTATGGACGCTCTTATTATAATGACCTAGATGATGTAAATGCAGATGGCGTAAATGCAAAACGCGCGATTATGGCTGAAGTCAGCCTCAAAGGTTTAGGTGGTTTCAACAAAAAGCTTTCATCATTACTAGAAAACCGTATTCTAGGTTTTAATAAAATTAATCAATCTTGGACACAACGTTAATGAAGACAATACAGTTAAAACATTTTTTTAAAGCGACTGCTCTTGCTTTAGCTTTATCTTCATCAATGACTACATTCGCGCAACCCTCAGATGAGGTGGTAGCCTTGGTAGACAATAGTGTCATTTTAAAAAGTGATTTAGAACAAGGTATTGCCGAACTCAAACATCAGCTTGAAGCGCAAAAAAAACAGCTTCCACCTGAACAGTATTTACAGCAACAGGCACTTGATCAGCTCATTATTCGTCAAGCGCAACTCGAGCAAGTTAAACGCTACAATATCAAACCGAACGAAAAAGAACTGAATGAAGCTGTGCTTAAGGTCGCGGGCCAATCGGGTAGCAAGAGTTTAGAAGCATTCCAACAAAAGCTCGACGGTATTGCACCAGGGACTTATGAGTCTTTGCGTAATCGTATCGCAGAAGATTTAGCAATTAACCGCTTGCGTCAACAAGTGGTGATGTCACGCATTAAAATTAGTGATCAGGATGTAGAAAATTTCTTAAAGACCCCACAAGGTCAAGCTGCTTTAGGCAATCAGGTTCACGTATTGCATGTCCGCATTTCTGGTGAGAACAACATAGAGAAAGTGGCCAAACAAGTTCAAGCTGCTCTCAAAGAGAGTAATAATATTCAGGCCCTTGATAAAAAATTCACTGCAAATGGCGTAAAAGTTGAAAGTGCCGATATGGGCTTTCGTAATCTATCCGACATCCCTGGTGAACTGGCTGCACGTGTAAGCCCGCTACAAGTTGGACAAACCACAGACCTGATTCCAGTTCGTGATGGTATCCATGTATTAAAACTGGTGGATCGTAAAGGTGCAGATCAGAAAGCGATTGTACCTCAATATCAGGCACGCCACATTTTGATTCAGCCTTCTGAAGTGGTGAGTCCGGAAAATGCCAAACAGCAAATTGACAGTATCTATAACCGCTTAAAAGCAGGTGAAGATTTTGCCGTATTGGCCTCTACTTTTTCCACTGATCCGGGTTCTGCACGCGATGGCGGTAGCTTAGGCTGGGTTAGCCCGGGTGTGATGGTGCCTGAATTCGACGCTCAAATGAAGAATACCCCTGTAGGTCAAATCAGTGCACCCTTCCAGACTCAATTTGGCTGGCATATTCTTCAAGTGACTGATACACGCCAGCAAGATATGACGGGTGAATATCAACAACGTATGGCACGTCAAATTCTAGGTGAACGTCAATTCGATGCTGAACTGGATAGCTGGTTACGTGAAATTCGCAGCAATGCTTTTGTAGAAATCAAAGACTCAAATCTGGACCGTAAAAAAAATAAATAACCCTTCGACGATTTGAGTTAAAAAAACCAGTTGTTTTAACAACTGGTTTTTTATTACTGATAAGAAAACTGATTAAGGTTTGTTGATATTTCATATATGAATTTATGCCCAAATTGAGCAAACATAGATGAATTGTCTACAGTATTTAATTAACTCATTTACCTCAAAATAAAAAAGCCTCTCATAAAGAGAGGCTTTTAAGAATTAACAATTAACGATTATTTTCGTCATCTTGAGAATCTTCAAATTTTGTTTCGCCTTCAAAACCTGGGTTTGCTTGACCACCGAAGCCACCTTGAGCACCAAAACCACCTTGACCACCGAAGCCGCCTTGTTGACCACCGAAGCCACCTTGACCACCGAAGCCACCAGTTTGACCGCCAAAGCCACCTTGACTACCAAAGCCACCTTGACCACCGAAGCCACCTTGACCACCGAAGCCACCTTGACCACCGAAGCCACCTTGAGGCTGACCACCACCAAAGCCACCAGCGCCTTGAGCACCGGCAGGAGCACCAGCAGGACGTGGGTTACGTGCAGGAACAACTGTAGAAATGGCATGTTTATAAACCATTTGACTTACAGTATTTTTCAACAAAACTACATATTGGTCAAATGATTCAATATGGCCTTGCAATTTAATACCATTCACCAGGAAGATAGAAACAGGAATACGTTCCTTACGGAGAGAATTTAAGAACGGATCTTGTAAAGTTTGACCTTTAGACATGTTATAACTCCAAAAAATTTAAAAATCAGCGCAAAAAACTATCTTTATTTCTCAATAAAAATTATAAAAAAGATAGTTACTAAATTTTGCTTTATCCGTAACACTTTCGCAAGTCCTCTTGAGCCTGCGTGACCGTCAAATATGTTTTAAATTTATGCGATTCTTGCAAAGATCTTAACCAGGTATATTGACGTTTTGCCAGTTGTCGTGTTGCAAATAAAGACTTATCCTCCATTTCTCGTTGTTTTTCGTTACTTCTGTCACTTTTTTGTATAAATTCTAGAGCTTGTCGATAACCAACTGAGCGCATGGATGGTAAATTATCATTTAAATCGTATTTTTCAATCAGCCTTTCCACTTCATGTAAAAATCCGATATCCCACATAGTTTTTAGGCGTTGTTCGATACGCTTATGTAATTCTACACGATCAGGCAATAAAGCATGATTATGAAAAGTGTAACGATAGGGTATATTTTTGGGTTGCTCGGCTTGTAGTTTTGTAATTGGCTGTCCGGTCAGCTTAAATACTTCCAGGGCGCGGATGATGCGTTGTTTATCAGTGACTTTAAATTTCTGACCCGCTAAAACATCAACTTCACATAATTCCTGGTAAATAGCTTCCCAGCCTTCACGCTCTGCTTTAGCCTCAATTTCAGCACGTACCGCATAATCTGAACTGGGCAAATTACTCGACAATCCTTCCAATAAAGCCTTGAAATACAGCATGGTACCTCCGACTAAAATCGGAGTTTTACCGCGCGCATGGATATCATCAATCAACACACAGGCATCTTCTACAAACTGGGCAGCCGAATACACTTCCAAGGGCGTAATAATGTCGATCAGATGATGTGGATAGCGCGCCTGTTCCTCTTTAGTCGGTTTGGCGGTACCAATGTCCATATCCTGATAGACCAGCGCAGAATCGACAGAGATCAGCTCAAAATGACCTTGCTCATAAAGTTCACATGCCAAAGCGGTTTTACCACTTGCAGTTGGTCCCATTAAATTGATGACCGGCAATTGATTCGACATGTACAACTACTCTCCTCGAGCAAAAAGTTTATCTAATTGTGAAAGTGGAAATGCACGCCAAGTTGGACGTCCATGATTACACTGACTGGCAAATTCAGTTTGTTCCATTTGGCGCAGCAAAGCGTTCATTTCCGAAAGACTTAAGATACGGTGTGCACGTACAGCACCATGACAGGCCATACCTGCTAAAATTTGATCGCGCTTTTGCAGCAATCCCTGAGCTTCGTCATTGGGATCGAGATCATTCAGCAATTCAGGCACTAAAGCTGTAAAATCAGCCTTGTGCAAAATAGCAGGCACACCGCGTACAATCACCTGCTCATCACCATACTGGTCAATTTCCAGACCCAAGCGCGCCAACTGACTTTTTAAATCATCCACACGCATAGCCTGCATACGACTGATACTGATCACTTTAGGAATCAGCAATTGTTGTGAGGTCCAGAATTCAGGTTTATCCCATGCAGTCTTCATTTGCTGCAATACAATGCGTTCATGCGCTGCATGCATATCGACAATAATCAGGCCTTCAGTGTTCTGTGCCAGAATATAAATGCCATGCAACTGTGCAATGGCAATACCGAGTGGATGTTCATCCACATAGGTAGATTGTTGTTTTTCTGCATTACTTAGGCTATTCCTTATGGAAGATTGAACATCCGCTTCTTCCCGCAACGGTGCAAGATAGCTTTTTAAGGCATTATTCAGCTGCTGTGAGCCTGCGTAGCTATTTGTTGCCGAGGATGACGCATAATGCACTGTTTGCGGACTGCTGGAATTAAAATTACTGAGCAAATCCGTGGAAATTTGTGCTTCTGGTTGTGGCGTATAGGCATCTACCGCCTTATGCAGTTGAAATTGTTCCTGATAACGCGGCTGAGGTTGTAGCGAAGCCATCTGGTCTGCTTCATCTCTTTTCATTGCTGAAGCCAGCTCAGCTGTGGCCGTTTGAAATTGAGACAACTTTTCTTTAGCAAAATGCCTTACAAATTCATGAACTTCACGCTGGTTTAAAAAACGGATTTCATGTTTGGTGGGATGTACATTGACATCAATATTTTCAGGATCCACCTCTAAAAACAGCAAATAGGCAGCATGTTGATGGCCATGCAGAATGCCGTCATAAGCCATACGCAAGGCATGCGAGATGGTTTTATCTTTGACAATCCGTCCATTCACATAGACATATTGTAAATCTGCCTGGGCTCTTGCATCTGATGGATGTCCTAGCCAGCCAGATAGGCGCATATTAATACTGTCGGCATCGATCCAGTAAGCATTCTCGGTAAATTGTCGGCCCAATAATTGCTGTACACGCTGGAAGCGCAGTTCACCACTATCTGCAACCGGCAAATTCAAACGAATAGTGTTATTATGTTCTAAAACAAAACGAATATCAAAATGGGTTAAGGCCAGACGACGGACAATTTCTTCAATATGCCCAAATTCAGTGCCCTGTTTTTTTAAGAACTTGCGACGTGCCGGCACATTAAAAAACAAATCCTGTACCCGAATATGGGTGCCTTTTTGCGTTGCGACCGCTTGAATTTCCTGATGATCAAAAGCCGTACCATTGACTTCAACCTGATAGCCCACTCCTTCATCGTCTTGACTGCTGCATAGGGTTAGCCGCGAGACTGCGGCAATAGAGGCCAAGGCTTCACCACGAAAGCCCAAACTGACAATGGCATGCAAATCATCTGCCGTTTGAATTTTACTAGTGGCATGACGCATTACCGCCAGAGCCAAGTCTTCAGGATGAATGCCACGGCCATTGTCAATAATTTCAATTAAGGTGCTGCCACCTTGCTCAACCCGAATAACAAGCTCCGTCGCACCCGCATCAATCGAGTTTTCCAGTAATTCTTTGACTACGGAGGCGGGACGTTCAATCACCTCACCCGCAGCAATCTGGTTCGCCAGTGCAGGATTAAGGGTATGAATACGACGCAAGCTTACATCATCATGCATTGTTAAATTGACTCGCTAAGGCTTGTTGTAATGCTTCAGATGAGAAACTTAAAGTTGCGCTACGTGTTAGCTCATCTTCAGACTTTTCAATATTGATGATCAGATCCGGCTCTGGTATTTCATCACCACCTTTGGATGGCCATTCAAATAAAAATAGCGCATCCGGTGTTTCTAAATAGTCACGAATACCCATCAGTTCAAGTTCATAAGGGTCATTCAAGCGGTATAAATCGAAGTGGAAAATGTCTTTTCCGTGAATATTATACGGTTCTACCAAGGTATAAGTTGGGCTTTTTACTGCCCCTTTGTGCCCCAAACTTTGCAAGAAATAGCGGGTAAGCGTGGTCTTGCCTGCACCCAAATCACCAATTAAGTAAATCACGCCCGCGCTAAAATGCTGTGCCAAAACCTGTGCTAAATTTTGGGTATCGTCTTCATTGTTTAAGGCCAGTTTAAATGAATACTGCATATTACTCACGACATGATTTCAAAGACCAATTATGATAGCATCGCACCGCTTTATTGCCCATGCTCGCACTTGCAAATGTGTAACTTTTCCTACATTTCCTTGTAAATATTATTCATTTTGATTAACGACAGATTGATCCAAGACAAATCACATGACCAGCACTGAATTTATTCCCCCCATGATTGATGGCGTAAGCGCAAGTAAAGTTTTTCTGCCCAAAATCTCTCCAGCACCGAACAATGTCTTTCAATATCTGTGTCAGCAGTTTCCACATATTGCCCAGAATGAATGGCTGCAACGTTTTGCCGATGGTTTAATTTATAATGCCTGCGGTCAGCTACTAAACTGTGATGCGCCTTATACCGAAAATAGTCATGTGTTTTATTACCGTTTTTTAGCTCATGAAATTCATGTTCCTTTTGAACATGAAGTTTTATTTGAAAATGAACACTTGCTGGTGGTCGATAAACCACATTATTTAACCATCAGTCCGACCGGACAATATGTGCAAGAAACTTTGCTGGTGCGATTAAAAAAACAGACTGGCAATGAGTTTTTAACTCCGATTCATCGGCTAGACCGCGAAACTGCAGGTGTGGTTTTATTCTCCAAACAAGCCTCTACACGTGCAGTTTATCAGGAGATGTTTGCTAGACGTGAGGTGAAAAAGACCTATCATGCCATTGCGCCTTTTCATGCCAATTTAACATTTCCTTGTTATACACGTTATCGCATGGAAAAAGGCCAGCCGTTCTACACCATGCAAGTGGTTGAAGGAACAATAAACAGTGAAACAGAGATTGATTTAATCGAGCATGATGCAGCATGGGCTAAATATGAGCTTAAACCCACCACCGGCAAGCAGCACCAACTGCGGCTGCACTTAAGTAGTTTAGGCATTGCCATTAAAAACGATCCCTTTTATCCAACAGTACAACACAAAAGGGAAGATGATTTTTCTGCTCCACTTCAGCTTTTAGCCCAGCATATTGCTTTTTTTGATCCTCTTTCCCAGCAGGAGATGGCTTTTTCATCTCATTTTGATCTGACATTGTAATATGCTTGTCATTACAAATTATTTTGGTAAATATGGTGTATGAATATTGAAATTACATTAGATTTGATTAAAATAAATGCTGAAAAGTTAAGTAATTAGACGTATTTAAAAAATCATGAGAAAAACCGAAGTTTATCAAATACGACTGGATTCCCAAGAAAAAAAGCATGCTTTTGCAGTATTTAAACAATTGGGCATTACGCCTGCACAAGCAGTCCGACTATTTTTCAGACAAGTTGTTTTAACAAAATCTATTCCATTTTCTATTGAAAATCAGAATATTAACCTTGATCAACTGCAAAAAATCCGAAAATTAAAGCAACAACAAAACACTTCAAACACCCCTACAGAACAGGCTGTTTCTCATGATCAGGAGTTTGATTTGGATGATGATCATTTAGACTTGTTTGAAGAGCTGAATGCGATTTTGGGCGAAAGTGACAAAACTTAACAGTGTCGCATTTACAAACAAAATTTAGAAAAAATCTTATATAAACTTAGGTATGCTTCATGCAAAGACAATAAAAAAGCATGGAGTATCGCATGATCGTAAGACGCGCAACTTTAGAAGATTTACATCCCCTTGCTGTTTTATTCGATGAATATCGCCAATTTTACGGTGCTTCTTCCAATCTTGATTTATCTTATCAATACTTAAAACAACGTTTTAAAAACCAGGAAAGTATTATTTTTATTCACGTGAAAGATGATGTCTTTACCGGTTTTATTTTGCTGTATTTGGGTTTTTCTTCAGTATCGTGTTCTATTTATTATATTCTGGATGATGTTTACGTCACCCCAACTTATCGTCGTCAGGGTTCCGCTAAACAACTGATTGATACTGCTATTTTATTTGCCCGTCATGAAAATGCGATTCGCATTAGCCTGGAAACACAAAAAACCAATTATAAATCACACCAGCTGTATGAAAAAATGGGTTTTGTCAAAGATAATGAATTTCAAATTTATCATTGTTTCCTCAAATAACGATTAAACCGTCATTCGTGTCTTGGCCAGTTCCACCTGTGCGGCGCTGAGATAAATCCACTGCCCTTCTTCCAGATCAGTCAATTCCAATGCACCAATTTGTTGACGATGTAATTGCTCAACTTTATTGCCTACCGCCGCCAGCATTCGTTTCACCTGATGATAAACGCCCTGATGAACGGTAAACTGCAATTCGTTTTCTGCAAGTTGCACAAGCTCCGTTGCAGCAAAAATACCTGATTCGTTGCGTAATTCCACGCCCTGCTCCAGTTGCTGGATTTGTTGGGCGGTCACAGGATCAGACGTATGCATGCGGTATACTTTCGCGACATGTTTTTTCGGATGGGTTAAGGCTTGTAAAAATTGTCCATCATCGGTAAGTAATAACAGTCCACTGGTATCCTGATCCAGACGTCCTACACATTGCAAGCCACGATTCATCAACACATCATCAAACAAATCGAATACGCTAAAATGATGGGTAGCCTGATGTGAACACTCATATCCTTGCGGCTTATTTAAGGCAATATAGACCTTTTCCCGATAATCAAAAGTTCCACCATAGACGGAAAAACTGAGCCCGTTTAAATCCAGTTTATGTTTTGGATTGGTGATCACTTCACCTTGAATGGCAATCGCCCCATTTTTAATGAGCTGCTGGCAATGTTTACGCGAACCAAAACCCTGCGATTGCAACATCTTTTCCAACAACATAGACCCAACCTTTTACTCTCACGGAATACTCATTCTATACTGAAATGAGGACTATTTTTCTTGTTCCTGCCTTTTCAGGCATATCTACCGTCAAAACCTTATACAATATGCATGATTTATCACTTTCTCCCTTTAAATAATGTCCCATTTAGATTTAAACCTGATCGTGCTGCTGGTTTTATTGGCCTGCGGTATCTTTAGCCATAATAGTGCCGTGACCATTGCTGCGGGCGTACTGATTGTTTTTCGCATTACCCCACTGAGTGAATATTTCCCCTACTTGCAGCAACACGGTTTAAATATTGGCATCATTATTTTAACCATTGGTGTGCTCACGCCTATTGCCAGTGGCAAAATTCCCGGAGATGCCATTTTAAAATCCTTCTTAAGCTTTAAATCATTGCTTGCCATCGCCATTGGCGTACTGGTCGCATGGTTGGGTGGACGTGGAGTGAAACTAATGACCAATCAACCCGATGTGGTTGCAGGTTTACTCATCGGAACAGTTGCAGGCGTTGCAGTATTACGTGGTGTTCCGGTAGGTCCTTTAATTGCCGCAGGGATACTGACCCTGTTTATTGGACATTCTTAGATTCTCAAATCTTAAGCCTGCAAATCAGCACTTATAGGTCTTCACCTCAAGAACTAGGCAGCTTTTCGAAATAAAATTCCGGTTAAAAGCATGCCAATCAGGGACAGGCTTGCCATTAAAATTCCCACCCAAAACCATCCGCCTGTGGCCAGTACAATTGAGGCAATTAGAGGCGGCAACAGAAATTGCGATGTGGCGGAAAATTGCAAGACCAACCCGATTGTGGTGGTAATGGCAATTGGCTTTGCGGAAAAATTTAACACTTGGGAAAACACTACAGCTGCTACCAAGCCGCCAAATAATGAAAAGCTCAAAACCAATATAAATTGCAGACTAAAGGGCAAAATTTCACGTAACAAATAAAAACTCAGGGCACATACCATTAAGTTAGCAAAACCGGTTTGGACTAAAGTTTGAGGCCGAAAACCACGCTGTAACAGTAAGCCACAGGTAAAGGTACCAATGGCATTGGCAATTGCCACCATAGCAGTTAAGGCACCTGCCATTGCTAAAGAAATTTGATATTGCTGATAAATACTGGGTAAAAAACCGACCAAACCAAACCATTGCCCAGCATATACACCAAAAATAATGGCCAGAATCCACGCGGGAGGATGTTTTAAAGTCATTTGAATTAAATCTAAAATCGCAACTGACTGGGTATAAGTTTGCGCTGTGGGAATAATCACGTAAATCACACAGGCCAAGGCGAGCGATAATAAGCCAAAACAAATCCAGACCCCTTGCCATCCGATGTTATTGAGCAGAAAGGGAGTACATAACAAGCCTATTCCCATCCCGCCTCCCATATAGGCGCTCCACAGCCCCATCTTGGCTTGCAACTGCTCAACAGGAACCAATTGGCGGACAAAAGCAGGACCACTTAAAGTAATCAGTAAAAATCCAAAACCCTCTACCACACGCAGTGCCAGCAACGCCGAGAATTCCTGCACAAAACCACCGGTGAAACTGGCGAATGCGAGTAAACTCAAGCCCAATAGTACACAGCGTTTTAAGCCAATTTTAGCGGTATAACTGCCCAGCACGAGTGCCATGCACATACCAGCAACTTGCACCAAGGACAATAAAAAACCGGCTTGCACCAAACTGATGCCTAACTCGGTTTGTAGTACAGGAACCGCAGGTGGCAATTTCCCGACATGCATAGCAGCGACAAATCCTGCTGCAATAATCCATAAATCTTTGCTCAGCAAATGCACGGAACTCACAACCCTCTCCTTCAGCGATTCCAGCGCTAGACTAGCAAGAATAAAAACGATTTTTTATCGTTGATTTATATCGACTTAGAACTTAGAACAATCAGTCTGGTATTGACTCATTCCATTAGAAATTTCATCTGGAGTTTTGAACCTGTGCAAAATTCAGCACACCCTTTTAAACAGAATAATACTGATTACGCTTTTGCGAGAATTTAGCCAGTTGCTTTAAGAAACCTTCAAAATAACTTTTCTCTTTCTCTTCAGTTCTATAGCCCGCATACAAAGTACGGCGCAAACCTGTAGAAGATACACAGTCTAAACGGCGTGAAGTCACCCAGCCTTTTTGCTCATATTCATTTACCACCCAGTCTGGAAGTGCCGCAATACCGCGACCACTGGCCACTAGTTGAATTAACATCTGAGTTAAATCCGTGGTTCGGACCTGTTTCGGCTGAATATTCGCAGGAATAAACAGTTTCGCCATGATGTCTAAACGGTGTTTATCGACCGGATAAGTAATTAGGGTTTCATCAGCCAATTCTTGTACGGTGATGCGTTCGGCACGAACTAAAGGATGGGTGTTGGATAAGACTAACCGCGATTCATATTCAAAAATCGGGAAATATTCAATACCTTTTAAAGCAATCGGATCTGCGGTAATCAGCAGATCAAATTCTGCATTTTGCAGCAATTCATGCGGATTGGCTTCAAAACCTGAAGCAAAATCTAGGTCTACATCCGGATATAAATGACGATATTGATTGAGTAATGGCATCAACCAGTCAAAACAGCTATGACATTCAGATGAAAAAATAATTCGCCCGGTCTGGCCATGCACAATGCGGGTAATGTCGGTTTGGGTAATCTGGATTTGCGGCAATACATCATCTGCCAATTTCAGTAAACGCTGCCCCACATTCGAAAAAGTGACCGGACGGCTACGACGATTCACCACTTCTACCCCATACCAGTGATCGAGTTCTTTTAACTGATGTGAAATGGCCGATGGTGTTAAACACAGGTCATTGGCAGCAGCCACCAGTGAACCATGTTCACGCAATGCCGTTAAAGTTTTGAGATGACGAATTTCAAGCATGAGTAAGGGTCCAGCAAAACATCGTTTTGCCCTTACGCAAGGCTTCCAGCTATGCTGGAAGTGCGAAGGACAATAAAAGCAGCTTTGCCTGAGCGCAAGACGAGAAGCTATGCTTCGAGTGGCGAGGATCAAGCAAAACTTAAAATAAATGAAAACCATGAATTTGACTGTATTTTTTCTATTTATCTGAAAACGAATACTCAAATTCAGCAACTCATAAATGAATATAATTCACTATACCATAGAATTAATTAGTCTGTTTCATGTTTGGTTTTATCCGAGGATGTTTTCAACAAAAATGAGCTGCCTTTAGAAAAAACATCATGGCCCCTGCTGTCCCATAGTTGAAGTCCATGGGTTAGAAGTACGTAAAGAAGCGGAAGCTGCATAATCTATAGAGTCGAGCCATAGATTTTCAAAAAAGAGAGTAAAGCAAAGATAGCTCCTTTATAGGGGCTATTTTTTTATCATCAAATTCATAATGAACTAGCTAAAGTTATAATATTGTCCGGTGCTAAAGTCATACAGACTGATGGTCGAGCCTGAAATGGTGATTTCATAATAACTTGAGTTGCCATAATGATAACCTTCGTATTTTTTTATGCCTTTCTTTTTTAAACTTATAAATTCGCTATGACCATAATCGTAGAGGTTAAATTCCCGTCCAGTGTTTCGTCCCTCAAAAACCGCTGACCGCTGGTAATCATACAGTTTTGCTTCTTGTGCATTTACATTACCGCTGATTTGAGGATATGCACTTTCATTATAATCATAAATATTTGATTTATGATTGCCAAATTCCAGCTTGGCCACCACTAAGGCAAGCGCTGCTCTTTGATACTGTTTCATATATTTTCCTTTGAGTTTTTATTATTTTAAGTCAGTGAAAAAATCATCCTGTTTTTTTCACTTTACAAACTGATCTAGATTATTGTTATTCAGAAACAACATAACAAATTATTTTTCTGACTCAAAGTGATAATTGTTATGAGACTTTACATTCGCCCATATTCTTGCTTGTACTCACAGCAACATAGACATTCAAATATGTCATGGACACAGCCATTCAGTAACGAATTATTAGAAATAATTTATCCTTAAACACAAGCTTGATCAGCAATTTCATGGAAGAGTTTAAGCATTATTAGCTATTTTTTAATCCGGTAATTTTTTCCCACAATGTGGGCAATAGGCATATTGCTCCCGTTCCTGCTTCAATGCATCTTCTCGTTGTTCACGCAGCAATTGGAAAATAATATTGCGCGTTTGCTCTGAAGTGAGTCCCACCTCTTTACGCATACTTTCTATTTTTTCCTGATCATTGAATAGATCAATTTCAGAACTTTGCAATAACTCTCTAAATTTTAATTCCAGATTCTGCTTACGCTGTTCCAGTTCATAGGTCAGGCCGGTTGCCAAGATACCTGCCGGTAAAGCGGCCAGCCCCACGCCCAAAATGGTAATAATTGCGCCCAAAAAACGCCCCAAAGGAGTAATCGGCGTCACATCTCCATAACCCACAGTGGTCAGGGTCACTACCGCCCACCACATCGATGCCGGAATTGAAGTAAACACATCAGGTTGAGCTTTACTTTCGACCACATAAATACAGGCGGCAGCCATCACAATCATGATGCTTAAAATAAAGAGGACCGCCTGAAAAGACCCTTTTTCACGTTCAATCACGCGCAATAGAATTTGTAGGGAGACAAAATAACGTGTCAATTTTAACAGTCGCATGAGCCGTAAAATTCTCAGGAAGCGTAAATCAATAGGCACCCAGAAATTAATATAAGCCGGCAAGATGGCAAATAAATCAATGATTGCTGCACCACTTTTGACCCAATTCAGGCGATTCTTCCATGCACTGTAAAATGGATTTTCTTCGGCAACTGACCAAAAACGGAGTAAATATTCAAGCGAAAAAATGAAGATAGAAAAATATTCGAAAAAATCGAAAAATGCCGCATAGGATTGATACACATCATTTACCGACTCTAATAATATGGCTACCGCATTACCCAGGATCAATAAAATTAAAAAATAGTTGATCGTCCGACTAAACCTGGTTTCGTAGTCTTCATTATGTAAATTGTTATAAACGAATTTTCTTAGTGTATACCACGTGCTAAATGCCATAGCCGTACATATTGTAATTTAAAGGCTGTAGTTTAACCCAAGTTGGAAAAGATGTAATGCGTGACAAGCCAAGAAGCCCTCATCACGCATTCATTTTACTTTACTGCAATTTATTCAACAAAAAGCAAAGCTAAACGTACTTGGTCATAGCCCATACGTGGACTGGTCGCTTCTACAATCGGACGCAGCTTAATTGCACCATCCTCACTAAAGTTTTCAGGACTTTGACGTTTCATCAAGCGTTTATAAATTTTACGCACCTGTTCCACCACTTCATCCCCCGGATGAGCCACGGAAATATCCAAACCCTGCTCTTTATGCAATTTCGCCAAATGATTGATAATGGTCGCTGGGGTTAAACCACGCTCTACGGCAATATCCTGAATTTCGTAACCTTCTTCAAAAAGTTCACGAGTTTCATCCAGTGTAGCCGTAGCATAATTGGTTTTGCCGCCACTCTTGGCAATTTTCTTTTCATTGCGCTGAATTTCAGTTTCATTCAGGGTACCGCCACAATGACGGATAAAGGCCTTATGCTGCGGGCTTAAATCGATCAGTGCAAAATGATTTTCCGCCTCTTCTGACAATTCCTGAAAACGGCGATCGGCCTTAATAGCCAAACTATCCAGTTCCAGCGCCTGAGTATTCATACCTAAAAGTTTCAAGCCATTTAAAGCTTTTAAACGTGATAAAGCCACATAGCCCTGACCTTTCTCAAAGGTATGCGCCAGGTTGATTTCAGCCGCTTCCAGAGTCATGCCTTGTGACTTATGAATGGTAATGGCCCAAGCCAGACGTAATGGAATTTGCTGAAAGCTGGCAATGGTTTTACCAGCATCGCTATCGACCGACCAGGTTTCAGGCTCCACCAGCAGTACCGTACCATCGGTCAATTTTACTTTTGGCAAAATGCCGTGTTCATCATCTTCTTCAAAGCCAATCACTTCGCCCAAACTGCCGTTGATATAGCCCATATCAAAGTTGTTTTTCACAAACATCACTTTGGCATTTTTCTTTAAGGTGAGATTTTCAGGCGCACGAACGGAAGATTTCAATGTTTCGATCAACTTGTCATTGCCATCACAGATGGCGTCAAACTGCTTGCTTTCGGCATCAATAGCATTCAGATGCTTAAAGTTGATGCTATCCACATCCATATTGTGGGTATATAAACGGGTAAAGGTTTCGCCAATATCCTGATGACGGGTTTGTTCCAAGGCTTGAAGATGCTCGGTGCTAATGCTCTGACTACGAATGGCATTCAAGATGTCATTTAAATAGTCATTGCCCTGACGGTGTTGCTCGGTCAGATAACAGACCCGAAATTTCGCCTCAACCCAGGCATCCGACATAAAGCAAAATTTGTCACGGTTGCGTTCGTCATTTTTACCTACCGGCGGTAACTGGAAAAAGTCACCTGCGACAATCACCTGAATCCCGCCAAAAGCTTCATCACTTTCTTTAAAATATTTTAGAACCTGATTGACCAGATTCAGCTGCTTAGCATGCAGCATGGAAATTTCATCAATAATCAGTACCTGGGCATTTTCCAAATGCTCTTTAAGGTACTTGCGCTCTTTCATGTTTTTCAGGTCAGCATCGCCCAGAAAATCCTTGATGCCGATTCCCGCCCAGGTATGAATGGTCATGCCATTCATATGCGTTGCAGCAATCCCGGTTGATGCCGTAATCGCCACAGGCACCTTACGCGCTTTTAAATAATTGATGTACTGATTGAGTGTATAGGTTTTCCCTGCACCAGCCGAACCTGTTAAAAAGACATTTTCGCCTGCTTTTAAAAGCTTGAGTGCAGTTTCTTGTTTCATAAGACCTATAACCGTAAATTAACGGCTATAGCCTACCGATTTTTTCCCTAAAAGTTAAGCCCAGAAAAAAGTTTAGCGACAGCCACTGTCACTTAAATGGCGCAAATTGCAGGTTTAACCAAGAGATAAATTGCAGCGCGATATTCACAAAAAGGTATTCAGTTTTTTTATTGTGCGGATATTCCAACTGGTCATAGATCAATTGACCATCCCGCAGGTAACAGCCTAAAGTCATATGCAGCTTGCCGGTTTGCGAGACCATATGAAAAGCCACATATTCCCTTTCAATAATCCGCTGTGCATAGCTTGCCGCCAGACAATTATGGCACCTTTGCGATTCCTGAATAATGCGCTCCAGATCTGCCAGTTCTTCAAAGCTCCAGCTAGCGAAGTGCATAATCTTTTCTGGCATCACCGGTTGCCATACCACGAGTGCATAATTTTTCTTGAGCTGGCTGATAATTTCCTGCTTTTGAATGTAACTATGCCAATCTGTTGCCTGATGATAAAACCCGATCCAGCTGGTACTTTTTGGTACAGACTGGTTATCCTTAAAAAATTCGACCAGATAATCCCTTACATAGGAATCAAACACAGACACCCGGATGTGCCGACCACGCAAATAAAATACCTGCCGGAACTCATCCAACTGCATTTTGTAGCGCTGCAACACCATATAAAACTCACGATTTTGATGGGTTTCCGGCCGGATATACGCCATTAAATCATGACTAAAATCTTGGGTGATTTTATACAGATGCAGCATATAGGCTTGCATCACCCGACTTAGGCGCAAATAGATTTTTTTAACGGTTTGTTCATTGCCTTTGCTGACATTACGCATGAGTTCCATCCATTCATCCAGATATAAAATGGAAGGGCTAATGGCAATGCGATGATCATCCAGCGCTTGATCTTGCCCTTTCAGCACCACACTATAATTATATTCATGCTCAAACCAGGCTTCCTGCATGGCAAAATAGTGGCAGCTATGAATAAACATGCGGGCTGAACAATGCTGAAAGTACTGCAAGGTGGCCAGAATGACTTGCGGATGAACCTGACTGCTATCGACAAAACTTAGGGCCGTGACTGCCACTCGCACACTGCTCTGTTGAATATTGCGGCTCAACCAGTCCAGAACCTCCGCAGACTGTTTAAACAGCCAGTTTGCCGCACGCGGATAATCAAATAACGGTAATTTTGCTACTTTCTTTTGCCAGACCACGGTCGAAGCATCGAGGAAATTCTGCTTAGACAGTAAATCATCACGCTGCCAAAGTTCACGCCGCATTAATCGCACAAAACCAAGTAAAGCAGGTTGCTCCTGGGCATGCCGATAGAGCAACTGGATATCATCCTGATGCTCCATTAACTCATGCAAGTTAAAGCGCTCTTCAAATGAAAGCGCCATAATGCGATACATGGCCGCAGGTAAAAACTGCGCAGCACTAAAACAAAACTCATCCAGTGCTTCGATTAAGGACTGGATGGGTAAAAATTCATCGCCATACACCCTTTGAATGGAACAGATCTCTTGCAACAGCTGGATCACCGCTTCAGGCAATGCCTTTTTATTCACTACAGAATCAGTCAATACAGCAAAAGAATAAATATTGGCTTTCATCATTAGCTGATCAATAATTTCAGCTTCCGGCAATGAAAGATTTTTCAAATAAGAGCTCACTCGCTCTGCTCCATGCACCCACAGGTACACTTGATCCAGCAATAGCTGTCGCAGCTGTTGGGATTTTTGTCGCAAATAGAGTGAATGTTGCGGCTTTAAATCATTGGTGAGAAAGTACAGGTCATGCAGAATAAATTCTTCTAATAATTCAGCTTTCTGCCCCAAGTAGGTAAAATCACAGTGCAAAATGCTTTTCAGGCCCGACTCTGGTGCATGAAATTGCAGTTGAAATAGGCCATTGGCGACTTGTACAACATGCCACCCCTGATCGATACGAAACATATTTTGTGCATTCAGCCCACCGACAATATTGAGCTGATCTTGAAAAATATCATTTAAACTTTTAGAAATTCTGAGTAACTGTTTCGCAATCCCTTGATATTGCGGTACTAAACTTTCCTGTTCCATACTCGCCCCAAATTAAACTTATCAATCTTGATAAATAATCATCTCATCACAATAATGTATGCTGACTTTAGAATTTAATCAAACCTGCTCGATAATCATCCTAGTTTGATTGTTTAATAATTCATTAGACTTCTTTCATAAATCATTTTTCAATTACTTCAAGTCGCTATTAAATTTAAAATTTAAAATAGGTTTTAACAGGTATTAGAGTCATGACTGTGGCATGGATGCCACACGTTTCCCATCCCTTTTGCTGCATTTTAAAGCAGTGCTTAAAACTGGCTCAGGATGTCGTATATCGTAAACAAAAGGTTTTTCTCGCGGACTCAAAATATATTTTGAGTTCCTCATTTTTACCTGGCAAAAGTAGAGGCAATGCCTACACAAAGGCATAAAAAATGAATCAATCAAATGAGGCCGTGCTGATTTTAAAAAATCAAATATTAAATATTTGTAAATTATCCATTATAAAAAACTATAGAAATAAAAGATTCACCGAGCCTACTCAAACTCTCTCAACTTCACGCTGTTGTTTTAAATGAGCCAATCCTGCATAGATTTGCTGCTGGATTTGGTCACGAAAATCCTGTAATTGCTGCATATCTTCAATATGCGCTAAATTTTGTCGTGGCATAAACTGAAAATAAAAAGCTAAGCGTTTTGGAATCATATTTTTAGGCAATGATGGAATCACATCACCATGCCTCAGCAGTTTATCCAGCTGTGGAACCTTGAGCAGTTTCTGGAACCAGTGACTCTCCACAATAAGATTGGCATCAAAACCCAGTTCAAAGATTTCATCTCCGCCTAGCGCTGCAAACGGAACAATATCATAGTTAAATTCTTGCGCCAGTTTTAGGAAACCGTAACGCTGTTTCCAGATCAACTGATAAGCCTCACCTTTTCTTTTCAATACCTCGCGCCCACCACCAGGAAAGACCAGAATAGAATAGCCCTGTCGCATCGCTGCACGGATATACTCCTTTTCACCGTCCACCGCACCAAATTTCTTAAACAGGGTGCGCCAACCCGGCAAATAAAAATGGCCATGATCAGCAATACTGACCACAGCCACTTTATGATGATTATATAAATAATCAATCAGGATTGGTGAATCAAACACCCCATACAAGGTGTGATTCCCGACATACATTGCAGGTTTTGAGGCATATATATGTTCAGCACCTAAAAAGGTTGGCGTGAAATACATTCTGGACAAGGTACTTAGACGCTTGATCCATCTTGCATCATGCTCAACCTGCAATATATTGCTCCTTATTCAACAACGTGTTTTTGCACAAGAACCGAACCTACAGAATAACCTGCACCAAATGAGCAAAGTACACCGTACTCGCCATCATTCACTTCATGTGCAGTACGGTGCAATGCAATGATCACACCTGCAGAAGAGGTATTGGCAAATTCATCCAGAATAATTGGCACGAGGGAACGGTCCGCATCTTTACCTACCACATATTTTAAAATGAGGTCATTCATGCTGGCATTGGCTTGGTGCAACCAGAAACGTTTAACGTTAGTGGGCGCAATTTCATTTTTCTCAAGTTGCTTGGTAATGATTTTAGCAACCAGTGGACACACTTCTTTAAACACTTTACGACCGTCTTGACGGAACAATTTGTCGTCCACCACCGCATCTTCACTACGGTTTAAATAACCGAAGTTGTTACGGATGTTGTTTGAGAATTGGGTAAACAAATGCGTATCTACAATATCAAAACCAGTTTTAATGGTCGTATCTTCAATAATCGATGCGGTAGCCACATCACCAAAAATGAAGTGACAGTCACGTGAACGGAAATCCGTATGACCAGAAGTAATTTCCACATTCACCAACAATACACGGCGCGCACCGCTTCTGATTGCATCCGCAGCCTGTTTTAAACCGAAGGTTGCAGCAGAACAGGCAACGTTCATGTCATAGGCATAGCCTTGAATGCCCAAAGCAGTTTGAATTTCAATCGCTACAGCAGGATAAGCACGCTGGATGTTTGAACATGAAAGAATGACCACATCGATATCTTCAGCGGTAACACCGGCATTTTCCATCGCCTGTTTAGCGGCAGTTACGCCCCATTCCGCTTGAATAGAAAGTTCGTCATCGCTGCGTTCACGTAAACGTGGATAAAGACGTTTAGGATCGAGCACACCTGATTTTTCAGCAACATAACGGCTTTTAACACCGGATGCTTTTTCAATAAATTCTGCATCTGAACCGCGACGCGCTTCAATCTCACCCGCTGCAATTTTGTCCGCGTTGTCGTGGTTAAACTGTTCCACATAAGCATTTAAACTTGCAACCAATTCATCATTGCTAATGGATTCTTCTGGATGATAAAGACCGGTACCGGTAATACGAATGCCCATGTAAAACTCCCGTTAATTTTGCGCTCTGTTAATTAATGCCCAATTGATTCCATACTTTTTGCAGGCGGGTTGGAGAAACCGGCATTTTTGTTTTCATTGGTTGTGAGAACAGGGAAATACGAAATTCTTCGACCATAAAGTACAGATCTTTCAGGCGAGCGTCATTTTTAAACTTAAACAATTTTTCCATCCATGGGTCAACTTGCTCAATGGCAGAATTATCCCTTTGCAGGTTATTGGGCAAGCGTTCTAGACGCAAGACCAAAGCCTTTAAATAGCGTGGAAATTCTTGCCATATATCGGAAGATTTGACATACACACAGTTGGAAAGACTCATTAAATCAAGCTGATCTTCAAGATCATCAATATTTTTTCCAAAGATAGAATCGTCTAAAACCAACAATTTCCGACGAATATCCTGCCACTGGATATAAATATCGCTCAGTATAGATAATGCCACTTGACCATGAGTTAGGAAAGATTTTTTTACATTTAAAATCAAGTTTTGAAACTCTTCAGCATTGACAGGAAGATCATTTATTGTCATCTGAAGTGTGGCATAAACTAACATCTGCTCCAGTTGGGCCTTATCCCCCAGAGGCGAATAAGCCAAAGCCAGCGGTTTGGAAATCTGTTTTTTCAGTTGTCGAACCAAATCACCCAACTGCATATAAACCAGTCGAATCACCCCTTCACGATGCTGTTTAATGGCTTCAGCCTGATCATTAAAGGTTTGAATCACCACGCCAGATTCATCTTTGGCATCAAGTGCTGCAAATGTTTTGGTCGGTACCAAAGCCTGATATTGCTTCACCATCACACCAGTGATTTTCTGTGAGGCCTCAAAAGTAAAATTGTCGGGGAAAGTTTTAAACTCACCTTTCAGCTGTTTGACCGGACTATGAGTTTCTGTACGGCAACGCGCCTTAAGTTCCGCCAGATCACGGCCTTTTTCAACTACTCGGCCTTTTTCATCAATCACTTTAATGAACGGCAGTAAATACTGGTCAATCCGCTCAAAGGAAAAATCTTTTTCACTGACCTGATCACCACGTAGCTGAAAAGCCAGGAAGCTGAAAATATGCTGGCGTAAATTTACCGCATCTATTGCTTTCATCAGCTTACGTGCTGTGTCCGGAATCGGTACCAAATTACGGCGCTTGTCTTTAGGCAATGATTTTAATAGTGCTTCAATCAAATCTTCACGCCAGCCCGGAATGCCCCATGACCAGATGTTTTCATCGACCTGTGGCAATGCCTGTACTGGAATTTTAACCGTTGCGCCATCTTCATCATGGCTCGGATCAAAACGGTAGCTGGCCGCCAGGCGCAATGAACCGTTATGCAGATAATCCGGAAATTGCTGCGTGGTTGGTTGGTCATTTATCCACAGCGCATCATCTTCCACAAATAAATAGCGTGGATATTGCGGCTCGACCGTGGCACGCCAGTCTTCAAAACTACTGCGGCTGGCGACTTCTTGCGGCACTTTCGAAGCATAGAACTGATAGATGGTTTCTTCATCCACCACTAGGTCACGACGACGCAGCTTATCTTCAACCCGTTCGACTTCTTCCAGCTTGAGTAAATTATGTTTTAAGAATGGTGGCGTAATGCCCAGATTGCCTGTGGTTAAAGCATCGCGCAGGAAAATTTCATGTGCCGCAGCCTGATCAACTTTTTCATAATTCATCAAACGTTTCGGTTCGATAATTAAACCAAACAAGGAAATCTGGTCATAAGCGTTGACAATCCCGGCTTTCTTCGACCAGTGCGGCTCGAAATAGTGATGCTTGAGCAAGTCACGCGCAGCCAGCAAAATCCATTCCGGTTCAATTTTGGCCAAAGTTCGCAGATAAACCTGTGAGGTTTCCACCATTTCAAAAGCCATCACCCAAGGGGTATTGGTTTTATGCAAGGTTGATGCCGGGAATATACGTGCCTTTTGCTGACGCACTGCCATAAACACATTACGTTCATCAGTCTTGTTAGCAATGAAGGACAACAGGCCGGTCAATAAGGCACGATGCAGGTTTTCATAACTGGCTTTTTTATCATTGAAAGATAGTTTTAATCCCTGTGCCAGCTCAAAAAGCTGCTCATGGGTTTTTTTCCATTCACGCAAACGCAACCAACTTAAAAAGTGCTGGCGTGCAAAATTACGACGCTTGTTTTCATTCATCGACGCACGATTATTTTGCAAGGTTTCCCATAACTTGATGTAGAACAGAAAGTCAGAATCAGCTTCTTTGAATAAAGCATGTTTCTGGTCGGCTTGCATCTGTTTATCGGCCGGACGTTCACGTGGATCCTGCACAGCCAAAGCTGCGACAATAATCAGTACTTCATTCAGCACACCAAAATGTGCACCGCCTAAAATCATGCGTGCCAGACGTGGATCAATTGGCATTTTTGCCATTTGCTGACCGATTTTAGTTAGTCCACCTTGTGTTCCCACTTTTTTAGAAGAGCTAGAATTTGAAGATAATTTTTCTTCTTCCACTTTAGGAGAATTTTTCTCATTCATCGCCCCAAGTTCAATCAGCAGCTTGCGACCATCATTGACCAAACGATGATCAGGTGGCTCAATAAAATCGAAACTTTCCAAATCTCCCAGATTCAGACTTTGCATCTGCAAAATTACCGAAGCCAGGTTGGTTCGTTTAATCTCGGGTTCGGTAAATTCAGGACGGCTTTGGAAATCTTCCTCACTATACAGCCGAATACAGACACCCGGTGCAATACGACCACAACGCCCTTTACGCTGATTGGCTGCCGCTTGCGATACCGCTTCAATCGGTAAGCGCTGCACCCGTGAACGATAGCTATAGCGTGAAATACGCGCAAAACCGCTGTCAATCACATAGCGGATATTCGGCACAGTCAGCGCCGTTTCAGCCACGTTGGTGGCAATAATAATCCGTCGACCACCACCGCCAGGACTGAAAATTTTTTGCTGCTCTGCAATGGCTAAACGTGCATATAAAGGTAAAATTTCGGTATGTCGTGGACCATGCTTTTGCAAGATTTCTTGCAGTTCACGAATCTCCTGTTCGGTACTGGCAAAAATCAGGATATCGGCATGTTCCGGATGGCCTTTTTCCTGCGCATCCTGAAAACATTCTTCTACAGCCTGAACCACTGCGCGCGGCAGGTTTTCTTCAAAGTCATCAAATTCATCATCATCACTACCGCCAATGCTCATTTCCGAAACAGGACGATAACGCACTTCTACAGGAAAACTACGACCTTCGACTTCAAAGATCGGCGCATCAAAGAAGTAATTACTAAAGCGGTTTACGTCCAGCGTTGCTGAAGTAATGATGACTTTTAAATCACGACGCTTAGGCAAGAGCTGTTTGAGATAGCCCATGATGAAGTCGATATTCAGCGAACGCTCATGTGCTTCATCAATAATAATCGTGTCGTATTTGGTTAAGTAGCGGTCATTGGCCAGTTCTGCCAACAAAATACCATCCGTCATTAAGCGGACAATGGAATCCTGCGAACCCTGTTCATTAAAACGGATTTTAAAACCGATCGACTCACCCAGCTTTTCCCCGACTTCTTCGGCAATACGTTGCGATACGCTACGTGCAGCCAGTCGACGTGGCTGGGTATGTCCAATCATGCCGGTTAAACCCCGGCCGGCCAGCATGGCAATTTGCGGCAGCTGAGTCGTTTTACCGGAACCGGTTTCACCGGCCACAATAATCACTTGATGCTGTTGAATCGCTTCAATCAGCTTGTCTTTATATTGGGTAACCGGCAGGTCTTGATTCAGTTTGATGTTCGGAACACGTGACAGACGCTCACGAACTTTATGATTCGATTTTTCTAATAATTCCTGATATTGCTTTTCATTGGCATCTTTACCTTTGCGAAGTCGATTTAAACGATGACGGTCACGTGCCATGACCCATTGATCTACATTTAAATGACTGACCACAGATAACTTATCCCAAAACAAAAAAATTGAACTGAGTATTTTACGCTGTAACGTCGCAGAGAGAAAGCCAGCAAGATATTTATTCATGCTGTTTTAAATACAAGAATATTTTAAATCCTCTAGCTTTGAGCATAATTCAAGCGATCAAGTAGCACTTGATCACCAAGTGTCGCCTAAGCCAGGATGATGAGAAATAAGTAAAATTGATTCATCCTAAAAACAAATTTAATTTTTAAAAAATTTACCCTTGAATTTTAGTGCATGAACCTTCATGTTGTTAGACAAGCTGAAGAACTGCGCTTTTGTCATTCAATCATCATGCTTAGATGATTGAATAGATAGATAGAAGAATCAGATTTGGTGGAATTGTAGGCTTTATATTAGTTAATTCGGTTTTTCCGATTTCAATAATATAAAAATACTGTTTCAGCAATAACAAAAAATTCGCTATCCTTTTGGAAATCAAATACAAACCTCAATCATGGAGACAATGATGAGCTTAATTAATACAGAAGTTAAACCATTTAAAGCAACTGCATTCCAAAATGGTCAATTCATCGAAGTAACTGAAGCTGATCTTAAAGGCAAATGGTCTGTAGTATTCTTCTACCCAGCTGACTTTACTTTTGTTTGCCCAACTGAATTGGGTGACCTTGCAGACAACTATGCTGAATTCCAAAAATTAGGCGTTGAAATCTATTCAGTTTCTACTGACACTCATTTCACTCACAAAGCTTGGCATGATTCTTCAGAAGAAATCAAAAAAATCCAATACGTAATGGTTGGTGATGCGAACTGGACTCTTGCTAAAAACTTCGACGTATTAATCGAAGCTGCTGGTCTTGCTGACCGTGGTACTTTCGTTATCGATCCAGAAGGTAAAATCCAGATCGTTGAAATCAACGCTGGTGGTGTTGGTCGTGATGCTCAAGAACTTCTTCGTAAAGTTAAAGCAGCTCAATATGTTCACGCTCACCCAGGTGAAGTTTGCCCAGCTAAATGGAAAGAAGGCGATGCTACTTTAGCTCCTTCAATTGACCTAGTTGGTAAAATCTAATCTGTATTAGATTGAACTGATTCAAAAACCACGCTTTTTAGCGTGGTTTTTTTACTATTAATTTTTTGGTTATTGATTTGTTCTTAAATTAATCTGCATTTGCATTTCAGACTTTATAAATACACATTTATGCGTATTTAGTAGACTATGAATCGTCCGATCAAAAGACATCTACCACATGCTAAACATCATCATCGTGAAGTTTAAAGGTGTGCTTTGACAGTATAGATTTTAATCGGTCTAGTTTGTGTTGTATTTGAAAATAACAGGACACTAAATCTTAATTCCAAGCTACCTTTCGGCAATTATTTCTGTTATACATCAATGATGACCTTATCAGTATGGTCATGCTCAGTAAGACATCAAATGGCTTTGGTCATATAAAAAATGAGGTGCTTATGGGAACACAAATTGCTGTAACTTTTTGGAAATACAGTCCGTCATCACGTTATCTTAAAATTTTTTATAATAATGGTTCAGCTGAACTCTATCACCCTGTTCCGGAATTCATTTATAACAACCTGCTTCGCAGCAATGATAAGGCAGCATTTGTCCATAAATATCTCGAATATGATTTGCACTTTACCCGGGTTTCGATTGATTAAAAAAATCAGGGTTTATCCCTGATTTTTAAACACCATGAATTAATTTTTTTATTTATAACAAATCATAAATAAGCCTGCCCCAATAGACAGGGTCATGCTCATAAAACGTTCATCACTTTTCACCAATTCAATAAACTGTTTAACTTCTGCTGCATGCGATATCACATTATCGACAAACATGACTCCATTTTTGGGATGCAGCATATGCTGCAAATACTGCCAGTAATCAACATAGGTATCCCGTTCCGCATCCAGCAAGATAAAGTCATATTGCTGTTCGGCATTTTCAAGAAAACTTTGCGCATCCCCCACCCAAAAATCAATCACTTCACTTAATTGCAGTTCATGGGCATATTGGTGAGCTTGCCGGGTACGTGCCGGATCAATTTCCAAAGTAGTGACATGACCTTGTGAAGTCTGCGCTGCATTGGCCAGCCATAAAGTCGAATAACCGGTTGAAGTGCCAATCTCCAAAATAGCCTTGGATTGCTGCAGGCGCACCTGCATGGCTAAAAATAAAGCAGAGTCTGGCTCGATATTTCGATAACGCTGGATACGATCTTTTTGTAAGGCATCAAATTTAATAAATCCCTGATACAGCTCATGCATTCGTTTTTGGAATGTCGCACTCATACTCATCGTAGATATCTCTATTTTATTATTCTGTTGAGTCTAGCGTTTATCGATGTCTTTAATCCAGCTTATGTCGTTTCTTGAATTAATTTAAATCTTGGCACAACTTCACCATTCTCGAGGGTGACCATTTCTTGAAACATGGTTAAAGGACGTACCCACATTGAATAATCGCCATATAAACATTGATAAACCACAAGTTTCTCAGCCGTTTCGCTATGGGTGGCAACATGGAAGACCTGATATAATTTGCCTTTATAGTGTTGATAAATTCCAGATTTTAGTTGCATTTTTATAACCTTGTTAGAGCATGATGCCATCATAATCAAAATTGCTCTGAAGTATGCAATCATTTATAAAAAATGCTTTAATTTTGATTAAATACTTGAAAATTCACATTAAACCATCACCTATTTGATAGAACATCATTCGTAAATAAATTATCAATCTATTAAAGCGATTGTTTTTATATAGATGAATCGTTTTACCTATTTATAATTTTAGCCTACTATGGCTTTATTAAATAAGCATTTACTCCCTTGGAGACGTTAGCCATGTTAGATCAAAATACTTCAGCCCAACTTAAAACCTTACTGCAACGTCTGGAAAGCCCGATTGAACTGGTCA